>QYQB01000033.1 GCA_007280275.1 bacterium | reverse complement strand
GTTCTGGGGTTGGGATCCGGTCGAGAATTCATCTCTGATTCCGTGGCTGCTCTGCGTCGCCTCCATCCATACCGCGCTCAATCAGAGAAAAAGCGGGGCGTTTGTCAAAACGAATATTGTGCTCAGTCTGCTGACGTTTATCATGGCACTGTATAGCACATTCCTGACTCGAAGCGGAGTATTGGGGGACACATCGGTGCATTCGTTTGTTGATCCGGGGATGTGGGTGTACTGGCTCCTGTTGGCCTTCATCGCGGTTTTTAGCGTGATCGGCTTCGGTATCTTCTTCGTCAGGATTAAAGAAATGCAGAAATTGCCCATCAAGCATTCCTATTTCTCCAGGGAATTTGCACTTTTTCTCGGGGCATTCACGTTAAGTTTTGTGGCGCTCTTCGTCGCAATCGGCACATCGTCCCCGATCATCACGACGATATTGAAGGGGAAAGCCTCTGCGGTCGAGATTGCATACTACATCAACACGAACCTTCCCCTCGGAATCGTGATCTGTCTGCTTTCAGGGCTTGGCCAGCTTCTCTGGTGGAAACATTCGAATGCCGGTTCATTTCTGAAAAGCATACTGACGCCCGTTGCGCTTTCGCTCGTTGTCACCGCGCTGGTGTTCTTCATGCTGGGCTCAGCGGACTTCCGGATCCTTCTCTTCACATTCTGCGCTGCGTTCTCGCTATTCTCCAATTTGAAGGTTGGGTATGGCGTGTTCATGGGAAATCCAAAGTTTGTCGGTGGATCCATCGCTCACATCGGCATGGCGATTATGTGTCTGGGTTTCGTCACCTCGTCGCACTACGATTCCAAGGCGACGCTGTCGTTGGAGCGGGGAAAGCCTGTGGAGACGATGGGATACCGGCTCACCTATCTTGGCTACAAGGAATTGGATAGCGAACGCTACGCTTTTAATGTTCAGGTGGAACACGGTAACACCAAGAGAGTGGTCGCGCCGATCATGAGATTCAACAAGGAGGAGAATTCGACAATTCGCAACCCGGACCTGATCAACTTTGTCAGCAGGGATTTCTATGTCTCTCCCGTGACGGTCGAGGAGGCGAGCCAGTCAACTGATGTCCCCCTCAGGTTGGTGAAAGGGGAACCTCAACAGATTAAAGGTCTTGGCGTAGAGTTTCAGGGCTTCGACTTTGCCGACGAACAGCGGGCTGCGATGGCGGAGGGGAAGGAATTCTTCATCAACGCTTCGCTTCAAATTGCTGATGGGAAGACGAAGAGGCGCCTCGAACTGAAGGTGAAGAACTCGCCGTCGGGAGCGGAATTCATCCCCGCCTCATATATATCGTCTGACGGTAGGACCTATGAGTTCACCCTCAGACAGATGATGCCGAGTCAGCAGGATCCATCAAAGTCGGCGGTAGAGATAAATGTGAAGATGCCCAACGATGAGAATGTGCCGAAACGGGAGGAGACCCTGGTTGTTGAGGCGAGCATAAAACCGATGATCAACCTCGTGTGGGCTGGCACCATCACGCTCATCGTTGGTTTTCTTCTGACAATACTTCGCAGGTCCGGGGAAGCAAGGCTGAATGGAGACAAGTGGGAGGGAGACAAAGCGTAACACGATCGTGACCAACAAAAGGAAAGTCCCGCCCGACGGTATCCGGGCGGGACTTTGTATTTGTGGCCGCTTTGTACTGTCCGGAGCACGCTTACTCTTTTGCATCTTTCTTGCAGCACGCATCCAGCTTCTCATATGCTGCAGGGTCGCGCTTTGTGTTATTTGCATCATAACCGGCGTTCGCAATGGCTTTCTCGATCTTGGAGAGTGTCACTTTCGTCGAAACGAAGCTGACGGTTGCAGTCTTCTTTTCGAGATCGACCTTCGTGGTTTTCACGCCATTGACCTTCTTGAGTGCTTTCGTGATCGTGCTGACGCATGAACCGCATACTATTGTCGGCACCTGGATTACGGTCATCTCGACTTTTGTGTTGCTCACTTTTGAGTCTGCGTTCTGCTTTGTCTGAGCCGAAAGGGTCGTCAGAGCGAATGTGGCCATGATGAATAACGAGAAGATGCGTTTCATAGAAGTGTCCTTTTTAGTTGTGTATGTGACGACGTGGTTGATTGTGAATGTAATTGAAATCGTGTTTCTTTTCAATTCGATATCAGTCCTTCATCCAACCCGACATGTTAGATCGTTTGAGTGTTCCTTTCTCTAGGGAGCGTTTGACGCCGCCGTGTGGGGGAGCTCGATCGTTAAGCCCTGTTCTGGAAAAAGTCCCCGATTGTAGAATTTGCGTTAATGGGAACAGAGCCAAGAGAATTCTAACTATTGCGAATCAGATTAATTCGATATATATTGCATTGAAAGGTTCTCAAGGCGGCCTTGGGAACTTCCTCATAGACACAGATGTTGAAGCATGGGAACGGATGCTACTCTCATATAAAAATATCAAACTGATCAGAATTGTTCTGGCTGTTCTCGTGCTAACCGCGAGCTCGGGTGCCACGACTGTCTTGCATCGCTGCCAAATGCAAGCGGCCTCCTGCTGCTCTCCAAATCGGAACACGAATGATGATGGATGCGATCAGCCGATGGCCTCACCCACGGGTCAATCCTTTAAGTCAGACTTCACATGCCATATTGACGTCGTGGTTGGAGGCATCGCATTGAAGCAGGCTCTCCTCGAGAAGGAGAACAAGCCAGAGTTGAGCATTGCCGCAATCCCGAACGTCGTTTCGGTCGGTTCGAGCAGCTTGCTCCAAGCAGATAGCCCCTCACACACTTACTTCGTTGTCCATGTTATATCTCCACCTTCGGTGGATAGGTACGTCCTCAACGGTTCATTCCTCATTTAAGAAACATTCCTGTTTTGCGTGAAACTCACGACGGGCGATAAATCTATCCTTTCGTGATTGGAGCGCTCGCTGCAACTCTCAGTTTTTTATCCGATACTAGCTTTGGTCATTTGTAGTCCGGCCGCCGGAGAGTTGTAAAATGCGTTCATTCGTCAAAAGAACAAGGAGTGTTGCCTCATGTTGCAAACAATTGTTCGTTACGCAATTGCCCTTGCGCTTTTTCTCCCATCGCTCGTATGGGCGCAAGAGAGCAAGCCGCTGAAACTCGACGAGCTCATTTCCGAAGCACTTCGGAACAATCCACAACTCCGCGCTGGCCGTAACCAGACTGCGGCCGCAAAGACCAAGGTCTCACAGGCGACGTCCTGGGACGCGCTCCAGGTGGGCGTCGAACTTTTCCAGACGCCCATTCAATCGTTCCCGAATCCTTTTAAGAACGGGATGGAAACCGATTATTTCGTCCAGCAGATGTTTCCGTTCCCGGGCAAGCTCTCGGCGATGGGCAGCATGGCTGAAAACAATGCAAAAATGGTAGATCAGGGCTACAGAGGGCTCGAGCGGAAAGTGCTTCGCGATCTCAAGTCCGCCTACTACGAGCTGTATCTCGTCCAGAGGAAAATCCAGATCAATGGCGAGAATCAGGAGCTCATGCGAAGATTTGTCGAGATCGCATCAAAGCAATACGAAGTTGGGATGGGGAAGCAACAGGATATCCTGCGTGCACAGACAGAGCTTTCAACGCTCGTGAATGTAGGTTTGAACCTTCAAAAAGAAAAGCAGGTGGTCGAATCGATGATCAATACGCTTGTGAGCCGATCGCCCGATACTCCGCTAGGGTACGTCCCGGATATCGAGGCCGATGTGCCTCGATGGACGCTTGACCAGCTGCGTCCCTTAGCTCTCGAGTCCCGCCCGGAGCTGAAGGCAATGAACTTCGGCATAGACATGAACAAGGCCGAGCTGTCGCTCTCCAAACGCGAGTATTACCCTGATTTGATGGCGCGGGTGATGTACAAGGACATGGCGATGACAGGCAACGATTTCTGGTCTGTGATGATCGGCGTCAGCATTCCGCTCGCTCCGTGGTCGAGTGGAAAATATACTTCGAAGGTCGAAGAAAACCAATTGAACATTCAGAAGTCCGAAGATGAGTATGCGAGCATGCGGAACATGACGCTTTTCGAGGTGCAGGATGCTCTGGTAAAGGTGCAGACAAATCAGAACCTGGTGGTGCTGTACAAGAATACAGTGATCCCTCAGGCAGAGCAGACGCTTCAATCCACGATTGCGTCGTATCAAACCGGGAAGACTGAATTTCTGATGCTCATCGATGCCTACCGTATGGTGCTCATGTCGAAGCTGGACTACTATATGTCGGTTATGAGTTACATGGCAAGCCAGGCCGCGTTGGAGCAGTCCGTTGGTATGAATATCAACGAAATCGTCGACAAAGTACGTTAATCAAATTTCGCAGGAGTAAAGAGACATGAAGAAGATCGTCATCACTGCAATACTTAGCATTGTCCTCGGGTTAGCCGGCGGTTGGTTGATTTTCCGTCCCGCGAGTCATGGCAGCTCCTCCACGGAGAGGAAGATCCTCCTTTATCGGGATCCGATGAATCCTCAGAACACCTCCCCGACGCCGAAGAAGGCATTTGATGGAATGGACTTCGTTCCGGTGTACGAGGAGGCAGGGAGTGGTACCGGCGAGAAGAAGATCGCCTATTACAGAGACCCCATGCATCCCTGGTTTACATCAGCTAAGCCAGGCAAAGCTCCGGATTGCGGAATGGATCTGGTGCCGGTGTATGAAGGAGAAAGCAATGGGAAGGGGATCAAGATAGATCCGGTGGTTGTCCAAAACATTGGTGTTAAGGTCGAAGATGTGGTGAAGCGAAAACTCAACAAAACAATTCGCACCGTGGGTAAGGTCGACTATGACGAGCGGAGAGTCTACTCGGTAAACAGCAAGATCATGGGATGGGTTGAAAAACTCCATGTGGACTTTACGGGAAAACTCATCCACAAGGGAGATCCTTTGATGGAATTGTACAGTCCTGAACTTGTTTCAACTCAGGAGGAATACTTGCAGGCGCTGCGGTATCGGAAGAAGCTATCCGAGAGCAGCCTTGAAGAAGCTCGAAAGGGCTCCGATAATCTGATACAGAGCGCCAAACGTCGCTTACAGTATTGGGATATTCCTGAAAGCCAAATCGAAGCACTCGAGGAGCGAGGGACACCGAACAAGACGATGACGATCTACTCCCCCGCGGACGGCGTCGTCATTGAAAAAATGGTGCAAAAAGGTCAGAACATTATGGGAGGGATGGAGTTGTTTAAGATTGCCGATCTGTCGAATGTTTGGGTCCTGGCCGACGTTTACCAGTATGAGCTCCCTTGGGTGAAAGTCGGAGGCCAGGTCGAGATCGAGCTTTCTTATCTTCCCGGAAAAGCATTCAAGGGCACGATCACCTACATATATCCGTACCTCAACATGGAGACCAAAACTGCGAAAGTGCGAGTTGAAGTTCCAAACACGCAGAACTTTGATTTGAAGCCAGAAATGTATGCGACAGTCATAATAACCTCCCCCAACAGTGTGTATGCCGTAGCTGTCCCTGATGAAGCGATCATTCGATCAGGTGAACGCAATATTGCTGTGATGGCTCTTGGGGGTGGTTACTTCGATCCCCGGGAAGTGAAGCTTGGTTTGACGGCGGAAGGGTATGTGCAGATACTGGAGGGTATCAGAGAAGGAGAAAAGATCGTAGTGTCGTCGCAATTCCTCATCGATTCGGAGAGCAATTTGAAAGCAGCTATCAGCCAAATGGCTGGCCACGCCGGAATGGACATGTCGAAGCCTATGGAAGGGGAAAAAGCTGGCGGGGCCGAGCACGAGGGCCATCAGATGACAGACACGACAAAATCCGGGGTGCACAGCGGGCATGATATGAATCAACAGCCGGTGAAGAAAGTAAAAAAAGCAAAGGGCAAGCAAGGATCCCGTGAGATGCAAGATGTGCCCGCCTCCGGACATCAGGGACATGAAATGCAGGACAAGAAAACGGCGGTGAGCCTGAAATTCATCGATCCCGTCTGCGGAATGGAAGCCCAGCAGAAAGAGGAACTCTCCTACACCCACAAGGGGAAGAAATACTTCTTCTGCAGCACAGAGGACCTTGAGAAATTTAAGAAGGATCCTGAGAAGTATGTTGGTCAGAGTCAATAACATCAACCAACGCAGAAGAGATTAACGTTCAGTTGAAGGGTTCAAGCCATGCTAGAGAAAATCATTGAGGCATCTGTCCGCAACAAGTTCATGGTGATCCTTGCCGTGCTATTTTTGATAGGGTGGGGTATCTATTCGATGCTCTCCATCCCTATCGATGCAATACCTGATTTGAGCGATGTGCAAGTCATCATCTATACAGAATATCCAGGGCAATCGCCGCGTATCGTCGAGGATCAGGTAACCTACCCGCTGACAACGGCTATGGTCTCCGTGCCAGGGTCGAAAGTGGTCCGTGGGTATTCGTTTTTTGGTTATTCGCTCGTGTATGTGATCTTCGAAGATGGGACCGACCTTTATTGGGCGCGCAGCCGGGTGCTGGAGTATCTGAACTATGCGCAGAAGCGGCTGCCGTCCAAGGTCGTCCCCACTCTAGGTCCGGATGCCACCGGCGTTGGCTGGATCTATATGTATACACTCAAATCCGACAAGCATTCGTTGCAGGAGCTTCGTTCCTACCAGGATTGGTACTTCAAGTATGGACTGACCACGGTGAGTGGCGTCGCCGAGGTGGCGAGCATTGGCGGGTATGTGAAACAGTATCAGGTGACAGTCGATCCGACGAAGCTCCTCGCCTACAGGGTTCCGCTGAACATGATTGAGATGGCGATCAAGAACTCCAATAACGACGTTGGCGGTGAAGTCATCGAGATGAGCGAGACGGAATTCATGGTTCGGGGGCTTGGCTATATCAAGTCGATCGATGATATCAAGAACATACCTGTCATGGTTGACAAGAAGAGCGGGACTCCGGTGTATGTAAAGGATGTGGCTGATGTGGCCATAGGTCCGATGATGCGCCGCGGTCTTGCTGAGAGTAATGGCGAGGGGGAAGTCGTTGGCGGAATCATCGTGATGCGGTACGGTCAAAACGCCCTCCAAGTCATTGAGAATGTCAAGAAGAAGCTCGAGATCCTGAAGCAGGGTCTCCCGGATGACGTCAAGATTGAACCCGCGTATGACCGATCAGGCCTGATCGAGCGGGCAATCGGTACCTTGAAAGAAAAGCTGACAGAAGAAATCATCATCGTTGCACTCGTCTGCATCATCTTTCTTCTGCATGCGCGCAGCTCCTTCGTTGCTATCTTCACGCTTCCGACGGCGATCCTGATGGCCTTCATCGTGATGAAGATGCAGGGAATCAACGCGAATATCATGTCGCTGAGCGGCATTGCGATCGCCATAGGTGCCATGGTGGATGCCGCGATCATCATGATCGAAAATGCGCACAAACATATTGAGCATGAGGCCTTGAAGCCGCCGGAAGAGCGGCGGGATCACTGGCAGGTGATCCTCGATGCCTCGAAGGAGGTCGGTCCTGCCCTTTTCTATTCATTGCTTGTCATTACGGTTTCATTCATCCCCGTCTTCACGCTGGAGGCCCAGGAAGGAAGGTTGTTCAGACCGCTTGCGTTCACGAAAACGTACTCGATGGCCGCTGCCGCCATCCTGTCGATTACTATCGTTCCCATTCTCATGGGGTACTTGATCCGGGGAAAGATTCTTCCCGAGGAAAGGAATCCAATCAATCGCTTTCTCATCAAGATCTATACACCCGTCGTTGACTTTGTGCTGAAATACAACAAATGGGTTATCATTGGGGCCCTTGTGCTGCTGGCATTAACTGCTTTTCCATTGAGCAAGCTCGGCTCAGAATTCATGCCACCCTTGTATGAAGGCGATATCCTCTATATGCCAACGACCCTTCCGGGAATGTCAATCACGAAAGCAAAGGAGCTATTGCAGCAAACCGACAAGATCATTCGGCAGTTTCCAGAGGTTCACCATGTCTTCGGCAAGATTGGCCGCGCGGAAACAGCAACCGATCCCGCAGGGTTGGACATGATCGAAACGACAATCATGCTGAAGCCCGAAAGCGAGTGGCGACCGGGCATGACCACGGCGAAGCTCATCGACGAGATGGACCGTGCAATTCAATTCCCCGGGCTCACGAATGCATGGACGATGCCGATAAAAACACGAACCGATATGCTGAGCACCGGGATCAAGACGCCGGTTGGGATCAAGATCTCCGGGCCGGACCTGAACACGTTGCAGGAAATCGGCAAGGAAGTTGAAGCGGTCATGCGGACCGTCCCCGGTACGTTGAGCGCTTTCGCTGAACGGGCGGTGGGGGGCAATTATCTCGATTTCGATATTGATCGTAAAGAAGCTGCCCGTTACGGGTTGACGGTTGGAGATGTGCAAAACGTCATTGAAACTGCGATGGGGGGCATGAGTATCACGAACACTGTGGAAGGGCTCGAGCGCTACACCGTTAACCTGAGGTACAGTCGCGAACTCCGGGACAATATTGAGGCGTTGAAGCGGGTGCTTATTCCGACACCAACCGGGGAGCAGATACCGATCACGCAGGTGGCCACGATCACTCCACGTAAGGGGCCGATGGTGGTGCGAAGCGAGGACGCGCGTCCAAATTCCTGGGTTTATGTTGACATCAAGGATATCGATGTTGGAACCTATGTTCAGAATGCAAAGAGGACGGTAGCGGAGAAGATCAAGTTACCGGCCGGCTACAACATCATCTGGAGCGGCGAGTATGAATACATGCAGCGTGCACAACAGCGATTGATGTATGTCATACCGATGACGCTGTTCATTATTTTCATCATTATCTACCTCAACACTCGATCGGTGACCAAGGTGGCCATCATCTTCCTTGCAGTTCCATTCTCTCTTGTTGGCACATTCTGGTTCCTTTACTTCCTTGGCTACAACCTGAGCATTGCGGTCTGGGTGGGAATCATAGCGCTCGCTGGACTTGATGCAGAGACAGGGGTCGTTATGCTCCTCTATCTCGACCAAGCCTACGAAGAATGGAAGCAAAAGGGAATAATGAAAGGATTGAAAGACCTCAAAGAGGCGATTCATCACGGAGCAGTCAAACGAGTGCGTCCGAAAATCATGACTGCGTCCGTCATTATTGCCGGCCTCGTCCCGATCATGTGGAGTCATGGATCTGGTGCCGACGTTATGAAACGCATTGCAGCTCCTATGGTCGGCGGCGTTGTCACGTCCGTATTGCTTGAACTCGCAGTCTACCCGGTTATTTACTTCCTCTGGAAGAGCTGGAGTCTGCAGAAAGAAGCCAGGCTTCAGGGAAAAATGCTGGAAAACTAACACCCCCTTGGGGGGATTTCGTTCATCAATTTGATAGGAGACACATCAATGAAGATCCGAAAAGTCCTTACTGTAGCTGCTTTGACCATGGCGTTCGCTGTGACCGGGCTCGCGCAGCACATGCATGGCCAGGAGCCCAAACAGGATGCCAAGTCCGAGAAAGCATCCAGTATGATGGGCAAGCCGACGGCCGAACAGACCGTCGACGGCGTGCGAATTCAACTGTGGGTTATTACGCAGGATGAACACAAGAAAATGATGCAAAACAAAATGAAAAGTGAGATGGGCGGGATGAAGCATGACATGATGGGGGGAGCGAAGGACACGATGAAGATGGGCCACGACATGGGGAGCGAGATGAAGGGGATGGATCATAGCAAGATGGGGATGGGCACGAAGGCCGGATCAAAAGAAGCGGACAAATCAAAGATGATGGATGCAATGATGGCCGGGACTCATCACGTGATGTTGAAGGTTCTTGATGACCAGACAGGCAAAGCCGTCGGCGATGGCCACATCATGATTGCTGTAACGGCTCCCTCCGGAAAGAGCTCTACCATCCATCTGTCAGAGATGATGGATCATTTTGGAGGTGGAGCGTCTCTGACTGAAAAGGGATCGTACAAATTTGCTCTCTCTTTCAAGTCCGGCGCAAAGACGCACACTGCCCAATTCGAGTACGAGTTAAAGTGATTGACGTCTCGGAAGAAGAACTTGTGCATTTAGTCAGGCGGAATATCCCGCTAATCGTTTTGGCTTGATGTCAGAAAATGGGAGATACGTATGAGATGGGCTAGTATTGTTATCGCGATTGTCTTTATTTCACTGCTAGGTCTTGCTCCGTACACTCGAACACGAGAATCACAGGAGAAAGAAAAAACCGGCAGCGTAAGTCATCAGCAGCACGACATCGAGGTGTACACGTGCCCGATGCATCCGGATGTCAAGTCGGACAAGCCTGGGAAATGCCCAAAGTGTGGGATGAGCCTTGTGCTTGCCGAAGAAAAGGGAGAGGCCACAGCAAAGTCTTCAGAACAAGAGCTTTCAGGTAAAGAGAAGGCTTTGCTGGCAAAGAAGTTGCTGGCGGAAGCAAAGGAGGATCTCGTTTACCACTGCTGCCTATATGATCCTTGCGATCGTTGTGGGCTCGATCATCAGAGCTGCAGTTGCAGTAAGGATCTGAGGAGCGGAAAAGGGGTCTGCTCGGACTGCTATGCGGGGTGGCAAACCGGTCAAGGCAAAGACATTCCCGGGATGACGAAAGACAAGGTGAAACCGAATTTTCACAGCCATAAGCATTGATCCGACCTGACAAGGGTGTGGTGGTCGCGTTGTTCCAATGTGATCAGAGGTCTTGTCTATCCATTCTCTGGAGCGAAAAGGAAGATGAAATCGCATGAAGCGTGGGGCGTTCTGCGCGTGCTGTGGGCATCCGAGAAAAGGACGATACTCACGACGCTCAGCATTCTTATTGTTGTTCTCGTGTTGGTTTACGGGCTGTACGCGTATCGCGAGCATCAAGTACGTAAACTCCTGGTGGAAGCTGATTCCGAGCAGCTTATCAATGATTCTGCTGCCGAGGAGAGGGTTGTGTCTATCGCTCGACGCTTCGAGTGCGTTGCTTGCGATACATGCAAGAACAAGCCTTGGAGACGTGTGATTGTAGGTCAGGCAAAGCTGCCCGGAATTATATACGGAGAGAGATTCTTGCACATGGCGATGATTCTGCCGTGGTCCGGCACGTTGCGAGCCTTTTCGGTGGGCTGAAGGATTCGCGGACAAAATAGACAAATGGCTCGTTTTCCGCAATTCTAAGCGTTGTCAATGGCCAAGTTGTATGACTGCTCGATCAGTCTGAATCGAATCATCGCTATCAGCATCTCAGGTAAAGAAGGAAAAGCCACGTTAAACGTACGGACTGAAGAACATAAGGAGAATCAAATGGATCGAAGGAGACCTAGATCGATGAAGCGTTTCACTGCCTTGCTTCTATTGGTGGGCTTGTTTGTCCACGCATCAGTGAACGCTCAGTCATGGGAAGATGGGATGTATCGCGATGGCATGCATCAGATGGATTGGGGAGGGCAGTTGCCAGTAATGGTGGTCACGGGCAAAGTTATTGTTGACAGCAGTTCTGCTCGCTCCGTTATGGGCATGATGATGGGACGCGCATACTATCTGGATACTCTGGGGAATGGAAGCAGAAGTCTTCAACTCTTCCTCGGACCGTATTGGTATGAGCCGACGAGTGGTGCGAAGCGCCCGCTCAATGGTCAAACGGTGACGCTCAAGGCGGGGAAGATGTCTCAGTTCTCTCCTCCAATGCTTGTCGTGTACGAAATTAGCGGAAAGAAGTGGCGCGACTCTATTGGTGCGCCGGTTTGGTCTGGAAGATGGGTCAACCGCAACATTAGTGACTCGGCGAGAATTTATTGTCCCACGGATAGTCTCTCATATATGGGTTTTGGCAGGGGATTCATGGGATCAGGCATGATGGGAGGAGGTATGATGTGGCCCGATTCGCTGTTTGGCGAATTCGAACAAATGCACCCCGACAGCCTGCCCGGAATGACGAGAGGGCGAGCTGTCATGGGATTCCACATGGACGCTTACGATCCTCAGGGAGCAATGATGATGCAAGGCGGAGTGCAGGGGCATGGCGGGATGAACTTCCAGTCCGGAGTTCGAATGCGGTTCAGAGTTTACCCTGATTCATTGAAAAGGCGCGGACTTACTATGGGCCAGATGACCCTGCTCTATTTGGATGCTGATAACCAATGGAAAACGGCCGGCGGACAAACAATCGATGCCTCGGCAAACTCGATCATCATCGCGAGCACAAACGTCTATTCATACTACTCCATTGCTTCATTGGCGGCCACTGCCGTGCAAGACCGAGTCGATGGTATTCCAACGGAGTTCTCCCTTGGCCAAAACTATCCGAACCCATTCAATCCTTCGACGACGATATCGTTTTCGGTAGCGCAGAAGGGATTTGCCACACTTAAGGTTTACAATAGCCTCGGTGAACAAGTCGCAACCCTGGTGTCGCAGCAACTCGACCCAGGAACGTACAAGGCGCAATGGAATGCATCCGGCGTCTCGAGTGGGCTCTATCTGTACCGCCTGGAGGTCAATGGTCTTTTCGCTGCCCGGAAGATGTTAGTGCTCAAGTAACCTCCAACCACATGCTCAAAGCCAAGCTGCGAAGCCTCGGACAAACAAACCGGGGCTTCGTGCTTGTTGCCCCCCTCTTTGACTCGTTTCGTGCTTTCTCGGAGTTGGACTGGCAAGCCGGTTTTCTCACCGTTTGTGAATGATGAGGTCGAACACGTCTTTGATGCCGAGGGAGTACTGAGTCAGGAAAGGCTCTCCGTACTTCACTCCGATTCTCTGCCCGTAGTACTTCGCGCGAGTTTCGATAGTCTCAAGAAATTCGGGGCTGCTGAGTTTCGTCTCCGGATCTTTGCTGAGAGGATTGAAGAACTGGGACGTGTGGGCCCGGATTGCTTTCATCTTGCTGTCGTACGAGTCGGATATGTCTACGATAAAGGAAGACTCGAACTCGTGCCACTGCATAAACTCGAAATAATGATGGGGGCGATGCGCTGATTGTTTCGCGCCGTGATTTGCGGTCTTCAGTTTTTGCAGACCGGCATAGTACCACGCTTCCTTGCATAGATGATGAGTGTGTACGTGGTCGGGGTGCCTCTCGATTGAATGAGGAATAATCATGATCGTTGGCTTGAGCTCCCGGATAAGCACGACGAGCTTTTGAACGTTTGCCTTATTGAGGACGACATTGCCGTCTGGGATTCGGAGATTCCGCCTGGTTTTGACTCCCAAAATCCGGGCCGCTTCTTCTGCCTCCCGGGCACGGATTTCTTTTGTGCCCCGTGTCCCCATTTCACCCTGCGTGACGTCCGCAAGGGCAACTCCATAGCCCTGCTTCACCAGTTTGGCTATTGTTCCTCCGCAGGCCAACTCGATATCGTCTGGATGCGCTCCGATGGCTAGAACATCAATCTGCATGGTTCTCCTTTTTGACGATGATTGAAGAATATAGCCATCGCTCACTTTAAAGACAAGGATTGGGCCGTGGGCTCCCGGTGCTGCCTGGCTTGGAATAGAATTGAAACACCAGGCAGCTCGAGGAAGTGCCGCGTGTGATGCACGGATCGTGGAAACTGAGGAGCCTTCTCATTCAGGAGACGCACGGGGAACAAGGAACTTTGTTCGTGCGACGTACGGCAATGTTTCCTATATTGCCGGTAGCGGCCTCAAGAAAACCCAGATATGTCCGTCGAAAAACAAATCGTCTCAGTATCGGATATTACTCGCCAGATCAAGATGTCTCTGGAGCAGCGATTTCCCAGGGTCTGGATTCAGGGCGAAATATCCAATTTCAAGCACCATACGTCCGGTCATCTTTACTTTACGTTGAAGGATGAAGGCGCGCAGATTTCCGCGACGATGTGGCGGAACCGGGTGGCAAGCCTTCTTTTCACACCTGAAGACGGAATGAAAGTGATCGCACGCGGAGGGATCACTGTCTATCCGCCGCGGGGGAGTTACCAAATTGACGTCGAGCAGCTGACGCCCGTCGGTATGGGCGAACTGCAGATCGCTTTCGATCGTCTGAAGCAAAAGCTGGCGGGCGAAGGGCTGTTTGATGAAAGCCGGAAGCGTCCCTTGCCCATGTTTCCTGAGAGAATCGGAATCATAACCTCCGAGACGGGTGCTGCGCTGCAGGACATGCGAACGGTTATCGCTCGCAGGTTCCCGTGCGTCGAACTGATTCTCGCCCCTGTTCGAGTTCAGGGTGCAGGCGCCTCTGATGAGATAGCTCAGGCTCTTCGGGAAATGAACCGGCACGGAAAAGTGGACGTGATCGTTGTCGGTCGCGGTGGCGGATCGCTTGAAGACCTCTGGGCTTTCAACGAAGAGGTTGTCGCAAGAGCGATTTTCGCATCTGAGATCCCCGTCGTGAGTGCAGTGGGGCATGAAATCGATTTCACCATTGCTGACTTTGTTGCAGACCTGCGTGCTCCTACTCCCTCTGCGGCGGCAGAGATGATAGTGCCGGATCGCCTTGAGCTTCTTGAACTTTTACGTAACAATGAGTATACTATGCGGCAGGCGCTCGCACAAATGATTACAACGAATCGTGAACGGATTCGAAGCCTGGTTGCAAGCTATGCTTTCAACAGGCCGAAGGATATGATTCGCGAATTCGTCCAGCGCGTTGACGAACTTCACAGGTCAATAGGAACGAACATCGCACATCGCTACGAAAGAGCCGCTCAGGGCATTGAATCGTTGGTGAAAAGAATCAGGGGTGCGAGTCCTCGAAGTATCCTGAGGCGGGGATATGCGATTGTGCGGAGGGGAGAGTCGGTTGTGACGCTTGCGCAGTCATTGAAATGTGATGATGAAGCGACGATTGAACTCCAGGATGGAAAAGTTGTAACAAAGGTGCAATAATGGGATCGAAAAAAGTTCACAAAGGGTCGTTTGAAAGTTCGCTGAAGCGACTCGAAGCTATTGTGGAATCACTTGAGCAGGGAAAAGTGTCACTGGACGAAGCGGTGGGCCTTTACGAAGAGGGAATTCAGCTGTCAAGGGAGTGTGCTGAGAAGCTCAGAGCGACCGAGCTCAAGATTAGAAAGCTGGCAAAATCGGTTGATGGGGATCTTGATGTCACAGACCTGGATAAAGAATGAGCGATTCACATCTCAATTTCAAGTATTTGGACAAGATCAACTATCCTGAAGACCTGAGGAAACTCGGGTTGAAGGATCTTCGGACTGTCTGCGCTGAGGTGCGGGAGTTCCTTATTGATACCTTGTCAAAGACAGGGGGGCATTTTGGAGCAGGTCTTGGCACGGTGGAGTTGACTGTCGCCCTGCACTATGCGTTCCTGACTCCGAAAGACAAGCTCATCTGGGATACAGGGCATCAAGCCTATCCACACAAGATACTCACCGGACGAAAAGACCGGATGAACACGATCCGGCAGTTGAACGGGTTGAGCGGATTCCTGAAGCGTACTGAAAGCGAGTATGATGTCTTTGGCGCAGGACACGCCAGCACGGCGATCTCTGCAGCACTCGGAGTTGCCACGGCCAGGGACTTCAATGGGGAGGACTACAAGGTTGTGGCGATCGTCGGAGATGGTTCCCTGACCGGAGGGATGGCATACGAAGCAATGAACAATGCCGGCCTGCTGAAGAAGGACTTCATTGTCGTTCTCAATGACAACGAAATGGTCTCCCTTTCCTCGGTTCGGCCTACGCTCTGGTCATTGCACAGCTACTTCAGCGAAGCCCTGACGCATCCGTCCTACAACAAGTTCAAGACAAACGTTTGGGAGTTGACTGGCAAGCTGGACGTTTTCGGCGACCGCCTGAGGTCTGTTGCACAGAAGGTTGAACGGGGAGTCAAAGCGATTGTAACGCCAGGTATGTTGTTCGAAGCGCTGGGGTTCAGGTATTTTGGCCCATTTAACGGCCACAACGTATTCAAGTTGGTCGAAATCTTCCAGCACGTTCGTGATCTCAAAGGCCCGATTCTGATCCATGTTCGGACGATGAAGGGCAAGGGATACGCTCCTGCAGAAAAAGAGGCAACAAGACTGCATGGTGTGACACCCTTTGACAAGATTACTGGGATCTCTCCAAAGAAGCCCGATGAACTCCCTGCCTATACAAAGGTCTTCGGCGAAGCGTTGGTTGAGATTTGCAGACAGAATCCTAAAGTTGTTGGCATCACTGCGGCTATGCCTGACGGAACTGGGTTGACGCTGCTTCATACGGAAATGCCCGAGCGGTTCTTTGATGTTGGCATCGCGGAACAGCACGCAGTGACGTTCGCAGCTGGAATGGCGACCGAGGGTTATGTACCGGTCACAGCCATCTATTCTACGTTTCTCCAGCGTGCCTTTGACCAGGTCGTCCATGATTGTGCCATCCAGAAGCTGCACGTGGTTTTTGTCCTTGACCGCGGCGGACTTGTCGGGGGCGATGGGCCTACGCATCACGGTGCTCTCGACCTCTCATACTTGCGTTGCGTGCAGGGAATGGTTGTCATGGCCCCGCAGGATGAGCAGGAACTTCGTGACATGTTGTACACGGCCATTGAGTACAAGGACGGACCAATTGCGTTGCGTTATCCTCGCGGCAACTCCCTGGGCGTCGAGGTCCGACCTGGATTCCGGAAGCTCGAGATTGGCAAAGGAGTAACCTTGCGTGGCGGCAAGAACGTCGCGATCCTTGCCGTTGGGAACCAGGTTTCACACGCACTGGAAGCTGCCGGTATCCTCGCGGCTGAGGGGATCGAAGCTGAAGTCGTCAACATGCGTTTCGTGAAGCCGATTGACGATGAGCTCATCCGCCTCCTGGCACAGCGAATAGATGCTATTGTAACAGTCGAAGATAACGTCATTCAAGGCGGATTCGGCTCCGGAATACTCGAATCGATAAGCAAACAGGGGCTCTCCAATATCGCGGTGAAACTCCACGGCCTGCCAGACGATTTCGTTGACCATGGAAGTCCGAATGAGCTGTATCGCATGCTGAAGCTCGATGCTGCAGGTATTGCAGATGTCGTTCGGGATTTTCTCCACTCGCGGCGGAATGCGGCCGATCCTCACTTGACCTCATCGTAGAAGAACGGAAGGCGTTATGCAGAAAGCGCGGATTGCGGTGGTAGGCCTCGGGACAGTCGGACAGACTGTCCATCTTCCTATTCTCTCCAAGATTCCAGAAGTTGAAATTGTCGCCGTCTGTGACCTGGAAGCGTCCAAAGCCGAGTTCGTGGCCAAGAAATACGAGATACCGAGGTACTACTCGGATCTCCAGGAGATGCTCAAGTCGGAGGAGGAACTCGACGGAGTCGACATCTGCACATCGACGTTCTCTCACCTTGATGCTGCCGTCTCAGCGCTCGACGCGAAGAAACACGTGCTTGTGGAAAAACCCCTGGCCCGAACCTATGAAGAAGCTTTGAAGATCGTTAATGCTGCGAAAAAGAATCAGCGCAAGATCATGGTTGGTATGAATAACCGGTTCAGACCCGATGCTATGATCCTCAAGAGCATGATCCAGGGGGGAGAACTGGGAAAAATTTTCTACGCGAAAGCCGGTTGGCTTCGAAAACTGAAGACTGCGAGCCCCTGGCTGACGAGAAAGGAACAATCGGGAGGCGGAGTCGTTCTCGACCTGGGGATCGTGATGTTCGACCTGGCATTCTGGCTGATGGGATTCCCGGAATCCAAGGAAGTGATTGCTGCGAACTATTCCCACAACACGAAGGGGGTGGAAGACTCGTCGATTGTCTTTATCAAGATGAGGAATGGTTCTACTTTGACCATCGAATCGAGTTGGTCTCTCGAGTCGGAAACGGACTTCTTCTATTGCGATTGTTTCGGGACGGATGGCGGGGGCTCGCTGAATCCCTTCCGCATTCTCAAACGCATGCACGGGAACCTCGTAAACGTTACACCCGTCTCGCACGAAACTCCTCAAACGCTCTATTGGAAATCATACGATAACGAGCTGAAGCATTGGGTGGGCTCCCTCCGAGGGCTGCATCCGGTCTTATCGACGGGGGATGAGGCTCTCCACCGTATGAAGATCGTCGATGCAATATATCAGTCTGCGAAGAAGGGTAAGAGTGTTGTTGTTAAATGAGCGCCTCCTGTCGGAGCGCTCCGCCCAGCGATTCTCGCTATGGGCGATTGCTCAAAGACTCTGTGGTGAATCCCAACCGCACGTGCTATGTCAAAACGTTATCCCCTCGTAGCCCTTCTGACGGACTTTGGTCTCCGGGACCAATACGCCGCTGTGATGAAGGGGACCATGCTTGCGATCTGTCCTACCCTTCGAATCGTCGACATAACGCACGACGTCGAGCCTCAGAACATCCGGCAAGCTGCTTATTTGCTCTGGTCTTCCTATCGGCATTTTCCTTCTAGCACGATTTTCTTGTGCATAATCGATCCAGGAGTCGGCACATCTCGAGAGATCATAATAGCAAGAACGAAGCGGCACCTCTTTCTTGCACCTGACAACGGCGTCCTGGATTTCGTGCTGTGGCAGGAGAACGTGAACGAAGTTACAGTTATTCAGCGCGGGTCTCGAAAACTGCGCTCAATACTCCCCGCGGTTATCTCCAACACCTTTCATGGACGAGATATCTTCGCACCGTTGAGTGCACACCTTTCGAAGGGTGTAAGCCTGCAGAGCCTGGGCGCGAAACGACGGGTCGATTGGTTGCAGCCGCCATTTGTCGACCAGGCAAATCCGCGCAACCAGTCGACGATATTGCATATCGATCGGTTTGGGAACATTATCACGAACATTGTCGGTCTCGAAAACCGACCTCCTTGGGGGATGCTGGGAATTCATTTGGGCTCGACGAAAATCTACCAGTGGATCGAGAATTATGAATCGGCACCCTCGGATCAGCCATGCCTCATTGTCGGAAGCAGCGGCCTGGTTGAGATCGTCATGAAGAACAAGAGCGCCGCTGCCGCATTAAAGGTCAATCAACTGATTCCCTTGGGG
>QYQB01000326.1 GCA_007280275.1 bacterium | reverse complement strand
GAATCGTTTTCTCCGATCAGTTTGCGACGATGTTCGTCGAGGGACATAATCCCCGGGAGATCGACAGTGGCGCCTTTGGATTCGGCTCCCTTTTGCACCGTCTCGAGATTTTCGCGGATGAATTTTAGATCAAGCATAGATGGAAAACCAGATCCTTTCTATCGTTCAGTACTGAGTTCGAATTCTACAAGCAGCGGCAGGTGATCAGAAGCGGACGATGGGAGCACGCGAGCTGATACCGGTCGGAGTTGCACCGCTGCCGATGCACGTTCGGGATTTGGATTCTTGAGTATGAAGATGTAGTCAATTCGCTTCTTAGGCTCATCGGATGGATACGTGAAACCCTCCCCGCGACCAGCCTGTTCCCAGCTGTCAACATGGTCCTTTTTCAGTTGTGTCATCACGCGGCTCTGCGGACCGTCGTTCATATCGCCGCATACAATGACGGGACGGGGGGAATATCCGCTCAGTGTGACGTTGAGTTCTTCTATACTCGCCACTCGTGCTGAGTCGTCTTCGCGACTATCCAGGTGGGTATTGACGACGACAATTTCTTCGCCTCGTACATCCAGAACTAACTGGAGCAAGCCACGCTGTTCACCTTCCCGGATCATTTTGTAGTGAAGATTGCGCTCCTCGAGGATGGGGAACCGTGTAAGAAACGCATTTCCGTAGTCGCCCCCCTGATAGTCGATCGTCTTTCCGAAAGCATAGGTCATGTCTGTCCGGTCGGCCAGCGCGGTGATGATGTCGATCTTTTTCGACCGTTCCACACCTCTGTCAACTTCCTGAAGCGCAACGATATCCGGTTTCTCGCTCAGAATGATCCTGGCAATGCGATCGACGTCGATGGTACGATCCACTCCTTCAGCATGGTGAATATTCCAGGTCATCACGCGGATCGCGCTGCCGGAAGTAGCCTGCCGGCCCGATGCGCAGCCACATGCGACAAGCGCAAAGAGGACAGCAGCCGATACCAGAAATTCTCTCCGGGCGGTTCGCCGAAGGACCGTGAACAGGGGCACACTGGGATGCTTCAATTTCTTCCGGCTCCTTGCAGTTCACGCTTCAAGAGTGTGAGGCCCTGTGTGATATCCATCGGATGCATGCCGAGTTCGGTCTGGGCCTTGAGCGTCACAAAACCTGTCACAAGCGGGCGGGGGGCGGTCTGATTGAGGTCTGACGACTTCACCCGTTGGATGAGGCCGGCATCAAGCCCGAAAAGCTCCGCAGTCCGGACGGCAAACTGGAATCGGCTCACACGCTCGCTGCCGCAGATGTGGTAGATGCCGTCTCGATTGAGCTCAAATCCCTTCACGGCAGCGAATGCAAGATCGTTGACGTGCGTGGGATTGCTGAACTGATCTTCCGAGCAGTGGATGGTCCGGCATGCGCGAAGGTTTTTGACGACCCAGGTTGGGAAATTGTCCCGGACGCCGATCCCACTGCCGTACAAAACAATGGTCCGGAAAACTGTATAGGGAATTCCTGCGATACGGATGGCATTCTCACTGGCAAGCTTGGACTTTCCGTAGTAGCTGATGGGATTCGGTTTGTCATCCTCGCTGTACGGGCCGTGAGTTCCGTCAAAAATGTAGTCGGTCGAGATGTGAATGAGGCGTGCCCCGACTTTCCGGGCCGCTTCGATGAGGTTTTCAACGCCTACGACGTTGATCTTCCAGGCATCCTCACGGTGCAGCTCACACCAGTCGACGTCAGCCGCAGCAGCAGCGTTGATGATGGTGGTCGGGTGGAAGCTCGACACGAGGCTCTTGACATCACTCTTCTTGGTGATGTCAAGCTGGGTGTAATCGAATAACCGGTCGTCGAACACGAAAGAGCGTTTCCGGGAGGTGTTCAGCACTTCATAGTCAGTCTGTGGGCTCAGCATCAGCGCGAGTCGTTGACCGAACAAGCCGTTGGATCCGCAGATCAAAATCCGGTTCATCGAAGACTCTCTTCCAGCGCCGTCGCGGCGTCCGTCTTCTCGTCTCGGTACTTGATGATGACGGGTGTGTAGATCGCGATATGATGTTGCCGCGCGAAATCGCCGTCGATGTGACGGCTTCCCTGAATGACGACGGCCCCTTCAGGGATCACCAGCGGTCGTGTGGCTGTACGTCGATAGATTGCTCCCTTCACAAGGTCGTAGACCGGTGTCGAGCCTGTCAGAATGACCCCGGATCCGATCACAGCGCGCCGCTTCACGATAGCACCCTCATAAATACCGCAATTGCCTCCGACCATTACATCGTCTTCAATGATAACGGGCATGGCGCCGACAGGCTCCAGTACGCCACCAACCTGCGTTGCGGCACTGAGATGCACTCGTTTGCCAACCTGAGCACATGAGCCGACGAGCGCGTGCGAGTCCACCATTGTTCCCTCGTCGACGTAAGCGCCAACATTAATGTACGCCGGAGGCATGATCACGACATTCGGCGCCACAAACGATCCGTCGCGAACCGACGTGCCGCCGGGGACGACACGGACTCCATGTTCGAGGGAGAGACCTTTCAGGGGAAAGGTGCTCTTATCGAAGTAGCGGAACTGCGCATTGGGAGAATAATCATGCATCTTGCCGAGGCGGAACCCGAGAAGGATTCCTTTCTTCACCCAGCTGTTGACACTCCAACCCTCCACATTGCCGTGTTCGGTGGATCTGTCAGCTGCACGTATTTCTCCGTGGTTGAGGAAAAACTTGAATTCGTTGAACGTCCGGAGCGCGGCATCGCGGTCGAGAGATCCCGAATCTTGGTTGAAGAAGTCCTCGATTTGCTCTTTGAGTGTCATTTCACACTTTCCGCTTTCTTACGCCGGGTGTCCCGGGTTACTTTTCAAAGGAGGGCAAATTCCTTCAAGACGGTCTTCAGTTTCTCACGGTTCTTGTCGCCGATCGGAACAAGCGGCAGCCGATAGACTTCTTCAATCAAGCCCATCATCGCAAGCGCAGCCTTGACGGGGATCGGGTTGGCCTCGATGAAGTTGATGTTCATCAACGGGAGAAGCTTGTTATGCAGGGAGAGAGCCATATCCCATTGTCCTTTGAGGCAGAACCGGACCATGTCCGAAAAATCCTTCGGCGTTTCGTTTGCGACGACAGAGATACATCCGTCGCCTCCGAGAGACATCATCGGCAGCGTCAAAGCGTCGTCGCCCGAGAGGAGCGAAAACCCGCGGGGTTTGTTCCGGGCGATCTCCATGATCTGAGCCATGTTGCCCGAAGCCTCTTTGACGGCCATGATGGCCGGGATTTCAGCCACCATTTTCAATATCGTGGACGCTTCGATATTGCCTCCGGTGCGCCCCGGAACATTATACACAATGATCGGGATGTCCACTGCGTCTGCAATCGCCCGATAATGCTGGAAATAGCCATCCTGTGTCGGTTTGTTGTAGTACGGTCCAACCACCAGCGCTGCATCGGCACCTGCCTTCTTTGCGTGCTTCGATTGCTCGATGGCCTCATCAGTACTGTTGCTTCCTGTTCCGGCGAAGATCTTCGCCCGACCGTTCGCCTGATCGATCACAATGTCGAACACCCGGTAGTGTTCCTTGTACGTGAGGGTGGGGCTTTCTCCTGTTGTGCCGACGGGTATGAGCGCTTCGACGCCATTCTTGATCTGGAAATCGACCAGACGGCGAAGCGATTTCTCATCGAGCGATCCGTCCTTCTTGAACGGTGTGACAAGCGCGGTGCCGGTTCCTTGAAACGGCTTTCGTTTTGCCATGGCGTCAGTTCCTATCGTGGCTGTTTGAAAAGGTCTGCGAGCACATCCTCAAATGTAAACATCCCCTTCTTGTCTTTGACCCACTCGGCAGCGACGACTGCTCCCAATGCGAAGCCGGTTCTGTTTTTCGCCGTGTGCACAATTTCGATGCTATCGGCCATCGAATCGAATGTTACCCGATGTATTCCAACAGCAGCGCCGTACCGTCCGGACGTGACCTGAAGTTCCTCCGGACGTATCTTCCCCTCCGGTGAACCGGAGAGGACTTCTCTCTTCCGTTTGATTGTGTTCAGAAGAACATCTGCGATGCTAAGCGCCGTTCCGCTCGGAGCATCGAGTTTGTCTTTGTGATGAACCTCGTGAACGGCGACGTCGTACTCCGCAAACCGGTCGAACAGCGACCCGGCTTCCCTGAGCAGCCGGTACATGATGTTGACGCCAACAGAGAAGTTCGACGCATGGACGAGGCCGATTCCCTCCGACTCCACAATTGACTGAATTGCTTGTGCCTGTTTTGTCCATCCTGTCGTCCCGACCACGATGGGTTTGCGCAGCTTCGCGAGCTCTTCAACGTGCATCTGCACTGTCGACGGAATTGCGAAATGCACCGCGACGTCGGCTTTTCGCACTTCGTCGGTTGAGACCGAAGGAGAGTCGATGTCAATCCGCGCCGTAATTTCCATTCCGCGGTCGAGAGCAATGCGTTCAACCTCTCTTCCCATCTTGCCATATCCGACGAGCGCAATGCGCAATGGCTGAATTGGCTGGTTCATGCATCCACCTGTTCAAAGAGATCAAGCTCTGGGATGGGCTCGAAAAACTCCCGGTGCAGTTGCTGCACTGCCTGTGTCACGACGTCTTCGTCGACAACGAGACTCATATTGATCTCGGACGCCCCCTGCGAAATCATGATGACGTTGACATCGTGGAGTGCACCGAAGACACGGTCCACGATACCGACCGTCGAACGCATCTGCTCGCCGACCACACACACGATCGCTTTTTGATCGAACACGCTGACCTCGGCAAATTCCTGAAGTTCTGACACGATTTGCTCCAGGTTCGATGTGTTGTCGATTGTCAGAGAGACTGCGACTTCGGACGTGCTGACGAGGTCAACTGCAGTCTTGTGCTTCTGGAACACGGAGAAAATCGCGGAAAGGAAACCATATGCCATCAACATACGGGATGACTGAATATTGATGACGGTAATCCCTTTCTTGGAGGCGATGGATTTCACCGCGGCGCTCGATTTTGGGGGATGGCCAACGATCCGCGTGCCGGTCGATTGAGGACGCTTGGAGTTCAATACGATGACAGGGATGTTTTTCTCCACCGCCGGCAGAATCGTGCTCGGGTGCAGCACTTTCGCACCAAAATAGGCAAGCTCAGAAGCCTCGCGGAAGGAAATTACTTTGAGTTTCATTGCCGCCGGAGCGATTCGCGGATCAGCAGTCAGTACACCATCGACATCAGTCCAGATCTGGATTTCCTCGGCGTCCAGGGCGGCGCCGATGATCGCGGCGGAATAGTCGGAGCCACCGCGTCCGAGCGTGGTCGTGATGCCTTTCCTCGTCGATCCGATATATCCCTGCGTGACAACAATCTTGCCTGCCTGGAGGGGCGGGAGGATGCGTGCCCGTGCTTCCTGAGAGATGAGAACAAAATCTGGAGCCGCTGCGGCGAACTGGTCGTTTGTGATCATGAAGGTACGGGCATCCACCATTTCGGCCGCAAAACCACGTTCTGTCAATGCACGCGTCAGAATCATCGTGGAAAGCTGTTCTCCGACTGAAGCAATAGCATCGAGTGAGCGGTTTGTCAACTCTCCCAGAATCGCGATACCCTGGCAGAGCGTCTTCAGCTCATCAAATCGTTTTCTGATCGTGAGGATAAGATGTTGGATCTCGGAGCGGCTCTTAATGAGATTCTCGAGCAGCGTGACGTGGCGCTCCAGCAGGCGGTTGAGTTCGGCGTGTGCGTTTTCCAGGTCGCCGTCGAGCGCAATGTGGGCGGACGTAAGGAGGGTATTGGTCGCACCCGCGATCGCGGACAGCACCACGATTGGCTTGCGGCGTTGCTCCTTCGCGACAATTCCTATCACATTCTCCATCGCACGTGCGTCTTCGACTGACGTGCCGCCGAATTTCATGATAATCATACTCTGGTCTTCACCCTCTGCCTATGGTGCCGGGGTTGGAGCTGCTGGCTCCTGCCTCAACGCTTCGAGACCGTCCGGGCCCCGAAACGTCGATTTGAGTGAGGCGGCCCTGTTTCCTGCCTCAGCGGCCATCACAAGGTCCTTTTTCTTCAAACACTCGGCAAAGAACGCCGAGCCGAAAACATCCCCGCAACCGATCGTATCAACGACGGTTGGAACAGGAATGCCGGGGACATCGTGGCGAAACAATTTCTTGTGTTCCTGCTTGATGAGCGTCGCGCCGCGTTCCGCGCGTGTGATAAGAAGTCCGTTGACCATCAGCGGCATCATATGGTTGACCAGTGTCGCTTCGTCATATCGCTCCACGGTGAGCCCTGCCGCCTCGTCCTCACTCATCTGAATGGAGTGGAGCATGAAGCACCACCGCCGCCAATCGCTGAGCGGGCGCCGGAACCGCTTCAGTTCCTCGTCAATGCCAAGCGTGAGTGAGTGGAAATCCAAATGGATCGGTATGCCGTCGTCGCGCACGTTCATGCGGATGTTGTCCAGCGTCTCGAGCATAATGTCGAATCCGGACGCCATATTGACCAGAACGCCTTGAACATCCAGGTATGGCTTGATGCGCTGGAAGGGGATCGGAGACGCGATGTGCTTGGAGCATTCCGTCCTCCCGCCTGAGGCATTGCCGAAGAAGTGAACCTCGTTCACCAGTTCCGTTGTCTTGAAGACTCCCCGGGTGTCGACATTCCCAAATTGCTGCAATCGTTCCACAATCTTGTCGTATTCAGCCTCGTGGATCCCAAAGACCGGAATGACTTTGTCGTCAGCGGAGAGGAGTGCCGACAAGGTCGCGATCGAATAGAAAATGCCGCCGAATGTTTCGACGACCTGCTCATGCCCGGTCGGATCCGTCAAATGAAAAATGTCTCGGGCCAAGTGACCGATGACTGTTATCTTCAAGTCTTTTGCCAAAAGGGTATCCTCTGTTGTTCAGATTCTGCGGGTCGGTCCGAGATCCGTCAGTTCCTTTTCATTCAGTCGCCAGATCTGCTGGCAAGGGAATTTGTTCTCGTACAGAGCCTTGCCGACTATCACCGAGTCAACACCGAATTTTTCCAGTTCCTGCAAACGAATCAGATCCTGGTAACCGTTGATGCCCCCCTGCGCTGTGATGCGCACGCCGGAACGCGTCGCAAGTTCTTTCAGGGAAACGGGGTTGCTGATCTTTGTCGTGCCATCCGCGCTGATCTCGGAGTAGACGATACGCGAGACGCCGAGTTTTTTCATCTGCAGCGCGAATGACAACGGTGAAATATCATGCACGTGCTGTCCGCCGTCTGTTCGGATCTTGCCGTCGTACGACTCGACCGAGATGGCGATTTTCCGCGCACCAAAGTCCTGGATGAGCTTTTCAACCAACGGCTGGTTGTGCACCGCAATCGTTCCAATCACGATGCGGTAGATTCCTCTCTCGAGCAGCGACTTGATATCGTCGTAATTCCGAAGGCCGCCGCCGACCTGGACCGGGATATCCACTGCGTTTACAATTTCCTCAATAATATCCCAATTGTGTACCCTGCCTGTCTTGACCCCATCCACATCAGAAATGTGGAGGGTCTTGGCGTTCTCGCCCCGCCAGAGAATTGCCATCTTCACCGGGTCGATGGAGTACAAGTTCTCCGATCCCGGTTCGCCGTGCACGAGCTGGACACACTGCCCACGTCGGATTTCGATGGAAGGGAAGATCAGGAGCATGGTGAGGTTGTCCAAAATGCTAGCCCGTCACGCGTTCTGGCGGGTAGGTCGACTCGCCCGCCGTATCTGCTCTGCAGAGCAGGCGGGAATGCCATTTCGACCACGTTGAGTTTCGAGAATCGTCGATATTTCAGATTTCTCGAGGCAGCCGCAAAGGTCAATAGTACTTTTTGGACAGCCTCGTGGTACGACTTTCTAGACTTATGATAATCGAAAAGCCCCGCCCTCGTCAGACCGGACCTGCCTTGCACAAGGCAGGCGGACCACCGTGATGAAATTCCATGCTGATCGGTCAGGACGGCTCGGCTACCCGCCATCCAATCGAATCGGCAAAGAGGGTGGGGGAATCAGAGCTGAGCAAGCCAAGAGCCCGGGACGCCCCCGGGTCAATTTTTCCAAAAATGGCGAAAATTTGGCTAACATTCAAGGAAGAGTCGTTCCACGGCGGGGGAAAGATCCGATTGTCTCTCTGGTTTCTTTGTCAAGCGCACAGCAGAATGTGAGGGATGATCGGGAAGGGAGTGTGGGGGTGATGCTACAGCCACGTCTCGAGATCATAAAGTGTGGATCCTTTGTATCGGTATTGTTTCCAGTCTGCGACGAGTCCCATACGCACAGGAGCGTCCAAGATATGGCGCGCGTACTTCAGGATTTCCTCCCGCACTGTGTGATCGCTCCCATCGTGATTCTCGCGCCATTCTGCATCACATCGGACCCTCGACAGCCAATATCCTGCTCCAATCCGGAAGCCCCTGCTTGCCCTTATGAGGTTTGCCTGTCCTCCTTTCCCCTGAAGAAGGAGGTGGCATCGGTTGGGCATGAAGAGATAGACAGGCGCTTTGCAATGAGATTGTTCCGTCTCCCGCAGCAGGATCTCTTCGAATTTCTTCACCACAGCTTCATCCGTGAACAGCGGCACCTTATGACGAACAAAGACTGTAAAGGCAGCCGCCGCTGACGCGGCACAATCCACCATGGGCATCGGGCAGTTGACCACTCCCACAAACGGGGCTACATCATTCATTGATCACTCCGCCGAGCAAACCGAGGCTCTTGATCGCAGATAGCAGTCAGCTGATCTGCCTTTGTCTCTTTCGATCAAGGTGCTCCTGAACAGCTGATGCAAGTTGTTCTTGCGTAAAGGGTTTGGTCAGATACTGTTTGGGTCCGAGGATTTCGGGGGCCTGGGCTGGGTCCCGTTTTGACTCGACAATAAGCAGGAACGGGATCGTACGGAATGCTCTCGTTTGTTGCACCGTGCTGACGAGCCGGTGAGCTTCGAGATTCCGTCTGTCAAGGTTGCAGATGATGAGATCCGGCCTCTCGTCCTTGATTGCCTTGAGAGCGGTTTGGTGATTTGTCGCATGAGAGAGCACGTATCCGCCGCGGAGAAGAGTATGGAAGATACTCGCGATGCTCAACAGATCTTCGTCCATAACGAGGATTCTCTTTTGAGTTCTCGTTCCATCTTCCCGCCTCTTCAGGGTGGATTGAGCAGCTCTATTCACGAATAGTCCAAGGTTGTTCAGGTGATGCCGCGAATCTGCGCGTAGAATATTCCTGATTGTCTGTCATCGACTGGCCTGATGTTGTGCGTCCCGTAGCAATGATGCGAGGCTGCGCTTGAGCTGCGATTTGGAAATGATCCCGTCAGCGCCGACGCGGAGTGCCTCCATCTCGTACAGGGCTTCGTCAAACAACGTCGCGAGATACACCTTCGTCGAAGCGAATCGTCGCTTCACGATTCGTGCTGTTTCAAGTCCGCTCAGTCCAGGTAGTCCCACATCGAGCAGTACAATATCCGGTTTCAATCCCTCAACTTTCGCAATGACTTCGAATCCATTGAACGCTTCTGCAATGACATGGACGCCGGGTATTCGGTTCAGATACTCGCACAGTGCTTCGCGGATTTCCTCGTGACCGTCCGCAACGAGCACTGTGACATTTTTCCCTGCTTTGCTCATTCCTCCTCCAACGAGAGTATTGCTGCAGCCCCGACTCTCCTGGGATTACAACCGCCGAATCTCAGGACTCCGTGCCCTTGCGATGCCCCCCCCTTAAACTCCGTCATCCGTTTGCGCGATCCAAAACGGTGTGCCCGTCTGCCAATTCCTTGTTGTCGATACCGCTGGAAGTCACGCAGCAGACCAATCTACCGTCGCTTTTCCCGATCCTGTTTTTCCAGTGCAGTGGACACAGGTTGGAGATGTCATCGGAAGCTTGCGGCAGGATGTGATCGATCTCCCATCCGTATCCTGAACTACGATCGCCGTACATCGTCCGCTGAATCCATGCTCCACATTCATCCTTCCGCCATAGTGTTGAATCGTTGTTATCGACACTCTTTGCTTTTTCCCATACGGCCTGGATAGTCTCGTCTGTATAGCTCATTCACATCTCCTTAGAGGTGTAGCGATTTCTTTGACATGGATCGACAATATCCGGTGCTTCATGACTTGTGCAAAGAGCCATCACCGGCAAGTACTTCTGACCTCAGCGGGTCTTGATTGTTGCCTGCTGGAAGGGCTCATAACGGCAGGTGGGCGTTTTTCGCTTCTTTGGATCGTCCGGTTTACTTCCATGTACCTGTCAGTGAGAGACCCCAGAATTTTCGTAGCGCCCACAGAAACAATAGGTAGGTGAACAGCGATCCAATAAAACCAGTCACGCCAAAGACGAACGGCCCCACAAACAACACCACGACACCCGTTACGGTGTCGTCAACTGAAATGAATCCCCAGCGGAGCGTCGTATCCAAGCCGAAAACGTCCAGGAAGAAGAAGGCGACGCTGACGACAAGGCCGATGCAAACCGAAATCAGCACGCAGAGTCTCACGTACGAAGCGAAAGAGAGGGATTCCAAATCGATCGTCTTCTTTGGAGCGTTGTGCTGGTTTGTCGTCATGGTGCTTCTTCTCTTCCGATTCGTGGGAGTCGATCATCCGATGACTCGCCGGGTTCACCGTTGCATCGTGTCGTCTCAAAGGACGAAAAGGAAAGGATAAATGTCAATTCGTACAATTACGTACAAAATGCGTGTACGTAGAAATACGTACAAAACCGGAGGGCTAACGGTGCAGGGATTGGACTGTCTTCATCGCCGACTGAAACACATTTGGTGACATGAGCGATTCGACCGCTGCGACCAAGTCCGGGCGTTGCAGGTTCGTCTTCATACCATCTGCCATGCTTCTCAGATGTGAAGAGCGGACATGTTCCTTCATGGACTGCAGAGAGAGAAACCAATTCATAAGATCCTTGTCGCCTGAGAATACCTCCATCAATCGTGTCAACTCGTCATAGGTAATTCCGTCACTTCGCAGTTTCATCGTTATGGCATCCCCTTCAAAAAAGACTCTATGTGCCTCGGTGCAGTTCAATCGCACAGGAGCCAGGATTCGGCGTCCTGCCGGTCGAAAAACACCCGAACTTGGAATCCACGGTTCGTCTCCACGACAAACTCGCCGAACTTTCCCCGAATCTGATCCCGGGATACAACGGCAGCTGTTTTGATCTGATAATTCACAAGCTTCTGGAAGATCATCCCCGCTTGTCCCGATTTCAAGTCAAAGAAACGTTTCGAGAGAATCCCGTCGTGGAGCATAATCCGATCGGCATCGAACTCAGCACACACACCGATGAGATCGACAACGTCTTTCTCATCCTCGATGAGCGCCTTGCCGCCGACTGCTTCAACGAACTTATGCCCTCGCTTTTCTGATAGTCTGACTTCAAACGGTTTCATCGTACACGTGCGTCGAAGAACCATTGCTTGATCAGGTAAGCACGTCAAGTCTCAGGACAATGTCAATCCGTACTAGTACCGACAGGGGCGTGTACGTAAAAGTACCTACAAGCAATTGCGGAATATGGGAGAACAAATGCGGAACAATGGATGTCGTGTGAGGAATGATTCCTGAAACGGGCTGCGTTGATCGTGGCGAACCACGAATATGGAGAGTGAAGGATCTGAGGCGGAGAACCGATCACGCAAAGGAAGCAGTCTGCCTAGAAGTAATTTCAAAAAAGCATCCCAAGAAATAGTTGTCATTCCCGCATGTCGTAAGCGGCCAGCCCGCCGGCGGTCTGGCGGGGAATCCAGACGGCGCTGTCTGGATTCCCGATAGAAGCATTCGGGAATGACATCGTGTTTTGAGATACTTCTAGAAAGCCGGTCGTAGGGTGTCACCACAAATGACGGATTTTTGTCCGGGCTTCTACTCGATTTTCACAATTCCTTTCGTGACGGCGTGCTTGATAAGCGCTGCGATGGAATGCACTGAAAGTTTTGTCATCAACCGGTGCCGGTAGGTTTCAACGGTTCGATCGGTGACACCGAGAAGCCGTGCGATCTCTTTGGTCTTGAATCCTTCTGTTATGAGCTGCAGAACGTCTTTCTCCCGTTTCGAGAGATCGACTGAGGCCTGGCTGTCGGTTCGAGGTTCGCCTTTGAGAAAGGACTTGAGAAGTTGTTGGGAAGCCCTTGGGCTAAAGAAGAACTCCCCCGAATGCACCGCCTCGATCGCGCGCAGCAGCTCGGACGGAGAAGAATCCTTGAATACGTATCCCCGTGCCCCGAGCTGGGTCATCTCGAGGACGTACTCCCTGTTCTCGTGCATCGTGAGCGCAAGAATCTTCGAGTCCGGGACGCTCTTGCGAAGACGGCGCGATGTCTCAAGTCCGCTCATCCCGGGCATATTGATGTCCATCAAAATGACATCCGGCGAGAGCTTTCTTGCCTTGACCATCGCTTCTTCACCCGTGGCAGCCTCTCCGACGATCGATATGTTTTTCCTCTTTGAAAGAGCTGACTTGATGCCCTCGCGAACGATGGGGTGATCATCTACGAGTAGAATCCGGATCTTCTTGACGAGTTGCTTTTTCATGCGCTTATCTGGTCGTGTGCTTGTTGTTTGAGCGGGATGTGGATGGTCACGATTGTTCCCCGACGCGGCAATGACGAAATTTCGAGAGTTCCATCGATAAACGAGAGCCGTTCTTGCATATGGAGCAGGCCTAAGCCGCCTCCTTTTGTTTTGGTCTTACCATGCTCTTCTGTCCTCATTCCCAGGCCATTATCCTCAATCGTGCAGATGATCTCGCTTTCGGTTTGGGCGCAGCCAATCCGCACTCGTTTGGCTTTCGCGTGTTTTTCGACGTTGGTCAGGGACTCCTGGATGATCCGATACAGAGTGAGTTTTACCTCGGGCGGTAGTTCTCTCTTAGGCCAACTTGCTTTGACAGCGGTCGCGATCTTTGTACGTTCGCTGAATTCATCCGCAAGGCTTCGTACTGCCGAGCCGAGGCCAAGGTCATCGAGTTCTGCCGGGCGAAGGTTGCGGGAAATGCGCCGGATTTCCGACATGACCTTGTTCAACAACAACCTGGTCTTGCGCGCTTCGCGCTGGATGTTCTTGTTTTTCCCCGGCAGCTGTTCTTCGAGCGACTCTATCCGAAATTTAACCGACGCGAGAATCTGATTGACGCTATCGTGCAGCTCGCGCGACACGCGACGGCGCTCGCTTTCCTGGGCTTCAATGAGACGCTTCGCGATGCCGCGGGAGAGGTCTTCGGCTTGCTTCCTTTCCGTGATGTCCATGATCGAGCCGAGAGAGCGAACAGGATTACCCGATTCGTCGAATTCGAAATGGCCCCTATGGAGCATGTGTCCGCAGCTGCCATCTGTCTTGAGGTGCCGGTACTCCGCCTGCCAGGCACCCGTGTGGTTTGCCGTTGCATCGTTGATCGTCTTTTCGAGCTGTGCCCTGTCCTCCGGGTGGACGTAGCTCAGCCAGGTCTCCCGCGCAATGCTAATGTCAGCCCGGGCGCCGCTGATCCACGAGCGCTTAGGGTCGTTCACCCAGAGTTGATTGTTCCTAAGATTCCAGTCATAAATGACATCGGCTGTTGTGCTCGCAACCAGATGAAAGCGCTCGTCGCTTTCCTTCAGTGCCTGCTGGTATTTCCGCTTCCGTTGGAAATATGCGCCTCCAAGAACAAAGAAAGTGCCTACCAGCAGCGCAAGCGCAAGGAGGAACATCGGCCGCTGGAAGAGGCCGGGTTCAACATAGAAATCCACCTTCGCGCCTGCCGGTGCGAAGGTGCCGAACAGCCCCTTTGCCTGCACCTCCAAACTGTGATCTCCGCTCGCAAGATCGGTAAGAGAAATTTCGCGTTGTGTGGACCACCCGGACCATGGGTTGCCATCGACCCGGTACCGGACTTCGGCGTCTGTTGGATCAAGATCGCCGACAGAGGGAAAGACTCTCCAGCGCAAGACGGCAGTCCTTCCCTTGAATGATGGTTCGTGGAAGCTCACCTTTGGTGGATGGGCGATCTCCATCCGATTGAGGATGTTTGTCCCGGCTCCCGGACTTCCGACATACACCCTGTCCCTGAGCGGTAGAAGCTCCCAGACTATTGGTGTACTCAACCCGGTGCGAATTGTGAAGCTTGACCAGATCCCGTTGCTGTAGCTTGCGAGCCCGCGCTCTGTTGCAATCCAAAGAACTCCGGTCTCATCGACTTTCAAATCCCAGATAGCATCATTAACAAGCCCGTCTGCCGTAGTGAGATAGCGAACGCTTCCATCGTTTGAGACGGTACCAAGACCGGATACGATATTTGAAAACCAGACGGATCCCAAGGAATCGACTGCCAGGGCATAGATTCGCCCCGCCTTGCCGAGCAAGCCGTTTCCAGAGGTCCAGTGCCTCCACTCGCCGTCCTTCCATCGACTGAGACCTCCGTAGGTCCCGAACCAGAGACTGTGATCAAGGCCTTCGGCAAATGCATACACTCGACCGTGGACTAGTCCTTCGCGCACGCTGTCTCTTGCGCCCCAGTGAATGAACTCCCCGTTCTTGTATTGGAATGCTCCGGGCTGGTAAGGCGCGTTGTAGATTGCACTCAAACCAAGGAACCACAAGTCGCCGCTCCGGTCCCTTCGGATCTTGTGAACGCGGTCGGCGGTCAGTCCGTCTGCGTAACCGAAATGGCGCCACGTACTTCCGTTCCAGCGAAAAGCACCGGGAAATGCCGAACCACTGCTGACCCAGACATTGTGTTCGCGATCTTCAATGATGCCGGTGATTGTCCCCAACGTCGTGCCGAGAATGCTCTCGACATACTGGATCCGGCCATTCGGCCTGTGTATCTCAAGTCCGTTGAATGTCCCCAACCAGATGGAACCGTCGGCGGTGCGTGTGATTTCATGTACGCCATTCCGTGGATCCCCAAAGGGGTGCCTCCAATACGTCCACCGCCTCGAATTTGTCTGCAGGAGGTAGAGACCTCCCTCTGTTCCAACCCAAAGACGCCCGTCCTTTCCGAATTTCAGGGCGTGCGTGGAATTGAATTCTTTCGGCCGGGGTTCGATCGAAGACCATTCCCCCCTGTGTCTCAGCCTGAGATCACCCGCTTCATAGACGACAATGACATCTCCGGATGGAGAGACATCCATCGCCAACTGTTCGCCTGATCGCTCAGACTCGCTGAGTTGGGCCCGACCGCCTCGTGTCCATTCGCGGATGCCTTGGAACTCGTGGGGTTTCGCGACCGCAGCAACACCATTTCCTCTGGAGTCTTCAACTACTGACTGAATCGTAAGGTGGTACCTTCCTGACGGGAACACGAGCCGCCATCTGCGCCCATCGCCTTCGTAAAGACCGCGGACTGTGTTGAGCCAGAGCTTGCCGGATGAGGTCCGCCAGAGATTTCTGAAGCCGCTCGACATCGGAGGAGCCGGAATAGCGATGGCTCTCAATCCCTTGGAATCCAGTAGAAAGAGACTGGCATTGTCCAGAATCAAAACCTCATTTTGACCGATAGCGACAACCGACTGGATACCTAGCAGCGTTGAGTCGTTTGGAATGAGAAGTCCGAATTTGTCTCTGCTCCCCAGGTACAGCGCACCTCCAACGAGGCAGAACACTGAATCCCTTCCAAACGGCTCGATGACGGAGATTTGATCAGCGGGAAGACCTTGCATGATGCCGAGTGGCTTCCAGACATAGCCATCAAACCATGCTAATCCCTTCTGCGTGCCTGCCCAGATTGTGCCATCAGGCGTCTCCGCAATACAGTAGACCTGGTTCGAGGGAAGTCCACTCTCAGTTGTGAAGTGAGCCCATCGCCACGAATCCTGGAAGGAAAATGATTGTGCGTTGGCAAAAGCCGGAGGCAGCGCGAGCGCAATGGAGAGGCAGGTCAGATGAATCCAAACGCTGGTTCGAACCCGATACGAGCGCATAGACTTTGGCCTCATGGAATTCAGGGGATGGGGTCAGAGCCCCATTTCCCCGATGAGCGTACAGTACAGGATTGTGCCGTTAGGGCAGGAGGTCTGATTGACGGCCGGTGAAAGGTTAAGGAACTAAAGTGAGAACAGCAACAGGAGAACGGGGCAGGAATAGCCGGCATTTGCGGTGTGAGCTGTCGCAGCAGGAAGTTCGTCTGAAAGGGGGTGTCAACGCTGGGAAGTGAAGCGCTTCCGGCGGTTTCGAAGGTAATCGACGAAGATGAACTCTCCAAGTCTATTCAAGTCAGAGTAGTAGGCTCGTCCCTGGTTTGTCTTGGTGAACTCATCCACGAAGTTGATCAGATAAGGGTCGCGCGCAACCATGAATGTGCTCACAACAACCTTTTCCCGGCGGCACTGTACAGCCTCGTCAAGCGTTTTATTGACAATTCGGGGATCGAGGCCGAATGAGTTCTTGTAAAGCCTTCCCGCATCATCGAAGATGGCTGAAGGCTTTCCGTCGGTGATCATGAAAATCTGCTTGTTCACGTTGCCGCACTTGTGCAGAAGGCTGCGGGCAAGTTGCAGGCCGGCCCGGGTGTTTGTATGGTACGGACCGACATTGAGGAACGGCAACTCGTTGAGACTCACAATCTTGGCTTCATCTCCGAAGACGACGAGCGAGAGATAGTCCTTCGGGAAGCGGCTGCGAATGAGCTCGGAGAGCGCAAGAGCCACCTCCTTTGCTGGCGTGATGCGATCCTCGCCGTAGAGGATCATGCTATGGCTGATGTCGAGCATCAGCACGGTCGCACAGGTTGTCGTGTGCTCGGTTTCGTAGACTTCGAGGTCTTCCTCTTTCAGGGCAAACTCATCGATGCCGTCCCGCTTCATCGCGTTTGTCACCGTCGACGTCATATCGATGTTCGTCGGTTGATCGCCGAATGACCACTTTTTTGTCTCGCTCAGCCGGTCGATGCCTCTGCCGCCGTACGGGGTTTCGTGGGATCCTTCGGGAGCTTTTTTCAGGGAACTGAAGACATGGCGGAGGGCATCCTGCCGGATCCGTTGAACTCCTTTATTCGTCAGGATGTGCGCGTCGTTCGCGTCCTCGATAAGTCCCTGTTCCTTCAGCTTGTTGACAAGATCGTCGAGACTGAGGGAACGGTCGAAGAGACCGTATTGCTCTGCGAGTTGCTGCAACCAGCTCAGCACTTCATCAACATCCCCACTCGTTTGGATCAGGAGGTAGCTGAAGATGGACATGAGCGCCTGGAGCCGCTGCTCGTCCGTCATCGATCCGGGAGTCCATTTGCTGTAACGAAAACGCATGAAGAGAGTTTAGGGTTGGGGGTTATCAGTTTGGAGTTTCATGTCCCAAGTTTCAAGTTTTGGTCATGGTGTTCTGGCATTTGTATTGTCTGAAGAAAGAATAGATCTGGGTGAGAGTTTCGTTTGAAACCGAAGAGGCGGACTCTGTTTCGATTCAAACTTGGAACTCCAAACTCACAACTCAAGACTCTTCTTCTATGCTCTTTCCTTTTCCTGCAAAGATGCTGCCGATCAGGTCCTTGTATGCAGTGACGCGATCGACTTCATCTTTCGCGATGCGTGATGACTGATGCAAGCCATCGAGTACAAACTCCATTGCCGACGCCAGCTCGTACTTGTTCGCTTCGGAGAGCTTCATATGCTTCATCGTGAGCTCACGCAGGCCTTTGATCTTGTCCAACTCATCAAAGTAGCTGTCCAAAGGCATGTCGTCTGCAATCTCGATCTTGTTTCCGGATTCGAACCAGCTGATGATCTTGCTGTATTCCGAATCCTCGTGCTGTTTTGACTCTCCCTGATGTTTCGGCCGCTTCTGAAGTGGATCGGGAAAGTACTGCTTGAAGACTTCCCGCACAGCCTTGCCCGTGAGGGCTTTGCTTACCTTTGCCGGGCCTTCCTGTTCCCCCTCGAACACCAGCTCAACCTTGCCGGTCATTCCCGGGAGCGCGTGTGCGAGGTCGCAGATGCGAGGGGCAACGGTGCGGTCTCCGACGAGAATCGCGCGTCGCTCGGCGTTGCTGACAAGATTCTCCATCGCAGAGATGGTGAATCGCGCGCTGACGCCGGATTTTTGATCGACATATTCACTCTTCCTGGCTTCGAAAGCGGCTTGTTCTATGATCTCTTTGAAGTAGTGTGGAATCTGGACGGTGCGGCCGTCGCGCTGTATCCACGCCTCCTGCTCGGTGATTCTGATCGCGTCCTCGATGGTTCGCGGATAATGAGTCAGGATCTGTGAATCAATGCGGTCCTTCAGCGGTGTGATGAGGTTGCCCCGGTTCGTATAATCTTCCGGGTTCGCGGTAAAGACGATCATCAGATCCAGGGGGATCCGTACGTTGAAGCCGCGGATCTGGATGTCTTTTTCCTCCATGATATTGAAGAGACCGACCTGAATGCGGGGCTGAAGGTCTGGAAGCTCATTGATGGCAAAGATCCCGCGGTTTGTCCGTGGGATAATACCATAGTGGATGGCACCTTCGTGCGAGTAATGCAGACGTTGCGAAGCAGCTTTGATGGGATCGATGTCGCCGATAAGATCGGCGATCGTCACATCGGGAGTTGCCAGTTTTTCGCCGAACCGACGCTCCCGATGGAGCCAGTCGATTTCAACGTCGTCGCCGTGTTCTTTGACCAGATCGGCGCATCGTTTACACGCAGGTTTGTAAGGATTGTCGTTGATCTCGCATCCCTTGATGAACGGAATGTTCTCATCAAGAAGCGAGGGGAGCTGGCGGACGATGCGGGACTTGGCCTGGCCGCGCAGTCCCAGGAGAAGGATGTCGTGTCGCGCAAGGATCGCATTGACAAGAGAGGGAACTACAGTCTGGTCGTATCCTATGATGCCGGGGAAGAGAGGCTCATGCATCTCCAGTTTTCGGATCAGGTTGTTGCGAATTTCGTCTTTCACGGGCTGCACCGTGTACCCGTCGCGACGAAGTGCGCCGATTGTAGCAGGAAATCTCATAAGCCGGTTTTCTCCCTGTTGAAGAGCTCGTTGTATCTCCATCAATTATGTGCTATTTTGCACCCGATGGACACAACTACTAAAACACTCGTCATCCGATTTAGTTCCATCGGGGACATCGTTCTCTCGACGCCGATGCTGCGGGTTCTGCGTGCACGGTTTCCGGCGGGACAGATCGACTATGTGACCAGGACCGAGTACGCGGAGCTTGTGAAATCGAATCAGAATCTGAACCACACGTACGAGTTTGATGCAAGCCGGGGTTTTGATGGTCTCCGGGCGCTCAAGAAGAAAATCAAAGATGAGGGATATGAGCTGATTGTTGACATTCATGACAGCCTTCGAAGCAAATACCTGCGGAGCCTGCGCGGACCAAGAAGGGTGGTTGTGAACAAGAGAGTGCTCGAGCGCTCGATGCTCGTAAATTTCAAGAAGAACACGTATAAAGAGATTGTCCCCGTAGTCGATCGTTACATCGAAACTCTGAAACAGTTTGGGATCACAAACGATGGCAGGGGGCTGGAACTGCACATTCCGGACGAAGTCCTTTTCGGCGTGTCGGGTAGGATGGCGCGACTACAACTCAACAGGTTCGAAAAGGTCGTTGGGCTATGTCCCGGAGCCCGCCACGTCACAAAGCGTTGGCCTGCTGACGGATTCGCGCGTGTCGGGGCAGCGTTCGCTCAGAAGCTGGATGCGAAGATCCTTCTCTTTGGAGGCCCGACGGATGAGCCTGTCTGCAACCAAATCGCATGGGAAATCAACAACCAAGTGGGTGCCGAACGAGCGACGAGCTTGTGCGGTCAGCTAAAGCTCCTCGAAACAGGCGCGGCCATGGAGTACTGCGATGTAGTAATTACCAATGACACGGGGCTTATGCACATTGCGACGGCCATGCACAAGAAGATCATTGCGGTGTTTGGCTCAACAGTTAGAGAGTTCGGATTCTTCCCGTACGACCCGGCTGCAGTCGTGATCGAAAGACGAGGCCTGGACTGCCGCCCGTGCTCTCACATCGGTCGCAGCGATTGCCCCGAGAAGCACTTCAGGTGCATGACGGAGATCGACCCGGATCAGGTGTTTTCGCGCGCACGGGATCTTCTTGGACAAGGAGTGTAGGAGAAAGAGGGAGATTCGGCCATTCTCGAAGTGGCCGGGGGCCCGTTGAAATTATGCGGAATTTGTGGTATCTACGCAGAAGACGGATGTACCCTGCACGATGGGTGTACGCATCGCGCAGGGATGATAAATAAACAGAATGGAGAGCTTGATGAAGATTCGTTCGATGAGATGGAAAGGTGTTCTGCAGCTCGTTGCGTTTTTGCTTTTCTTCGCCGTGACTGTGGCACTCAATCTCAACTGCAGCGAAGATGACAGCAACCCCGCTTCAGACCCGGCCTGTGGAAGCGGGCGCGTTACCTGGAATGACAAATCCCAGGTCTGCATCGATCAGGCGAATAACAAAGTTGTACCGGACAAGTGCTGCGGGCGATGAGAAATGCCCGCAGGCGCTTTCATCTAGTATCGATTCACCGTGATTTGTGAGACGCCGGCTGAGACGTCAATGTAGATTTTCTTTGCCGCAGATTCGAAGTTTGAAGTCTGGTATCGATTCTTGCTGATCTTGTCAAAGCCCGTGATTCTCTTTCCGGAAAGAGCGGTCTCGAGACGCACTTCACATCCGACCGATTCAGGCACCTCAATTGAAGTCGAAGAAGCTCCAGTCTTCACTTTCACTCTCGTCTCTTCCGATTGGTCTCCAAGACGCACTTTCATTGAGGATGCTCCCGCATCAATTCTGAGTTCCTCGACCTTGAACGGACTCAGGTCAAAGTTCCCCGATGCAGCACCCACCTCGAGGTAAATGGTCCAACTTGGAGTGGAATTCAGTTGAACGTCCACCCGGTTGTGCCCGCCGCCAAAATTCCACCCTTTTGAACGACCCCGGAGATCGAGGGTCACGTATGCCGAGTTATCCGATTGTTCGCGACTAATGACGTACTTTCCAAAATTGACTTCTGTCTCTGCCTTTATCAGTTGCTTTGTTGTGTCGCGGATGATGAAACGCCCGGCCCCCGACTGGAGACGGAACGTTGCTTTTTGAGTGTTCGGGGCAAGAGGTTCTTCGAATTTCTGCTGAAATCCCTGGCCGGCAACAAAATCGAAATCGCGGTGGAACCATCCTGATGTAGCAGCCGCAGCAATCATGAAGAAAATCAAGAGAACCATCAGGGCAACAACATACCAGGGGGGGCGTTGCTTTCCCACGAGGATGGAGAGGCCCCAGAAAACCAAGATCATGGGCCAAAGTCTCCAGATCGTATCCCAATTGACGTTCAGGAAACCAAGATTGTTCAGAAGAAAAAGTCCCCCGATGATGACAAGGAGAACTCCCCAGAAAAGGGTGCTCAATCTCATAACTACCTCCGCTTAGGAATGGCTTGGTCGAAGAGCTTTGTAGAGCAATCCCACGCCGATGGCGACCAGGATTAGCGGCCACCAGTCTCCGAAATTGAAATCAGGAAGAAAATTCTGCCCCAGAAAGAGAAGGCCGAGGACCAGAAGTACGAGTCCGCCGACGATGCTTCCGCGTCGGGGTGCTTCCTCAGGTTTCGAAGGTTGCTGAGGCTGTGGAGGCATGGTCGGTTGTTGAGTATCGGGTGGCATGGTCATAGTACTTTCCCTTGGTTGTTCAGGTATGATAATCCAGGCGATGATGTACGTAAGAAATCCAACTCCCCCCGCGAACAGTGCGACAATGAACAATATCCTGGCGAGGACGGGATCAATGTCAAGGTATTCTCCGATGCCTCCAGCCACACCGCCGATTACTCTGTGAGTTCTGGATCGATATAGACGTTTCATGGGCAATCTCCCTTCCCTGCAGAGTTACGGGCATATTGGCTCTAATGTTGCAGGAGAACTCACTTTGTCACGGTTAGGAAATCGTCCCTCCACCTTCCATGGCTGCGTCGAGCACCCTCTGATGCTGCAATCCTGCGGAACCCGGCACGGGTGACTCCGTGTCATCCAGAATGCATCGCGAAAAGGATGTGACCTCCTCAATATAGAGGTTGGGTACGTCAAATTCTGCTGATTCCTTCCTCGTCGAGCCCCCGTCGGTTTTGCGAATAACGTCGAGAGTAATTCTGGATTCACCGAGGGTAAAATCGTGCGCAGAGGCGAGCCCTTCGGTTCCGATAACCTCTATGAATATATGGCGCGTTGGGGCCTCGAACGAACAGGTTATTGATGCCAGGGTTCCTTTCGAAAACCCGAGATCGAGGATCGCGGTTCTCTCAGTGGCAATTGATGTCGGTAAGGGTGAAAGCTGCGATTGCACTGTCCGGACGTGATCATCTAGAACATAACAGAGTGTATCAAGACAGTGTACTCCGATATCGAAGACCGGTCCACCGCCGGCAAGAACGCGATCAAAAAGCCATGAGCGCTTTGAGAGCCTGGCGTCGAAGAGGTAATCTGCTCTTGCCGAGACGATGCGGCCGAGGCTTCCTGACTGGACAAGGTCACGAAGCCGGCTCACGACAGGGGAGAAGCGAACAACCTGACCGACCATCAGCTTCACGTGGTTGCGTTCGCACTCTTCGATCATGTGCCTGGCTTCGGGCGCATTGATAGCCATCGGTTTTTCCACGAGCACGTGCTTCCCTGCCCGTGCCGCCGCGATCGTTTCAGCGTGATGTGCCGAATTCGCCGACACGATGAAAACCGCGTCGACGTCGGGACAAGCCGCCAGCTCTTCAGCAGAAGAGAAAGCGTGGGGGAGAGACAGGGCTTTGGCTTTTTCGCGGGCAGCTGCGAGCGACCGTTTCTGGACGGCAACGAGCGTGGAATTGGGTGAAGCCTGGATGGCACCTACGATAGCACGTTCGGCAAAGTGTCCGAATCCGATGATGCCATATCGTATTTTCCGCGTTTGCATGACCGCCAGATCTCCGTCCTAGTTGATGGATGCGCCCAGAAGCGTGAAACGATACCCTTTCGCCTTCAGCGCCGTTATGAGGTCATCGAGACGAAGATAGAATTTGTCCTTTCGCCGTGCGTCGGTTCCGATGTGGCTCAAAAGAATAAAGCCGTTCAAGCCGTCGGGCTTCGTTGCCTCGTAGCGAAGGATCCGTGAATAGATGCTATCTGAACTCAGATACTGGCTTCCAAGCTCGGGGTGTGTCCAGTCGGCGTTCGAATACGTCCCCGGAGTGAAGTTGACCAGAACCAAACCCAGTTCCTTCGTCCACGAGCTGATCGAATCGTTGTACCATTCAAAAGGGGGGAGGAAGGCGCGGGCAGCCGAGTGTTCGATACCGAAGCGCTTCATTTCCACGTAGTTTGAGAGCACATCGTTCTGAAAGCTCTCCTTCGTCACGAGCAGAGAGTCACGCTTTTCCCACGAGCAATAGAGCAGATGCTTGTCGGAGTGCGCGCCCAGTTCATGACCGTCCTTCTTCAATGAAGAGATAAGAGTGGAAAATTGCGTGTTGCGATAGAAATCTCCGGTGAAGAAAAACGAAGCCTTGATTCCATGCTTCTTGAGTACGCCGAGGATGATTTCACCGCCATCCGCGAATTCGTGTCCCGTAAGAACAAGATGGATTTCTCTGGTTGTCCGGTCAGTGCGGATGATTCCGCCGGCGTGTAGTTCGAGGCCCTTCCTGGGATTACTCTGCGGAAAGAGAGAGGAAAGAAGTGTCACGCAAGCCACGATGAAGAGAACGGTTTTCACTGTCGCATCAGGGGGAATGGGAATTGAAAGTCTTGACCAATATAGCAGAATGGCATGCGAATTTCAAAATCTTCAGGGGTTGGTGGGCTGAAAGGCCTGATTCAGGAGCGTGATCGGGTGAATCACATCCAGTCCTGTCCCCTGGTTGATCTGAATCTGGCAGGTCCCGCAGCCGGACAGTACGAAGTCCGGTCGTACGCGCCGGATCTCGGCAAAGAGCCTGGACCCTATTTCCATTGAAAGGTCGAAATTCTCTTTCTTCATGCCGAATGTGCCGGCGATTCCGCAGCAACTGTCCTGTACCTTGAGGAGTGTCAGATCCGGAATCAGTTTCAGGAGATCAGCGGGTCCGTACTTGTTCTTCTGTGTTTTGAGATGACAGGGAGCGTGATAAGCGACGTTCTTCTTCAAAGGAGTAAAGGAGTTTCTGTAATCACCTTCCAGCAGGACGTGCCCCAGAAAATCGTGGATGTCAACGCTCGCTTCGACAATCTTCCTGATATCGTCGTTACCGCGGATGTGGACTGGATACTCATGCATGAAAGCATACCCGCACGAGGCACTTGTGAATACAATAGGAGTTTTCTGCTTTGCGTAGGGAAGCAGGACTCTCACATTGTAGTCGATGTCGCCGCGCGAATCCTTGATGTTTCCATACGAAAGTTTCGCAACGTTGCAGCACTTCCAATCGGGGAGGATGACCTCATAGTCCAGTTTCTTCAGGATTTCAATACAGCTTTCCAGCTCGCCTTCCGGATCGTTGAACTGCGCCGCACAGCCCGACCAGAGAACGACTTTCCTGCCAGCCCCCGGATCGGCCGCCAGGTTTCTATCCTTCTGTTCGGCAAATGGTGGAAGGTCCCTTCTGTAATCAATTCCAGCCGTATGATGCATCAACTTCCTTACGAGCGGAATGGAGAGCGCTGCGTTGCTCACAGACGGCATGAGCGCCGCGATGGTGCTCACCTGTTTTCCACGTTGCAGGATGAATTCGTTCAACTTGTAGGGCCGCTTCTCGTGCAGTTTCTCTTTCGCGAGTATTGCCATCCCCGGGATATTCACTCCTGTCGGACAATCGGTCAGACATTGCCCGCAGTTGAGGCAGGAGTCCATGATCTCATAGAAATGCTCGCTCTCGAATGCAGCCGGCCCTGATTTCCCGGATATGATCTTGCGCAGAATGTTTGCTTTGGCTCTGCCTGTTGTTTCTTCTTTGCCGGTCGCGACGAAGACCGGGCAGTACTCTCTGCACGTCCCGCACCCATGACATTTCTCGACCTCCATTCTCCAGTCGTCAGAATCCAGTCCCGACGATGTCTGGACGTAGCCGTACTGCGGTGAGTACCGCAGATTCTCATTCCATTTGAGTTTGTTCACAGATACTTTTATCCCCGGATTCAGAATGCCTGCCGGGTCAAAGAGCGCTTTGATCTCTGCAAAGAGAGGAATGAGTTTCGGAAATATTCTGTCGACAAATGGGGTCCTCAATCGTCCGTCACCATGCTCGCCGGAGAGAGTCCCCTCATAGTGTACGACAAGGTTGACGAATTTCTCCATCAGATCTTCTGCATCCCGGTACGATTTGGCATCTTTGAAATTCAGGATTGGGCGAAGATGCAGATTCCCGTCGCCGGCATGGCCGAATATGGCGTACTTGAACGAGTATTGCTGCAAGAGGCCGGACAGATCGATGAGGAAGCCGGTGAAAACGTCGGGATGAATAGCAGCGTCTTCGACAAATGGGACGGGCTTCTCCCTCCCCGGTATGTTGTTCAGGATGACGGTCGCTGCTTTCCTGACACGAATTACTTTCTCAATTTCCTCTTCGCTTGTCGAGAAGGATCCGACTTCGGCCAAATGTTCCTTGTCGGAGACAATTTCTTTGGATTGGATGATGTCGTCCTTCACTCTGGCGAGATCATCATCTTCGAACTCCACATACAACAGGAATTTGACATGAGGAGGAAGGAACTCTTTCAGTTCCGGTTTGAAACTCAGCGCGAGTCTTATGAATGATTGATCGACAAATTCAATGGCCGACGCGCCGAGAGCTCGTAAGTGCTGCACGGCGATCCCCATCTTCGCGAGTTCTGTGAAATAGAAGGAGATGATGCCCCGGTGCTTCACAACCGGCATTGTCCTGAGGATCGCATCGGTGAAGACACCCAGGGTACCTTCGCTGCCAACCATGAGGCTGGCTACGTTCAGGTGTGTTGTTGTGAGAACATCCCACACCTGGTATCCGGAGGAATTCTTCGTCGCACGCGGCCTGCTTGCGGTGATTTCCCCGGCGTACTTCTCCATCAGCAGCTTCACGTGCTCGTAGTAGTACCTGTCAGAATCAGGGAGATGAGCGATTTCCGTAAGGGGGATGTTTCTCGCCTTGAAGAGTTGCCCGTTGGCGAGCACGACGCTGATCTCTTCAACATGGTTGATCATGCTTCCATGTTTGATGGTGTGAGGACCACCGCTATTGTTGCCGAGCATACCGCCGATCACGCAAACGTTTCCGCTGCTCGGGTCTGGGCCGAACTTCCGATGTTGATCCTTCAACCGATCCTGCAGTTGATTGAGCACAACGCTGACGCCGCACCGCAGACGCTCATCATCAAGCGCCTCAATGTCCTTGAAGTGATGTGTCAGGTCGATGATGAGGGCCTCGCCGACGGCGTTCCCGGATAAGCTAGAACCTGCGCCCCGTGGGAGGATCGGGATGCCGTATCTGCTGCATATTCTGACGGTGGCACGGATGTCATCGAGGTCTTCAGGAATGATGACTGCCAGGGGCGTGATTTCAAAGAAGCATGCAGCGGTGCTATACAACTGCAGTGTCACATCGTCCCACCGAACAAGCCCGCGCACGTCAGATTGCAGCTCAGTGAGCCAGACGGGATGTGAGAAGGTATTTCGTCCTTTGACAGTCGGGACAGCCATGGGTAACGGTGTTCAATTGTTATCGTTTCATAAGCCTGTAGATCATCGGCAGACCAAAGAAAAGCAACAAGCTTGAAACCGAGAACCCTCCAATGACAGCAATAGCGAGAGACTGCTGCATCTGTGCCCCCGTACCGATTCCCATGGCAAGAGGGAGGAGAGCGAAAACGGCAGCAAGCGTGGTCATCAAGATCGGACGCGCGCGTACTTGTCCAGCCTTCACGATAGCATTGTCAAGTCCCATTCCTTCCGCCTGGAAGGATTTCACAGCATGCAGGACGAAAATGGCATTTTCGGCGACAATGCCTATGATCATGATAACCCCGACAAAGCTCGAGATGTTGAACGTGACATCCGCCAGCCATAGAGCGGCGAAGACGCCAAACAGCGAGAGCACATTGATAACAAAGATCGATAATGGGACGGCAAATTCGCCGAATTCGAAGAGCAGCACAACAAAGACCAGCATGAAAGCTGCCAGAGCCACGAGAAAGAGTCCGATGAATGACTCCTGCTGCGTTTGATACACGCCGCCAAAATCATATGTAACACCGCGGGGCAATACAAGGCGCGCAGCCAGCTTTCTCTTGATGTCCGCCATTGTGCTACCAAGGTCCCGACCTGATGTTCGGGCAGTCACAGCGAGATACTGGCGCAGTCCTTCTCGACGTATCTCGGATTGACCGGTCGTTTTTCGAAACGTGGCAATGTTGCGGAGAGGGATAGGAACGCTATTCGCGTTTATCAACTGAAGCCCCTCGATTTTGTCCACATCTGTCCGGTAGATATCCGGATACCGAACACGAATGCCGATAAGCTTCTCCCCCTTCTGTATGTTGCTCTCAGTCCGACCCCGGATGATCGTCTCCAGTTGCTCGTGTACGTCGCTTGGATTGAATCCTGCCTGCCACGTTTTCGCAGGGTCGATATCCACAACGAAGGAGGGGCCGGAAATCACGATTCCGTCAAACACGTCGACAACACCAGGAACGGTCTCGATCAGAGATTTGACCTCCTGTGCTTTCGCCTGCAGGAGTTGCTGATCTTCTCCGAACAGCTTGATTTCGACTGGTGAAGGGTTGTTCGAGAGATCGCCGATAACGTCCATCATGATCTGTACGAATTCAATTTCCATAGAGGGCTCGGACGATACCACTTTCGACCGTACCTCAGAAATGATCTCTTCAACACCCCGTTTTCTCTCTTTCTTCAATTTGATAAGAAAATCACCGCTGTTGGGTTCGGTCATAAAGAATCCGAGCTCGGTTCCGGTTCTCCGCGCATACGTATCGACTTCCGGGACCGACATGAGAATATCCTCAACTTTCATCAACATCCTGTTCGTCTCTGTAAGCGATGTTCCCGCCGGCGTCTTGTAATCGAGTACAAATGTCCCCTCATCCATCTCGGGCATAAATCCACTGCCGATTCTCTCAAAGAGTACGTATGTAATGAGGATAAGAGCCATCGCCGCCGGAATAAACATCAGTCGGTAACGCACGAGTTTCTCGCAAACTCTTCCATACCACTCGGCAGCCCGCGATGGTCGATGCTCTTTTTCCATTTCCTTGACGAAATCGCTCTCCCGGAGAATCAAAGATCCGAGGAGCGGAGCGAGCGTAATGGAGAAGAGGAACGAGATGAGCATCGCACACACCATCGT
>QYQB01000120.1 GCA_007280275.1 bacterium | reverse complement strand
GAGTAACAGCGCCAGTTTTTGACATTGATGCCGCGATGGATATATTCAGGAAGAGGGACGCGGACAGGCACTTGAATGATTGATGCACAGTTCAAAAATAAGCTTGACGATCTTCTGAGCCTCTGCCGCAAGAACCTTCGGGCGGTGGATGAAGATCTCATCACACGGGCTTTCACGCTGAGCCTGAATGCACACAAAAATGACCTCCGTGCCTCGGGCGAGCCGTATTTCTACCACCCATATGAGGTGGCGATGATCGTGGCAAAGGAAATCCCCCTGGATGATGTCTCCGTTGCCAGTGCCCTGCTTCACGATGTTGTCGAAGATACCACGTTCGACCTGAAGGATATCCGGGCAGAGTTCGGAGGTACGGTAGCCGACATCGTTGACGGTGCCACGAAAATCACGGACATTTTCCGGAGTCACGAGGTAACGCAGGCAGAAAGCTACCGGAAGCTTCTGCTATCGATGGTCAACGATATCCGGGTCATGCTCATTAAGTTCGCGGACCGTCTCCACAACATGCGGACGCTGGAGTACCTTCCCCCCGAAAAGCAGCAGCGACTGGCACGCGAAACCCTCGACATTTATGCCCCATTTGCTCATCGCTTCGGTCTCGCAAAAGTCAAATGGGAGCTCGAAGACCTTTCGTTCAAGTTCCTCCATCGGCCCGAATACGATCAAATCGCACGACAACTGAAATCACGTCGGCGTGAGCGGGAGCATTACATCAAGAAGTTCGTCGGCCCGATTGAAAAGAGATTGGACGAAGAAGGAGTATCGTTCGAGCTCGAAGGACGTCCGAAACACCTGTTTAGTATCTACAACAAGATGCTCCGCCGGAGCAAACCTCTTGACGAGATCTATGACCTTTTTGCCGTCCGGTTCATACTCGATACAAAGGACAATAACGATTGCTTCCTCGTATACGGTGTCATCTCTGAGATGAACAAGCCGATCCCGGAGCGATTCAAGGACTATATTTCGATCCCAAAGAAGAACGGATATCAGTCCATCCACACCACCGTCGTCGGCCCGGGGGGCAAGTTGGTTGAAGTTCAGATCCGTACGCGCGCCATGCACGAGGTCGCTGAGAAAGGGGTCGCAGCGCATTGGATGTACAAGGAGAGCAAGGGCTCCATCGACAAGGAGCTGGAGCAATGGGTGAATTGGGTACGAGAAATATTCGAGCAAAAGAATGAGGATACACCGAAAGAACTCCTCGAGAGCTTCAAGCTGAATCTGTATCAAGACGAGATCTATGTCTTCACGCCGAAAGGTGATCTTAGGATCCTTCCACGAAATGCTACTCCAGTCGATTTTGCTTTCGAAATCCATTCCAACGTGGGTTTCCATTGCATCGGCGCGAAAGTCAATGGACGCATCGTTCCGCTGAACACGTTGCTGAGAAGTGGCGATCAGTTGGAAATCATTACATCGAAAAACCAGAATCCGAATCCCGATTGGGACAAGTTTGTCGTCACCCACAAGGCGAGGGCTCATATCAGACGCTGGATTCACGAAGAAGAGCGGAAAAGAGCTGACGTGGGAAAAGACGTATGGGAGAAGAAACTCAAGAGACATAAGCTGCACTTCAGCGAAGATGATCTCTTGAAGGTTATTCATAACGCAAAGGTGGAAAATATCCAGAAGTTCTACATTGAGATAGCGGAGGACCGGCTTGATCCCGACATTTTCATCGAAGACATCATCGTCCGACCCAAGACTGTAACCGAGGATGGCGCCAAGGCCGAGGATGAAACGGGGTCTTTGTTCAAGAAGTTTATCACGTCCGCGCGGGAACTGACGAGTGGGATCTCCCTTCTCGGGACAACCGATAATTTCCTGCATCAATACGCCAAGTGCTGCAATCCAATCCCAGGGGACGAAATCGTTGGCTTTGTAACGATTGGTGAGGGGATCAAGGTTCATCGAAAAGACTGCAAGAACGTGATCTCGAAGAGGATGGCTGAAAGTGAGCGTATTGTCGATGTCAGCTGGCCGATGTCCAACGCGGCTGATTTCATTGCAGCGATACGCGTGTACGGGAAAGACAGGTCCGGTTTGTTAAGCGACGTCACCCACGCGATTTCGTCTTACCAGAACACAAATATCCGTAGCGTGAACATCGATTCGAGAGCTTCATTGTTCGAAGGGCAGATTATTTTATTCGTGAAGAATACCGAACACCTCTCACGTGTGGTCGATAAGATCAGGCGCGTTCCAGGAATTCTCGAAGTCGAACGGTTCTTCGGATAATGCGGAATCCTTAGTTATGGACCAGACACCCGAACAACAGAAACGGATCATGGGGCTTGATTTTGGAACCACGCGCATCGGGATATCCCTAAGCGACCCGCTCCAGATCATCGCCAAGCCGTTTACCACAATCGGGAACGGACGGGGCACGGTTGGTCAGATTCTTGAAATCATTAGAGACGAGAATGTCGGGTTGCTTGTCGTCGGGATGCCCTTGAACCTCAAAGGCGAAAAAGGAAAGAAGGCCCAGGAAGTCGATGCATTCATCGAAAAGATCAGAAATGCGACGCACGTGGAAGTGGTACACTGGGATGAGAGATTTACGACACTGATCGCCCATCAGACTCTCCTGAGCATGGGCACGAAGCGAGAAGAGAGGCGCACGAAAAAGGGTAGAGTGGACTCAATGGCTGCCGCGATCCTGCTTCAGGGTTTTCTTGACAGCCGGAAACGATCATTGAGCTGTTAGAAATGAAATCTAGTGAAGCTTTTCGTACCTGGGGCCGGATGCTCCTCAACTGGTTCCACACCCATAAGGTGTGGAGCTTCCTGATTGCCGTAGGTTTGTGGCTCACGGTGGAGTTTGTTGCTCTTCCATTCGGGGGCGTTCGTCAATTGAAGAGCTCGAACCCCACCGAGACTGCCTTCATGCGCGAACACCGGGAAGCAGCAGAGCGGGAAGGGAAACCTTTCCGAAAGATGCAACGGTGGATTCCCCTCAGCAAGATTCCGAAAGACGTCATCAATGCGGTCATCGTTGCGGAGGACGGCACGTTCTGGGCGCACGGTGGATTTGACTGGTTCGAATTTCGGGAATCGATCGAGCGCAACGTGAAGGAGGGTCGGGCGGCTCGTGGTGCGAGCACGATCACACAGCAACTCGTGAAGAATCTCTTTCTTTCTCCATCAAAGAACCCGCTCAGGAAGCTCAGAGAGTGGGTCTTGACTTGGTACATGGAACAGACACTGAGTAAACACCGGATCCTCGAATTGTACCTGAACGTCATCGAGTGGGGAAGAGGGATTTACGGGATAGAAGCATCAGCACAGGAATATTTTGGGAAATCTGCCTCGATGCTTTCTCGTGATGAAGCGGCTCGTCTCGCTGCGGTCATCCCGAATCCGCGACGGTTTCGTGTTGACAAAGAAACCCGTTATCTGGAACGGCGGTCGCAGCTCATCTTAGGCAGGATGGCTGCCCGAGGTCTCTGACAGTACTGCGGAGTAGATGATGAACAACAAAGAGCTGCTCTTGCTCCTGGAAGAGGGTGAGGGGTTCCAACTTGAGTTTAAGAGGAAAGTGACGACGCCCGAGAAGATCGCAAGAGCCCTCATTGGTTTCGCGAATACGAAGGGGGGGACGATTCTTTTTGGCGTAGATGATGACAGGACAATCGTTGGCGTCGAGAGCGAGAAGTCGGAAGTGGAAATGATCCTGACAGCCGGGCTGGTCTATTGCGATCCGCCCATCGAGCCCACGATCGAGATTATTTCGCATCGCGGGAAAGACCTTCTGCAGGTAACTGTTGATGAGAGCACGCAGAAGCCGCATAGCTTGATCCTTGACAATGACGGATCAAATCACCCGGATACGAAGGTTCTGATTCGAGTGAAAGACAAGACGGTGGTTGCGAGCAAGGAGGTAGTCAAGATACTTCGCTCTGAGAGTCCGGAAGCTCCACCTTTAAGAATCAGGATCGGAGATACCGAACGGAGCGTGCTTGACTATCTTGACACGAATGAAAAAATTACGGTAAAGGAATTCGGACAACTGGTGAATATTTCGAATCGGCGTGCTTCACGGGTTCTGATTCAACTCGTACGCGCGGGAGTGCTGCGGATCCACACCCACGAAAAGGAAGACTTCTACACTCTTGCCTGCTAGGTTTGTGCTTTGCTCGACTTCCAGATTCTATTGAGCTCGAAGATAGCGATCCCATATGCGACAGCCACATTCAGTGATTGCTTGATGCCGAATTGCGGAATTTCCAAAGCCAGATCGCATTCGGCAAGTGCTTCTTTGGAGACTCCTGTAATTTCATTGCCGATGACCAGGCAGAGGGGAAAATCCGCTGGCTGGATGCTGTAGTATGGGACGACGCGATCTGTGATTTCAAGGCAACACGCCTTGAGCCCACTCTTCCGCAGGGAACGGATGGCTTCTCTGGGTTCTTTCACATATTCCCAGGGGACGCTTTGCGTAGCCCCCAAGGCCGTCTTATCGATCTCTTTTCGGGGTGGAATGGGCGTGAACCCTGTCAGGATGAGCCTCTCGACCAGAACCCCATCTGAGGTGCGAAAGATGGAACCCACGTTATAGAGGCTGCGTACGCTGTCCACGACAACGGAAACCGGAAGACGATCGACGGATCCCAAAGATTCGAGGCTTTGCCTTTTTAGGGCGATCTCTTCGTGAGTGAGTTTTCTCATCACGACAAGATAGTTGAAATTCACCGGAATTCGTAGGAAAACCTGACCCAGAGGGAACAAGCACAGCACCTGAAAATGAGATCCATGGGTTGATAAGCAACGATATTTTACGTAACTTTCATATCCAATTTAACCAAACTTGCGAAAGATCGTCATAGCAATAGATGGCCCGGCAGCATCGGGAAAAAGCACGACCGCTCGGCTTGTGGCCGATCGGTTGGGGTATTTGCATATTGACACTGGCGCAATGTACAGGGCTGTGACGCTTCGAGTGCTTGAAGAGAAAATTCCGTTGATGGACAATGCCCGCATCGGAGCGCTCGCTGAAAATACAAGGATCAGACTCGAGCGGTCGGGTGGTGAAAACAGGGTCTACGTCGACG
>QYQB01000105.1 GCA_007280275.1 bacterium | reverse complement strand
GGATTGAACCGGGATCCGGTCCTGCCCTGACGCGCTTTCTTCGGAATGCCTCTGAACAGTTCCGTGTCTCGTTCGAAGGTCTCGTGACAAATAACGCCGACTCCCCGCTGGGCTGGTTTGGGTCACTGAAGTGGCGCGACCTCTCAAAACTCTCTTTGTTCCGCTCGTTCGAAGGAGAGCTGAGGAGATACTTCAAGAATCCGCGCATACGACAGGCACTTGGCTCCTATGCCATGTACCTCGGGGGTTCGCCGTTCCAACTCCCCGGATTGTTTTCGATTCTCCCGTTCGGCGAACTCGCATACGGACTCTGGCTCCCAAAAGGAGGCATCTATGCGCTCGTCGAAGCCACACGCAAACTCGCAGAAGAAATCGGAGTCGACATCCGGTGCTCGACTCCTGTGAAGAGAATCCAGGTTGAAAACGGGCGCGTCACAGGCCTTCTCACTCAGAACGGACAGTCTCATCCGTTTGACATCGTTGTTTCAAACGTTGACGTCCCGACGACCCTCACCCGTCTCTTTGGAAACGAAGAGGCAAACGAGCCCGCGGCGAAGAAATGGCGCATGACTCCCGGCGTCATCACGTTCTACTGGGGCGTGCGGGGTGAAATCCCCAATCTCCCCCATCACAGCATCTATCTCCCAAATGATTCGCGTTTGGGATTTGCGCAGCTCCTGGACAAGGGAGAGATGCCGACTGATCTTCCATTCTATGTGAGCGCTCCGTCAAAAAGCGACCCGTCGCTCGCGCCTCCGGGCACAACACTCGTCTTTGTTCTTGTGCCAACCCCGGTTCTGAGCCAAATTGGCAAGGTGGATTGGAACCAGGTAACTCGCGAAGCGCGTACAGAGGTCTTCCGACGTCTTGCGTCACACAACATTCGACTGAGTGAGTCGGATTTTCTCGTCGAGGAAGTATGGACTCCTGAGGAGTGGCGAAACAGGTACGGCCTGTACGACGGCTCTGCCTTCGGAGCTGCGCATACGCTTTTCCAGATGGGACCCTTCCGGGCGAAGAACTACGCCCCTGAAGTCAAGGGACTCTATTTCGTCGGCGCCAGCACGACTCCGGGAACAGGCATGCCGATGGTCGTTCTCGGGGGAGCCATGACAGCAGAAAGGATCAAGTCTCATGCTGTCTAAACGCTATGGCTCAGGACCGAAGACCGTTGTCGGCCTCCACGGATGGGCTGGCGACCATCGGACTTTCGAACCGCTTGAGCAATTTCGGCCAGACTCCATCTCATTCTGGAGCTTGGACCTTCCAGGCTACGGCCAATCACCTGCACCGGGTTCTTGGACTCTGGATGCCGTGGCAGAACAAGTAGCCGACGCCCTTCGGAACCTGGACCGGGATCGATTCACGCTCGTCGGCAACTGCAGCGGCGCCATTGTGGGCCTCCACGTTGCGCGCAAGGTGCGGGAGAGGATCGACCGGCTCGTCATGATCGATCCATTCGCCTACATGCCTTGGTATTTCGGGCTGTTTCTCCGAGGACAATTCGGCCGACGCGCCTATGATGCGACATTTGCTTCCCGGCTCGGTCGCACGCTCACGAACAGCGCGCTCCAGCACAAGCGGACCGTCGATTCACATCTCACATCTTCCTTTGCCAAGGTGAATCACGATACTGTCTATCGTTACCTCCAGATGCTCGATGAGAACAGCAACTACCGCCAGTTTGCAGATGTGGACGTCCCCATCACTCTCATTCACGGGGAGCGGACATTTGCGGCGGTGAAACGATCAATCGACCTCTGGTCCATCCTCTGGCCTCTTGCAGAGAGATACGAACTTAGAGGTGCCGGACATCTCCCGCTCGAAGAAACTCCCCAGCAACTCGCCTCGATCCTCTTCGACACACTCTGCGAGAAACAATTGAAAGCGGAGGTGGCATGACCCTGGAGTTCATCCTCCTTCTGCTTATTCTGCCGTTCTTCCTGATTACGATCCTCAACGTCCTCTTCTGGCCAAGGATCCGACGAACATCTTCAGACAAGCACGATTTCACCAATGCACTCTCTGTTCTGGTTCCTGCCCGGAACGAAGCTCTCACAATTGCGGAATGCGTTCGGAGTGTGCTGGAACAGGGTCCTGTTGTCCGGGAAGTGCTCGTCTACGATGATGGCTCTGACGATGGCACAGCCGATATTGTGAAGGCTCTTTCAGAATCAGATCAACGGGTGCAACTCATGAGCGGCGCCCCACTTCCGGAAGGCTGGTGTGGAAAACCGCACGCATGTATGCGGCTCTCTGAAAAAGCGCAAGCCCCGTGGATGTTGTTTCTCGATGCCGATGCCCGGCTCAAGCCGAATGGCGCGCTCGCACTGCTGGAAACCGCGACGAAGCGAAACCTCACCTTTCTGTCTGCCTGGCCGCAGTTTGAACTGCGCGACTTCTCTGAACGGCTCCTGATGCCCATGCTCAACTTCTTCGTCTTCACTCTGTTTCCTTCGCCGGGCGCGTTCATCTCGAACAATCCCCGGTTCGGACTCGCCCACGGCGCATGTATTCTTGTTGAACACACCACGTACCGACGCGTCGGCGGCCATTCACTGGTGCGGCAGGAATTGTTCGAGGACACCGTGCTCGCCCGCCGGTGGCGCGAGTTGGGAGAGCGAGGACTTGGTCTTGACGGGTCCGGGACCGTCCGCGTTCGAATGTATGAGGGCCTGGGCACGATCTGGCGGGGATTCCAGAAGAACTTCTATCCCGGATTCCGATCCAAGGCAGTATTCTGGATTTTCCTTTTCCTTCACTTTGCACTCTACCTCCTCCCCTTTCTCGCACTTCCATTTGCCGTGTCGGGACCCGAAGGCGGAACCGTGCTTGGAGCGGCTCTTCTTGTGCTCGGGATGCGATTGCTGCTCGCCATTCGCTTCGGCGACCCCGTCTGGTCGTTTCTCCTTCATCCAGTGGCCGAATCGTTTCTCCTCGCTGTCGGGATTCGCTCGTGGTGGCGCTGGTCGCATGGCGGCGTTGATTGGAAGGGCCGGACCTACTCATCACACATCACCCGCGGAACGATACCAGAAGGGATGGTAAGACCATGAAACAACGACGTGCCATCGTGATCGGGGCTGGATTGGGCGGTCTCGCGCTTTCGCTCCGGCTGGCCGCACAGGGATGGCAGGTGACGGTCTGCGAACAAGGACCGACACCGGGCGGAAAAATGAACGTGTTCGAGAAGGACGGCTATCGATTCGACACCGGTCCTTCACTCGTGACGATGCCGGAGATCTTTGAAGAACTCTTTGCCGTGGCAGGATCCCGTCTCGCCGATCACGTTTCTCTTGAGAGAATCGCCCCTCACGCAAATTATATTTACCCGGACGGAACGAAGTTTGTGCACTCCACCTCCCTTCCGGATTGGCTTTCAACAGTCAGAAACCTCGATCGACGCGACATCGATGGATTCTGGAGATTTCTCGGACTTGGCGCCCGGTTATACGAGCTCTCCCGTGAGACCTTTCTTGCGAGAAGCCCCTATGAGAAGCCGGAGTTCGGGCAGCTTCGCGCACTGCGCCATCTGCCGGTCCGTTATGGGTGGGGGAATTACAACCGCACCATTGAAGCCCATTTCCACAGTCCACACCTTCAACAACTTTATAACCGTTATCCAACCTATGTCGGATCATCCCCGTATCGTGCGCCGGCAACGCTTGCGGTCATTCCTTACATCGAGCACGCATTTGGTGGATGGTACTTCAAGGGTGGATTGTACACGCTGGTCCGGGCGCTCACGGCGCTCCTCAGCACGCATAATGTCGAGGTCCTTACATCCTCTCAGGTCGTTCACATTATCGAGAGATCAGGGAAGGTCGAAGGCGTGCAACTTTCGGGGGGCAGAACCCTTGCCGCCGACATCGTCGCCATGAACGGCGATGCCTCCGCTGTTCCGCAGCTCCTTGGCCGATCAGGACCTTCCCCAATTCCGCAGAAGGATCGATCGCTCTCCGGTTTGGTATTCCTCGTCGGACTGAACAAGAAGCTTCCTGATCTTCAGCACCACAATGTCTTCTTCTCTTCTAACTACAGTCGCGAGTTCAGCCAGCTTTTTGACGAACAGCGATTTCCGGATGACCCGACCGTCTACGTCAATATTCCGAGTCGGACGGATCCAACGGTCGCACCGCCCAACGGCGAGACGCTTTTCATCATGGCCAATGCTCCGGCGGTTGAGGGGGCTCAATGGGATGGTACGGCGACGGAGCAAGCCTGGACGAACGTCTACGATCGACTTCTTTCGAGCGGCTTTCCGCGTCTTGAAGGGCTGATCGCATTTCGTGAAGCCTGGACGCCAGCGCGGTTTGCCGAGCGCTATGCAATGCCCGGAGGAGCGATCTACGGCATGGCATCGCACGGATGGAAATCGGCGTTCTTTCGCCCAGCGAACCGCGATCGGAGCATCCGAGGCCTGTACTACGTTGGCGGCAGCTCACATCCGGGCGGCGGGACTCCAATGGTGCTGTTGTCGGCAAAAATCACGAGCAGAATGATTGCAGGAGATGGCTATGCGTAGTCGGGCATTGACAGCCCTGATGTTGTTCTACATCGTTCTTTGGATCGGAGGAATTGCTACGTACAGCCTCAGTACGGCGCCTTCCGCGGGTGACGGATGGACAGCGGCGGCATTCCTCTGGGTGGCCGCGTTGATCTCGCTACTGAGCTCAGAAGGATCCAAGGCGATGTACCTTGGCGTCGCATCGGTTGCGGCTTTCGCGGCAGAGGTTGTCGGCGTCACCACAGGATTAGTCTTTGGATCGTACCAGTATACCGGCGCTCTCGGCTTTGCGCTCTTCAATGTACCGATTGCGATCACCGCAGCATGGATCATTCTTCTTGCCTATGTCTGGCATTCCATCTCTCAGCTCAAGCTTGGTGTGTTCGGAGGGGCGATCGTCGGGGCGGCCTGGATGACAGCGATCGATCTCGTGATTGATCCTCTTGCCGCGGGGCCGCTGTCGTACTGGCACTGGCAGGGCGGGGGATGGTACTATGGAATCCCGCTTTCGAATTTCGCCGGATGGTTTGGCATCAGTTTCGTGCTTCTTCTTTTCTTACATCGGCGTCCGCTGCAAAGCGCAGGGAGTAAAAGAATAGGTTTGAGCGTGATCACGTTTTTCACATTTGTCGCCGCCGTCAACGGATTATGGATGCCCGCTCTCATCGGGGCGGCGCTGGCGATGTTCGATCTGAGGCTCTTTGGAGCTGAATGGCGTCAAACGGCGGCCAATGCAAGGTCTCTCGTTTCTCAATTGCAGGGTGAAGGGGGTAAGGCATGAAGCTAGAATTCTCTTTCCACAGATTCACATGTTCAGCGCGTCGTTGATTGTCGCCGTGCCAAGGATGGACACGGCGGCTCGATTCGGCTCTTGAGCGATCGGAGATTTCCTCCCCCTAGAGATTTGAGATTGATGTATCCCTCTGTCATTCTGAGGAAAGTAAATTGTTGGCATCTCCGTCAGCGCGTGAATTGACAAACCACTTCGCTCTCCTGTGGCGAAGATAAGCCGAATCGCCACTGCCTTTTCCCGCAAATCATCAAATGACGCCGGGCACTGAGAGTCGGCACTGGAGATGATGGACTGCGTTCAGCCCATCTGGGTGCAATCTTGTCGCCGTAAGTCGTTTGGCGGATGATCCTTGGCACGGGATCAATAATTTGATCGACCCCGCAGGCCTGCCCG
>QYQB01000040.1 GCA_007280275.1 bacterium | reverse complement strand
GCTCGATCCACCGACCGTGCGCTACGTTCCACTGGAGCAGGCAACCCGCCGGATGAAAACGGTTCCACTGGATTGCGATACAATGCTCACCGCCAGGGATCTGGGTATCTGCTTTGGTGACTAGTGCCGCTTCCCAAAAGTAGTGTTCTGTTTTGAAATCGCTATGACTAATGGAAGCAGGCAGTCGTGTTGTGTTCCGGAGATAACTTGAAAGAGTCAACAACAAAGCGGGTGATATGTCGAAAAGAGAAGGCACACACCCCTGACATCCCCTCTCTCCTGCACGCAATCAATCACACACCCGCCCGACCGACTGACGTCAGGCGGGCGGGGAGGGGACTGTTCAAGCTCTGAAAAAGCTCAAATGCGTGCATAAACTAAGGAATCTGACGTCCCCTCTCGTGTCTGGGCACGTGGGGCGCGACCAGCCCGCCCGAACGACTTGGTCGGGCGGGTCTGGCGGGAAGGGGAACGACCTGTCCGCCATGCTTTGTGGCGGAGGGGTGTGTGCTTTTCCGGGAGAGCTTGAGTTAATCTCGCCCTAGGTTTTTCGGATCTGGTGTGTACTTATTCAAGGGTCTTCCAATACACGAAACTATCTTATTCTGAACTCTCAAGAGGAATACGTATGTCATATACTTTACGAAACTTCGTTGGCCTCCTTCTCCTTTTCTTTGGCGTGTGTGTGTCTCAGGCACAAGAGCCGGAGAAGATGTTCTACACCATCGACAACGAACAGTGCTTTCAGAGCTTCAAATCGCACATTCGGTCGATTGATATTGTCGGTCCGCAATCCTACAAGATGGACGCAAATGGCGTTCTTTGGGGATCAGTTGATCGCAGGATCATCGAGCTTGCAGCTGCGAACAATGTGAAGGTTATGCCTCTCGTGCTCAATGCCGGCTTTGATCAGCCTGCATTTCACACATTGCTGCAAGATTCCCTCGGCCGGGTCCGGGCGGTCGGCAACATGCTCAGGGTTTGTAGAGAGAACAAGTACTACGGGCTCCAGTTCGATTTCGAGAACATCCTTGTAAAGGACAGAGACCTGTTCACTGATTTTTACCGTCAGACGGCTTCAGTTCTTCACGCGAACGGATTTGCGATCAGCATCGCTGCGGTACCACGGACAGGTGACAACATCGGTCCTACAGAGTATCATAAGTGGATCTACGAATATTGGCGGGGTGCTTATGACTACAAGGCTCTGGGAGAGATCGGTGACTTCATCTCGTTGATGACGTACGATCAGCACACGCATAGAACAACTCCTGGGCCGGTTGCTGGAATTCCGTGGATGGAGGCAGTAATACAATTCGTACTCAAAGGGGTCCCTCCCGCCAAAATTTCGCTGGGGATTCCCTTCTATTCATATCGTTGGCAGCCATCCTACCAGAACAACGAGGCTCACGTTTGGGGACGGAGCCTCGACCATGCAGAAGCTCGTGGATTGGCCGAACGGTTTGGGGCGACCTGGCAGTGGGACGATCGGGAGAAGGTCTCCTTCACTGTATATCCCAACGAATACCTGAACGAGTACATCTATCTCGAAGATGCCCGCTCGTTTGATGCAAAACTCGCACTCGTCAAGAAGTATCACTTCCGCGGGATATCGGTCTGGCGTCTGGGACATGAAGACCCTGAGGTCTGGCAGCACTTGAATTCCACAAAATAGCTATCCGCAACCCTGATGAAACAAACGAAAAGGCTCCTCATTTACGGCGGCCTGGTGCTTATCGCTCTCTCGATGATCATCCCGTTCCTCTGGATGCTGAGCACATCTTTGATGAGCGAACTCGAGGTGTATCAGTTCCCACCGCGCTTCCTGCCATCGACGATGAAATGGTCCAATTATCTGGAGGCGATGTCGCTGCAACCGTTCGGTCGGTTTTTCCTGAATTCAATGATCGTTGCCGGAGCCTCGGTCGTCGGACAGCTGACGTTCTGCTCGATGGCCGCGTATGCCTTTGCGCGGCTCCGCTTTCGCTGGCGTGAGAAAATCTTCGCCCTCTATCTGGGCACGATGATGATTCCGGCTATTGTCACCATCATACCAGCGTTCTTGCTCATCAATACCTTCGGGTGGGTGAACACCTACTGGGCTCTCTTTACACCAACGGTCTCCAGCGTCTGGGGAATATTCCTCCTCCGGCAATTCTTTCTGACCATTCCCAGGGACCTCGAGGATGCCGCGCGTATTGACGGAGCATCGGAATTCACGATTTTTCTCAAGGTGATTCTGCCTCTGTCGAAGCCCGCCCTTGCAACGCTCGCCATCTTCGCCTTCATGGGAAGTTGGAAGGATTTTCTTTGGCCCCTTATCGTTACCAACAGGATTGACATGCGGACCGTCGAAGTGGGGATTGCAAATTTCAGCAATCTGTATTCGACCGACTGGCCTCATCAAATGGCAGCGGCCGTCCTTGTTATGTTCCCGGTCATCATCGTGTTCACCTTCGCACAGAAGTACTTCGTTAAAGGAATCACCATGACGGGTTTGAAGGCCTGATCGGTCCCATCATTTCATTGGAAGCGAGGATGTGTCCATGAAAAAAATCGATATCCTTCGATATCTCGCGCGCGATGACAAGTGGTATCTCGGCGGCGGTAATCGCCTCCTCTGGGCTCCCTCGTTTCCAGTCTACCTCGATTTTCCGGGGTTCTGGGATGAGGCGCACTATTACAACTATGAAATCAAGCCCATGTTTACGTGGGCAATACTTGATCAAGACGGAAATGAACTGGATCTCGATTTCGTGAGGCGATCCTGGAACCCGGCCTCATTGACTCAGGAGTACAGCGCGTCCTTCAGGGGCAAGAGACAGAAAGTCCAGGTCAAAGAGACCAAATCACTGCTCTCAAGTGACGTGGCCATCGGAGTTGTGCATTTGAAGAACAATACCAGGAAAAAGCTCCGGCTCAACCTGGTGGCATGGACCATTCAGGACCATATGCCCTCCAAGGAATCTTCCTGGCTGGCCAACGTCGAATATCAGGGCGGGGTTCTGTCCTTCAACAAGTTTCTACGACCGTCTGTGACCCCTCATGTCGAGATTGCATGTGCCCTCGGGATGAGCGCGGCGAGTCAGTCATACAGTGTGAATCTGAGCGAGCGCACGGCCGTGCAGCCACGATGGTCGTTCACACCCTGGTTTGATACATTTTCCCGGAGAGGCCTCCCGAATAAATCAGAGCTGACAGGAGCCACAGACGAAGGCTCTGTGTATCTCGCCTTGTGCGCGCCGCTCACGCTGCAACCCGGCAAGAAGACAGAGGTAGCGGTCGGCTTTGCCGCGTCGCCCTCCGCTGAAGAAACCCGGAAGAACATTCGTGCGGTTCTTCGGCAGCCGAGCCCCGTCGAACTGAGCACAATCAGTTGGAATGATCATTTTCGTTCTGTCCCCTACTTCGAATGTTCAAACGAGTTCCTGACACGATACTATTGGTACAGGTGGTACGGGCTGAAATTGAATACGCAGTACGGCGATGAAGGAAACTACAAACGGGCATTCGTCTCCGAGGGAATTGGATACTTTCGGGCTCCCATCTCGTACAGCGCGCAATGCCACATGCTCGAAAACCGGTGGATGCACGAACCCGAACTCGCCCAGGGAAGTCTCCTGACCTTCATCGACAATCAACGCGACGATGGAGGATTCCGCGGCTACATCGACATGAACTACTACCGCCAGGAGATGTTTTATCACGCCAATTGGGGTCACGCCCTGCTGCAACTCCATGCCGTCCATCCCTCGCTTGAATACCTTGCGAACGTCTATGAGGGTTTACGAAAGTACGTCAGTTATTTTGACAGAGAACGGGATGAGGAAGTCAGCGGACTCTACGACATCGACAATCACTATGAAACCGGCCAGGAATACATGCATCGCTACACGGCGGTCAATCCACGTGCGGACAGGGAGCACTGGGGCGAAGTGTTCCGGCTGAAGGGCGTGGATGTTACAGTCTATCTGTACGAACTGAAGCTGGCCATGGCCTCTATCGCCGAGAAACTTGGAAAGACCGACGATGCGGAGCTCTGGCAGATCGAGGCGGAGAGGATTAAGAGTGGGGTTCGCGAGAAAATGTGGGATCCGAAAGAAGAGATGTTTTTCGATGTCGATCCCGCAAGTGGGAAAAGAACGGGGGTCAAAGCGGCGACCTGCTTCTATCCATATTCTACGGACATCGTGGACAAATCCCACCTCAATGGGCTGAGGAAGCATCTCCTGAATCGGAATGAATTCTGGACTCCCTTCCCTGTCCCGTCGTCGAGCGCTGACGACGAGTTCTTTTCGCCTGATCCTGCGTGGAAAGGGAAACGCATGAATTGTCCATGGAACGGGCGAGTATGGCCAATGACCAACAGCCACATCGCGGAGGCACTCGCAACAACCGCTATCAATTGCGGGGATGCCTTCTTGCGAAAAAAGACCGCAGAGTTCATCACCAGGTTCGTTCAGATGATGTTTTTCGATGGAAATCCCAAACGCCCGAACTGCTTCGAACACTACAATCCTTACTCAGGGAAGCCGAGTGTGTACCGCGGCATTGACGATTATCAACACTCCTGGGTCAACGACCTTATCATCAAATATGTCTGCGGCATTCGCCCGGAGGAATTCTCCGTCCTCATCGATCCATTCCCCTTCAACATCGATCGGGTCAGTATCGACGACGTCCTCATCCGGGGCAGGAGGCTTCGTGTGCAGGTCCGCGGAAAGCGCTTCACCGTCTGGCTGGACGGAGCACAGCATGCCGAGAGTGTCCTTGGGAAGCCAATCCAGGTGCAAATTTAGTGCCGGATCAAGAATTACGGTTGTGTTTTCTTTGTTCTTGGTTCTCAACGCGCAGACGCAGAGCCGCGGAGCTACGCAGAAGTATTAACTATATTCTCCGCGATTCTCTGCGGTCTCGGCGTCTCCGCGATGAAAACTACAAGATGTATTATTTGAAATGGCACTAGGACCAACACTCGATTCCCGTGCTATAACGAAGCGTGCCTTTCTTCCTTATTCTTGGAGCTCTCGAGGAGTTGGGCTTCCTTGCGCTGGGCCCGCCAATGTACTGTCTCTAAGAACAAGGACGGCAAACTGATGAAGCGTTTGATGCTTATCGTGTCTGCAATCCTTTTTCCCGGGCTCCTCGAGGGCCAGACAACCTGGTTCGAACACGAGTTCAACCGGGGAGATCTGAGTAGAGACTGGAGTGCCGGCTCGCCGGACTGGCGTCTCGAAGGCGGAGCTCTCAGGATCACTACGCCCCTCTACGATCAGCTTCTCTCGTCTTCCTGGTATCTCTACAACACCCGGCCGTTTGCAGTTGTCCTTCGGGTTCCGCGAAACGACCGGTATGGGTTTCGGCTTGAGCGAGGCAAACGTTTCAGCATACGCCTCGGTGTACAATCTTCCACAGATCTATGGGTTTGGGAAGAACTCTATGAACGGAACTACATGATGCAGATCGAACTGCAATGAAGAATGTCGCGTTTCTAATCGCCGATCCTCAATCAGTTAGTCCCGAAGAAGAATCCGCCTGGTCATTCCTGTCCCGGCAAAAAACCTTTCGTGCGCGCCGTATTTCGTTCCCGGCGATTGCACAGGAACCGAACATTCTTCGGGAATTCGATATCCTCTGGTGGCACTATGATTCATCCACAAGCATCCCCCCTGGGGCGCTGGAGCCAAATGTCATCGAAGCCTTGAAGGCCCACGTACGTAAAGGCCGGGGCCTGCTTCTCTCCCTCCTCGCCTCGCAGTACATCGTTGACTTAGGTCTCGAGACGATGCGTCCAAACATTTGTGCTTCTGGAATGTGGACGGAATCGTCCTGGGGCGCTGGTTACTCCGATATTCGCGGTTTTGCAGGCTGCAACCGACACCCCATCTTCGAAGGCTTCGCCGGCGGTCTCTACACTTGGGCACCAAGTGTTGGAGACCACTATTCCGCGGCATACTATGAAGATGTTACTCCTCTCTCAGGTAAAATCGTTGCCGTCGAGAAGCTGTACATCAGGTTGAACGAACTCAGACGGAATATCGTCGAGCACCGGCATGGGAAGGGTGGCGTGCTATCGATAGGATCGCATTTCTACTTCCTGGATCAGAAACAGCGGTACAGGGCACATCTGGAAAACTTCACGTTAACCTGTCTTGACTATCTACAGATGCGGCACACCCATCCTTCTGAGAGGAGGGCATCCGAAAAGGATCCAGCAGAGCCGTACTGGCATTTTGGCGTTCCCACCGTTACTGAATTCATGCACACGAGCAAAGCGCTCGGGGCTATCGATTGCAGACTTTCAAAGGCATCAGGCGACCTGGCGCTTCACCGAGATTTTGCATCGCCAGACCGCCAGGAGCAGTTCTTCGATCTGAGTGGCCGCAGGATGCTCATCATGGGAAAGGAACGAAGTGGAATAGCAGAGGTCTGGTGCCATCCCGTGAGAGTCCTGGAGGATCTGAAGGTCGGGTTCATGGTTGGTGACGCCCAACCACGATGGAGCCACGAGCTCAGCCCGGTTATCACAATCACCCCCGAGTCACTGACTCGAAGATTCGAAATCGACGGTTGCGTCATCGAAGAAACCACATTTGCAGATTCGACGCGTCCTTGCGGGGCTCTCCACTATCGGGTCCGGACGAAAGAGCGTGTTCAAATCATCGTTACTGCCCGAGTGGACCTCCGGTTGATGTGGCCCGTGAGTGAGCATGCAACCGGCTCGCTAAGGTATGCGTGGGACGACGGGATTTGCGCGGGAATAGTCACCGATCGAAATGGCGGAGTGGCGTCGCTTCTCGGTTCCTCCCTTAAGCCAACGGAGTGGACCATTGGGCAGTTTTCCGAGGTGGTCATCGAAAACGATCGCCTCACAGGGCGACGAACCAGCAGACCCGTTGCCGCAATTGGATTGCGTGTAACTCTCACACCGAAGAACAAGCATTGCACCTTTGCAATAGCTGGATCCGATCAAAGCCTCCGGGAGGCGGTGCATTCATATCGTTCAATCATTCGGCACCCGGATTCTTCCCTCCGCGCTCAGGTGCGTCGTTTCAGAGCCCTCGAGAAAAATTCGACCCGGGTTGTTACCCCCGATGAACAATTCAATAAGGCCTATCGATGGTCTCTTGTCGGATTGGAGAAGTTGTTCGTCGAAACCCCGCGCCTCGGACGTTCATTCTTGGCCGGCTTCGGGCTCAGCACCTCGGGTTGGCATGGAGATCACTCGGTCAGCGGTCGTCCGGGCTACGCCTGGTATTTCGGACGCGACAGCGTCTGGACAAGCCTGGCAGTACTTGACTATGGTGATCACGGGAAAGTTCGCGAGGTTCTTGAATTCCTCGGCAAGCATCAGGACACAAGTGGCAAGATTCTTCATGAATTGACGACCAGCGGCTATGCCCACTACGACGCTGCCGATTCAACTCCCCTCTATCTTGTTCTGATGGGGAGGTATGTGCGCATGACTGGTGATCGCAAATTCGCGAAGGAGCAATTCGCCAGGGTTCGTAAGGCCATTCAGTATTGTTTCTCGACAGACACCGACGGAGATCACCTCATCGAAAACACGAATGTCGGACACGGATGGGTCGAGGGAGGACAACTATTCCCAGTTCACACTGAGCACTATCTCGCTTCGTGCTGGGCTGAAGCACTTGCTGAAAGCTCGACAGTTGCTCAGCTGGCAGGAGAGGCGACCCTCGCCCGGAAGTGGCGACGGGAATCGAAGGCAGTCCGCACTATTCTGAAAAGAGATTTCTGGAATGCGCACACGGGCTTCTACAATTTCGCGAAACATCAGGATGGACACTTCCTGGAAGAGAAGACGGTCCTCCCTGCTGTAGGTATGTATTTTGGCTGTTCCGAAGAGAAGAATTCAAGAGTTAGTTTGGACGAGTACGCGAGCGACAATTTTTCAACGGATTGGGGTGTACGCATCGTCGGTAAGAACAATCCCTCGTTCAATCCAGCTGGATATCACAATGGAAGCATCTGGCCCTTGTTCACCGGCTGGACGGCCCTCGCAGAGTTCTCACATCAGCGTCCGCTGCAGGGCTATGTGCATCTTCTCAGCAACCTCCTTCTGTACGATCAATTCTGCGGAGGATGCGTTGAGGAGGTTCTGCACGGGATTCGTTTCCAGGCGGCGGGTGTGTGCCCTCACCAGGCTTGGTCTCAATCTATGGTTCTGCATCCCGTTCCCGAAGGTATGATCGGCGTCAAGGCAGACGCGCTCAAGAGAACGCTTGATCTGAGTCCTTACTTTCCACCGCAGTGGAAGAAGGCCGAGGTACGAAATATCCGTGTGGGTGATCAGCGTTTTGGATTGAAGATGCGACGAACTGAAGACGAGACAAGTTACACGATCTTCCCCGAAACTCGCCTCGCCGGCCCAAAGCATGGGAACGATACCTTGCTCTGTTTCAAACCCGTTTTTCCTCTTGGAACCGAGATCCTCGAGGTCCGGATTGGCCGGAAGAAGGATAGAGTCCATGTCTTCGTTGGGGAGTACAACAGTTTGCCCGTCGTTCGGGCCAGACTCTACGGAAAGCGTGCAATTCGTATTCGTCACACAGGAGGAATAGCGGTCATACCGCCTGTCCCGCATCTCCGTCTTGGCGAGGGATCCAGAGGAATTCGAATCATCAATGAGAGCTGGCGCCAACGGTCATACACCCTTGTCGTCGAAGGCAGGGTTGGCCAGGAGTATTTACTTGATGTACTCGATTATTCGCATGCCGTTACGATCGTCGAGGGCGCCATGGTTCTGGCCCACGATGGGAACCATTTGATTCTTGCCGTTACCTTCCCCGGAAATGGATCGAAGGATGCGTATGTACACAAGGAGATACGACTGAGCACATAGCACCGCTTGATTCCACGAAGCAAGAAGCTGGGAACTTATCCTGGAAGCGAGACCCGTCGCGCAATTCCCTTTGCCCATGGACGCTGGTCACCGACGGCTCAGCTGAGAGTACTCAGAGAATACGGATCGCACAAAGGGAATGTAGTACTCCCAGAAGAATCGCTCCCTGTTTCCTACATCGGATCTGTCATAGAGCAGCTTTCTGAACCAGGATATCCCTTTGTAGTGCCACAGGTTGTTCCGGATAGGAGCGTCGGAGAAATCCCCGCCAAGGTAGTAGAATCGATAGTCTCCCGTATGTTCGAGAACGGCTGGCCAACGCTTCGGTATTTTATTCCATGCCAGGACAGTATCCCCGAGTTCGTTTGTTTCGATCACAGACTCCGAGACGACCTTGTTTTCGCCGGTGTTGAGTACGATGTCGAACCAATAAGGATACTCAACGCTCTGTGGAAGGTCAAATCGATCCTGATAGTTCTTCGGCGTCACAACGCTAGGCACTTCCGTTTCAAGATAGTACGGGTGCTCGAGGATGACGATCGAGGAGCTTTCATGGACAAACACGATACCGGCGAAACGGAAAGGCCAGATATTCTTGTTCTGTGCTTTGTAGAGGGTCACCACCCAGCGCGGCAACTCGGGGTCCTTCAGTGTATCCAGTGTCTTGAAGTACCTTCCGGTCCACCCCGTCCAACGAATTCCAAAAAGCTCTTCGGCTTCTTTGCGAACCGGCGCCTTCGTCGGTGAATCGAGAAAATTAAACTCACAGAGAATAAGCTTCTTCCGTTCCTTCATCGATTTCAGGAAACTGAGATCCTGTTTCTGCAGACCTCCGTATATCATCGGAGAAAATTCGGAGACATTTTGGTGCTGGTACCATTCGTTCCAGTAGACGCCATAGACATCGGTATAGAAAGCGGCATCATATCGTTCAGCCAGACTATCAATCCGATAATCACTCAAGCTGTCCACGCCATCGATTCGAAATTCTTCGTTTGCCCCGGGGTGAAACCCGAAATAGTCTTCATTCACCGAGTAGATCTTCTCTGATGATTGTGAGTACTTCTCGTGCATCAGGACCCAATTCAGAGCGCGATGTTCGCTGTAGTCGCTTGTTGAGGAGGTCTTATCGAGGACGTAGATGTTGAGAGGATGAAACGGAGCCAGCCACCAGGCCAGCCACATCCAGAGCGGAGTCAGAAGAACAAGGAGAACGAGAATAGTCAACAGTATCAATCGCTTCATCGCCTTTGCCGAGTCTTGCCCTTAGCTACCATCTTCGGGTCACCACCCTCGTTCTTCGTTTGCACCCTTTCGCTCCAGGTTTACTTGTTCTTGTCTGGGTAGAGAATCTTCCTGATCTGGCCCTGCTATCTTTGACATGAGCTTTGCTTTCCCTCTCGCCGATGCAAGCATTGCATCGAGAGCATTCTTCAAACGTGGTGATCCTTCAGAAAGGCAAAGCTCTCCAGGACAATCCGTGGAGCCTGATTCGAAGAACCCGGATCATCCTTTGCGAACCCTCACCTCAGAGCCCTTCAGGAGGCCGCCGTTTTTCGCTTGAGGTACAGAACGCTGAGGGGTGGGAGCGTGAGGCGAACCGAGGCCGGATGGTGATGAAATGGAACCTCTTCCGCGACGATCTCGCCGCTGTTGCCGAGATTGCTGCCGCCAAAGTACAGCGAATCGGTATTGAGGAGTTCCTCGTATCGACCCGGCTCAGAAACGCCTATACGATAGCCGTATCGCGGAACGGGTGTAAAATTGCACACAATCAGAACGCGGTTCCGTGGCTCGCGGGCCTTCCGCTCAAAAGCAATCACGCTGCTGGCGCTGTCCTGAAAATCGATCCATTCGAAGCCTCGATATTCAAAGTCAACCTCGTGAAGTGCCGATTCAGTCTTGTAGAGCTTATGAAGGCTGTCAATGAGCCGCTGGACCCCCTGGTGGGAGTCATAGGATAGCAGGTGCCAGTCGAGAGATGAATCATGATTCCATTCGATCCACTGGCCGAATTCTCCGCCCATGAAGAGGAGCTTCTTGCCCGGGAAAGCGTACATCAGGCCGAACAATGCCCGCAGGTTCGCGAACTTCTGCCACAGATCCCCAGGCATCTTGTCGAGAAGCGAGTGTTTTCCATGGACGACCTCATCATGCGAGAGAGGCAGGAGGAATCGTTCGCTGAACGCATAGAGGAGCGCGAAGGTTAGGTTGCGGTGATGATAACCGCGGTGGATGGGATCGATCGAAAAATACTCCAGCATGTCGTGCATCCATCCCATGTTCCACTTGAGGTCGAAACCCAGGCCGCCATGTTCCAGGCTATTGGTAACACCCGGCCACGCCGTGGATTCTTCGGCGATCGTCAATGTGCCGGGGTAGTAGTAGTGGGCAATCCCGTTGAGCTGCTTCAGGAACTGGATCGCGTCGATGTTCTCCCGTCCTCCGTATTGATTCGGGATCCACTCCCCCACTCGTCTGGAATAATCCAAATACAGCATCGAGGCAACAGCGTCGATACGCAGGCCGTCGACGTGAAACTTGTCAAACCAAAACAACGCGTTGCTGATCAGGAAATTCTTTACTTCGTGGCGCCCGTAGTTGAAAATGTACGTGCCCCAATCCTGATGCTCGCCTTTCCTAGGATCGGAGTGCTCGTAGAGATGCGTACCATCAAACTCGCCGAGCGCGTGCTTGTCCTTCGGAAAGTGCGCCGGAACCCAGTCCAGCAAGACGCCAATCCCATTCTGATGACAGTAGTCGACGAAATACATGAAATCCTGGGGTCTCCCGAACCGGCTCGTTGCAGCAAAGTAACCGGTGACCTGATATCCCCAAGATTCATCGAGTGGGTATTCCATTACGGGCATCAATTCAACATGCGTGAACCCCCGTTCTTTCACGTGGTCAACAATTCGGTGGGCGCTTTCGCGATACGTCAGCCAACGGCTCCCCTCTTCCGGAACGCGTGCCCAGGACGTAAGGTGGAGTTCGTAAATCGAGATCGGCTTGGCAAGCGGGGTGCCGGCCGATCGATCTTTCATCCAGCCCTCGTCGTGCCACTCGAACCCGCTGAGCAGATTCACACGGGAAGCCGTACTGGGGCGCAGCTCCATCTCGAAGCCGTAGGGATCGGTCTTGTCCAGTATCGCTCCACCCTGAGTCTTGATCTGGAACTTGTACAACTCGCCTTCAAGCAACCCGGGTATGAAGATTTCCCACACCCCCGATGAACCGAGGACTCTCATCGCGTGCTTCCGACGGTCCCAGTCGTTGAAGCTCCCAATGACACTAACGCTCCGTGCACCAGGTGCCCAGACTGCGAATTGAATTCCTCCGACGCCATCCACGTTCGCATAGTGCGCGCCGAGCTTCTCGTAAATGCGATGGTGATCGCCGGCGTTGAAAAGATACAGGTCAACTTCGGTGAGAGTCGGAAGAAACGAATAAGAGTCGTAAAACGTCGCAGCCTCACCCCCGGAGGAATGCCTGCGCAACTTGTAGGGGAACACATCCGTCCGGTTTGGAATGAACAATTCGAAGAAGCCCCCGTCGTCGATCTTGCTCATCGGAAAGGCGTTCGACTCGGATTCCCCCTTCAGCTCAATGACCTCGGCCGATGCAGCGTCAGGAAGAAACGCTCGAATGGCGAGCCCCTTCTTTCCTTTGACGTGGACGGGATGTGCACCCAACACTGTGAAGGGATCGTAGTGATCGGTGTTGACGATTTTTCTGATGTCGTCTACTGGGACTGTCGATTTCATTGTTTTCACTTTGCGATTGAACTCTGGTAAAGCCGGGTGCGGGTGATGAACGCGAGAACGTTTTCTCTCACCATATGGTGAATTGTCTTACCATCACATATCCTCTTTCGAATATCTGATGAGGCGAGATCCATCATTGGCCCCTTGATGAAAAGGAACTTTGATTTTGAATGCTTCCACTTTCCGGGGGCTCGGCGCGGCCTCCGGTATACCGCCAACGTCGCCAAGGCTAAGATCGCCTGTGGATCCTTCCAGGAATGGAACTGATGAAGACTGTCGCTGCCGATAATCAGGAAAAGCTCCGACGCAGGGAACCTCCGATGAAAGGTCTTGACAGTATCGACGGTGTAGGAAAGGCCTTTCCTTTTAATCTCTATGTCGGATACACGAAGCCCCGGATTGCCACGGACCGACAGTTTCGTCATTTTAAGCCGATCGCCGGCCGTTGATGAATGCTTGCCCGCCTTGTGGGGTGGCCTGTACGCCGGGACAAGATACACAATCTCCAAATCCAACGCTCGTCGCGCAAGTTCTGCAATAATCAGATGTCCGATATGCGGCGGATCGAACGATCCTCCGAAGATCCCTATCTTCTTCATCTTGGGTCGCATCGTTCCAACACTTTCTCGTAAATCGTCAGGGTCTGCTTCGCGGCCGTCTTCCAGGAAAAGCCTGCGGCGCGCACCTTCCCTTTTTCAATCAGGTGGGATCTTTTTCCGGAATCTTCCAATACGGTATGTATAGCCTGCGCCAGTTCCTCCGAGTTCGTCGGATCGATGAGGATGGCTGCGTCCCCGACGATCTCCGGTAGTGCCCCTGCGCTCGACACAACGGCTGGGGTTCCGCAGGCCATAGCTTCCAGCGCCGGGAACCCAAATCCTTCGTAGAGGGACGGCAAAACGACCACATCGGCGCCATTATATGCACTGACAAGATCCGCTTCAGGAAGCTGCAGAAGATCGTGAATGGCTTCTGTGATTCGAAGGTGGCGGGATTGGTCAAGCAAAGCGTTGTCTCCCAGACAAGAGCCTCCGGCAAACACGAGGTCGAGATCGGGATACCTCACGCGAACCTGTGAGAAGGCAGCAAGAAGTCTTGGTATGTTCTTGTGGGGCTTCACGTTGCCAACATACAGAACGTAAGGGTGATCCAGTCCGCGGGATTTGCGGAAGCGTTCAACCAAGCTTCTGTCTTCCAACCTATGGAATGTCGGCCGGACTCCATGGTGAACTACTGAGACCATCTCTTCAGCGACATCAAACGTGTCGAGTATGTCTTCTCTTGTTTTATGAGATACAGCGATGACCGCACCGGCATGTCTTACGGCATGCCGGATCATTGCGCTCGCATATCGTCGCTGCAAGCCTGAGAAATATTGTGGCATCCTCAAATGGATGAGGTCATGGATGGTCACGACGGACCTACCCCTCAATCCGGCAGGCAGAGTATAATGAGGCTCATGAAATAGCTCCACCTTTGCGGCCCGCGCGTCTCTTCCGAGGAAGGCTATCTCACCAAGGGAGTACTTTCCGTAGTCGCACTTCTTCTTGAGCCATCCCTCAGGTGCGTTGATCCTCCCAAAATCGTCCGTCGAGACGAGCAACGTGAAGGAATGAGCCGCATGGAGCTGGGACAGCGCTGAAGCAAGGTTCTGAATATAGCTCCCTATGCCGTAGTCGAAGTATTTGCGGGCATCGATGGCAATGTCAGCCATATTACTGGTAGGTCAAAGGCAACTGCATGGTTGTTTTGTGAGTGAATATAACGACACGATGCTCCAAACTCAAGCAATGACCTTGATTAAGCATTCCGTTTTCGGTATTTTCAGCCTGTCATAACCTGAGACTGATGAAACAAACCACGACTGACTCAAATTTGAAAGAACAGCCCCCCCCACTGGCCTCGCCCGCGGCAACCCCTCCAAGAATTGAGAGCGCCTCTGTTCTGAAAAATTCCGTTCTCCTTTTGGGCTTCCATGCTTTCACAAAATCTCTCGCATTCGTTTCTTTTATCCTTCTCGCAAAGTATCTGGGCACGCAGTTGTTTGGCGTATACAACTACGCTTTCGCCCTGACCGCCTTGTTTATTCCACTGTGCGACCTGGGGATGGATACGTACCTCATGCGAGAAGTGCCGCG
>QYQB01000136.1 GCA_007280275.1 bacterium | reverse complement strand
CTACCGGAGTGCCGGCATCGAAGTGACTTCTTTTTCGGATGTTGTTGTGCACGAACCTGATGAAGTCCTCACAGGGAAAGGTGAACCGTACGTTGTTTTCACTCCCTATGCGAACACGTGGAAGAAACTTGCGCACCCAGGGCCGCTTCGAAAGCCGGGGAGGATTTCGACACCCTCACTAGCCTCGCAGCGAGTGCTCGGAGCCTCCGAGCTGAGAAAGGAGCTGAGGATACCGAATCCCGCATTCATCGGGGGTTCTGACCCAGCAAATCGTCGTTGGCGTTCTTTTCTTCATGGAACAATCCAGGGGTATTCGGTAAGCCGGGACATCCCAGCGAAGGATGGGACGAGCAAGATCTCAGCGTACCTGCGGTTTGGATGCATCTCTCCCCGCAGGGTGCTGGCGGACTGCGAGAAAGCTCTCCTCGATGCTCCACCCTCGCATCGGCTTTCGATCAATAAGTTCATAGACGAGCTGATCTGGCGTGAATTCTATCAGGCGGTTCTGTTCCAATTCCCGGGCCTCGTTAACAGGAACTACCGCGAGGAGTTCGATACGATGCCCTGGAGGTATGACAAGAAACTGTTTACTGCCTGGTCGGGGGGCAAGACCGGATTCCCGCTCGTCGACGCAGGAATGCGCCAGCTCAACGAGACAGGTTGGATGCACAACCGTGTCAGAATGATCGTTGCTTCATTCCTCACAAAGGACCTACTGCACGACTGGCAGCACGGAGCGAAGTACTTCGAACAGAAGCTGATGGATATCGAGACGGCATCCAACAACGGCGGGTGGCAGTGGGCAGCGTCGACGGGAGTGGATCCGAAACCGTTGAGGATCTTCAATCCCCGCCTGCAGTCTGAACGGTTTGATCCGGACGGTGTCTACATCAAACGCTATGTGCCGGAGTTACGCAACGTCCCGGCAAAGTTCATTCACGCGCCTCATACAATGCCGCCGGTCCTGCAGAAGGAGATCGGATGCGTCATCGGGCGCGACTATCCAGTGCCGATTGTGGATCACGCGGCGGCGTCGGCGGAATACAAGCGTATCTTTCGGATGGTGAAATCTGGCAGGTGAGCGGTGCGCCAAAGCGTGGGTACGATCCGTCAATCCGAGGCTGTCCAAAATGTAGGTCGAAATGTCATTTCGACCACGTCGAGTATTGAGAATTGTCGATATTTCAGATTCCTCGAAGTAGTCGTAATGGTCGATAGCACTTTTTGGACAGCCTCGACCTGGAACCAGATTACGGTTGCTCCGCTGTGGGAGCAGATGGTGTGGAAGCAGTGTCCTTCTTTTTCAAGGATGCCCCGGCGATCAAAGAGACGACAAATCCCGTCACCATTGTCCCGATGAAACCGAAGAGTGCCTGCATGAAAGTCGTTTGCATCGGAGCCTGAGAATCGAGAATCGCCTTGATCTCTGTCGCTGCCTTGCCTTCCGCCCTCATCATTTCCTCCCCCAAAGCTCTGAGTTCCGCGAAGTGGTTAGGGAAAACCACTGATGTCAAGAGAATAGATCCCAGGAAGATGATCACTCCGCCGACGAGCGACATCATCGTGCCTGCCCCCACCTGAGACCAGTACGATTTTCCTTCGTTCGATGTAATCTTCAGCCCCCAAATCAGAACCCCGATTTGGATGACGATGACGACCCAGAAGAGGTTCAGGAGAACTGGGTCCCTATACCATCCGGTGACTCCCATGAGAAATGTCCATACCGTCACGGACAGGCCGAGCACGAGGCCCGCTTTCATCGTCGAGTTCATCGTTGTTCCATTTTGATATTGTTGAAGATCGTTCTTTTCCATCATTACTGTTGTACGGGCGGAACAATGGGATTGAAAAGTAGGATGGTTTCCTTCTGGACGAGGACCCAGATCGAGTATGCACCGACGGCAGTCCCGATAGGAATGTTGATCAGGTGCAGCGCTGAGAGAACCAGGACAAGGATCCGGGCCCATTCCTTCCGCTTGAATATGCCGATTCCACCGATGATTCCCGGTATGGACAGAATGAGGAGGAAGAATCCAATCACCGTGCCGATCGTAAAAAGAACGATGGAGGCATCTTCCTCTTGTACGGCGTATCCGATACCGGCAAGAAGAATGAAGATGAATGCTCCGATAAGAATGCCCAGGACACTGAGCCCGATGGAGAGGGCACCGACAGCGGTGAGATGGTTTTCCATGATCGCTCCTTCGTGACAGTAAATCGTTTCTCAAGTGAGAGGAAAAACTTGGCCGGGAATCGTTTCGCATCGCCCGGCCACTCTACACGATACGCCGTGACTGTCCGGTAGTTTCAGGGATTTCGTGCGATACGGTGTTTGTCCACCCAGTAAGCCCACGCGACAAAGAGCCACATGGAATTACCGGCTATCGCAATGGCCGATATGTCGGGAGGGGGAGGGCCGGCGAGGTTGCCGACATAGATCAATCCCAAGAATCCGGCAAGTGACCATAATCCGATTGACCCTATCTTGTCCTTTGCCGTCGTGCTTCTGAGATAGAGCGCGATTCCAGCAATGTAGAGCCCGACCTCAACGATGACCGTACCTATCATCGAGTTCCAGAGCCCAAGGCCCAGATATGGGCCGCCGCTGAACCAGAGGGGAAGATCGGGCCGATGCGTCAGGAAATCGAGGACCCAGTGGCTTGAGACCGCGAGTCCGACGATCACGGCGTTCCTGACATTGCGTTTTAGCGCGAAATAAACCAGCCCAAGACCGCAAGACCATACAAGCGCGCCCGCGAGACTATGCGTGAACGGATAATTATAGAAGTCGAGCGGCGTGACGGCCGTGTTGCCGGGGTCAATTCGGGCGTTCTCCAAACCGAGTAGCAGGAAAAGCGGCCACAGGAGATCGACGAACTGAGCAGCCAGCACGAGCGTTCCGAGAGAAACGGACGGAGCAGCCTTTTTTGCTCCAAAGGAAACTGCAAAGTGGCCTATGAACATACCTCACCTCCTGGAAGGCTGGACGAAAAACCGTTTTCTGCCACAAAGGCACCAAGGCACGGAGAAAAAGAAGAGAGAATAAGAGTTTATCGTACACTTTGGTGTCTTCGAGACTTTGTGGCGCCACCTTTCAACTGGACCGCCAGAAAGCTGATCGCGCGGCAGAGGAGAACCCCTGCCGCGCGAGGCGATGCCCCTATTTTTTCTCAGGGAAGAGTACTACCTTCACGACATTCTTCGTGTCGAAATACTTCTTCGCCGCTGCCTGCATGGCGTCAGTCGAGAGCTTGTCGACCAGCTTGTTGTAGTCGAGGATCTCCTCGGGATTCTCGCTGTTGGCGTAGTACTGCCTGAAATTCGAAAGCCAGAATCGATTCTCCTTCAGGTTCACTTCCTGATTTCTCCGCTGAATCTCCTTCACTTTGTCGACATAGACCTGGTCCGGTTTCTTGATCCTCAGGCTGTCAAGCTGTTCCATAACAGTTTTCACGAGCTCCTCAACGCGCGTTGGATTACAGCCCCATGAAACCGAGACGTTGAATTCCTTGCGCGGATAGAGAGATGGCGAGCCGTTAGCTCTGATCCCGTAGGTGCCGCTCTTTTCCTCCCGAATTACCTCACGCAGCTTGATGTTGACAAGCTCCATCAGCGAATTGAAATCATACTTACTCTGTTTTGACCAGTCGAAGGCACCGGTGAACGTAATCATCACTGAGCTCTTGGGCTCCATTCCGCGGTAGACTTCTTTGTTGACAACGCCTTTCGGCGGGAAGATGCCGACATCGTGCCATGATTCCTTCCTATCGAGTGCCGGCAGGCTGGCAAGATATTGCTCCACATACGGCCGAATTTTCTCGAGCTGGAAATTGCCTACGAAGAAGAAGGTAAAGTCGCTTGCGTCTGCAAATCGGTCCTTGTAGAACGCTAACGCCTTGTCCAGATTGACCTCGTCGAGAAGCTTGGGTGTCATTGGGCGCCCGCGGTAATGATACTGTGCCATGGTTACACCGATGGTATCGTAAAATGCTCCCTCGGGCATCACACTGCGATTTTGGAGACTGGCCCTCATTCTTGACATGAACGCCCCATAGGCGCTTGTGTCTTTCCTTGGAGTCGTGGCATAGAGATACGCCAACTGGAAGAGCGTTTCAAGGTCCTGCGGCGAAGCGCTTCCGTTGAATCCTTCGGAGAGACCTGATACCATCGGATTGACGTTTACGACTTTTCCACTGAGCATTTTCGAAAGCGCGATCGCATCGAATTCACCCACGCCACACATGCTCACAAGCTGCGATGCCATTGAAGCAGAGACGAAATCCGGGTCGGTGGAGAGCGAGGTTCCACCGTTGCTGTAGGCAGAGAAGAGGATCTCGTCGTTCTTGAAATCGGTCGGCTTCAGCACCACCAGTGCCCCATTGGAGAGCTTCCATTCGGTGAGTCCGAGGGATTCAACCTTCCTCTCACTAACGACCTTTCCGGCCTTTGGAAGAGCCGCGAGCAATGGTTTCGTGGTCACATTGTCCACATAGGCATCGGTTTTCTTCGTGCCTGCGCTGTTGAGAACCGACAGCACCTCGGACTCTGACGGCACTTTCACCCCTTCTTTTTCCGGGGCCGAGATTGCTACAACGCGACTGCTTGTCGCCATCCGAATCTCGGCGAGCTTGTTGATCTCCTCGAGGGCAATTCCGGGGAGGAATTGCTTGTTGAGGTTGAACTCCACTTCAATTCCTGGTATGAGTTCCTCTTGCAGGAAGTTACGCACGTACTCGTCGGCATAATTGCGGGATTCGGTCTTGTCACGCTCTTTATAGAGGCGCTCAATCCAGCGCAGTTGGTCGCTTTTTTGACGTTCGAACTCCGTCGCAGTGAAGCCATACTGTTTCACGCGGTAGGCTTCAGTAAGGATGTAGTCCAGTCCGTCGAGCAGGGAGTTCTCTTTTGCCTGAGCATAGAGCGTATATGCCTGCTTATGACCGAGCCAGCGCCCATCGCCGCCTCCTCCAAAAATGAAGGGGGGATTTGGTTTCTGCATTCTCTCCTGGAGCCGTTTGTTGAACATCCCATCATAGACCTGGCCGAGGATGCTCCTCCGATAATCGCCCGCAGTCCGTTCAGGCTGGGGGTCTCGTTTGAAGATCATCTGAACCGAAGCAGAAGGGAGTTCTTTGTCAGTTGCGACGGAGACAAGAGGCTGTGCATGATCGGGGACAGTATACTGTGTACGTTCGCGGCCTGGTTTCTTGTTTGTGAGCTTCGAAAAATGATCTTTGATCAGGTTCTCCATCGCCGCTTTGTCGAAATCACCAACCGCAACCACAGCCATCAACTCCGGTCTGTACCAATCACGGAAGAACCGGCGGACGGTTTCATAAGGAGCACCCTCGAGAACCTCTTTCTTTCCAATCGGAAGCCGCTTGGCGTACTGTGAATTGTAGAGCAGCTTTGGAAAGTGCTTGTCAAGTACTCGCATGGACGCGCCTCTTCCCAGCCGCCACTCCTCTACGAGCACGCCCCGCTCTTTGTCGATTTCTTTTTCGTCGTAGCTGACTGCAGAGGCCCACTCTTCCAATATCTTGAATGCTTTCTCGACAAGCTGAGCAGAGTCCGTGGGGATCTGGAGCATATACACTGTTTCGTCAAAGCTTGTATACGCATTCACGTCCGGACCGAGCCGTACGCCTTCTTTCTCGAGAAGGTTTATGATCTCATTCTTTGGGAAGCTCTTCGTTCCGTTGAATGCCATGTGCTCGCAGAAGTGAGCGAGACCGAGTTGATCATCATCCTCCATCACCGAACCTGTCTTGACGGCGAGCCGGAGCTCGGCGCGTTTTTCCGGTTTCTTGTTCACCTTGATATAGTACGTGAGTCCGTTGTCGAACTTCCCGTAGGTGATGGCGGGGTCGATAGTGAGATTATCGCCCGGCTTAAATGTCTGCTGCGCGGCCGCCGGCGAAGTCATCAGAAGCGCGCCGATGAACAGCAGCGAGACAAAGAGAAGTGCTGCCCGAAGTGCTTTCATATGGGACCTCCGTGGGATTGTGGGGAGCAATACATCGTGGATTGTAATCCTACATTATCGAAAGAAGCTCGGATTGGGATGGATCTTCAGTCCTTCCCCCTCACGTACAAGGACTATGGAAGAAAGGGCTCCGGCAACGCGCACGGTGACGTGAACATGATCGTCGTGTCCCTTTTCAGAGACATACTCCGTATTCGACCATGACGAATATCCAAAATCGCGGCGTTTGATCGACTGCTCGATCTCATCCTTCTCGTCAGCGAGCGATGCTTCCTCGAGCGCCTTATTCATGTTCGGCCTGAGCTCTACATCGACCAGCTTTTTCCGCGATCGCATAGCGACAATGGCATCCACATCCCCGCTCCTCCATGCGGCAGAGTATCGTTCCACGAATTCCTGCGGGGTGCGCGCGTCGCGGTTCGACGAACAAGCGAGAACGCCGGAGAGGAGGAGGGCTAAGAAGCATGAGGTGACGTGAGACAATCGCATGTGCCTCCCTTCGATGAGCATTGTGACTACAAGCCATCTCAAAAACACTTTTGAAGCACCATCTGTCATTCCCGCTCGTCTTAAGCGGGAATCCAGACAGCGCGTTCTGGACTCCCGATAGAGACGTTCGGGAGTGACACAGGTTTTTGAGATGGGTGCTAATTATTTCTCACTGAAGAATCATATCCACCAAGGCGCGAAGTCAAAGAGCATTGCATAATTCAAAAAATTCATCATTCTTTGTGCCTTAGAGACTTTGTGGCAATAATGTCATCGAGAACTAGTTGAAGGGATTTCAACCCCTATCCAAAAACGGTCAACTTGAACATTACGATTTCCGAAACTCGATGAGTTCTACAGGGGCACCATTGTGTATGATCATTGCCACCCTTGCCCCGACCGAAGGGGAGTTCGGCTCCGTCAGAATGTCCCTGCCGACGAGTGCAGCATCGAGGTCGTTCACTTCGAAAGCGATGTGTGGAACTGTCTTGATAAGGTCGGAGATTGGGCTGTCCGGTTCGAATCTCATCCATTCGATACCATAAGGGCTGGTGTCGAATCCGGAGACATGCAATTTGAATTGTTCGAGGTAAACCTCTCCCGGCCGGGGTACGCTCGTGGGTATCCCGAGATGGTGATATCGCCAGCCGCGTTCAGATGTGGCGGCCGGTGGTTCATGATCCTGCCTCTTTCTTTCCAGTCGATCTGTGGTCATTGAGACTCTTTCCTCAACAGTGAATGTCGTGGCGCCGCTTTCCATTCTCCTCTCACAATTCATCATCTGGTTTCTGCTTTGCCAGGACCGAGCGAACCTGAGGTAGATTGTTCTTGTTCACGAGCACGAGAACTGTGTCGCCTTCCTGGAGCACCGTGCCGCCGCTGGGAACCAGAAAACTCTCGTCCCGACTGACAAGCACAATGAGGCTGTCCGGCGGCATGCCGAGCTCAACGATCGGCTTCCCTGCTGCCGGCGAATTGTACGGAACGATCAGATCGACGAGTTCTGTGTCAACTCCCTCGACGGGGGAAAATTCCAGAGGATACCGGCGCTTGAGTTCCGGTGGTGCATCGACCTTGAACACACGCGCCGCAATCGGAACCGACCAGCCTTGGAACAGAGCGGATGTCAGAACAATAAAGAAAACAAGGTTGAACATCAACCGTGCGTCGGGAAGCCCGGCTAGGAGCGGAAATGTCGCAAGCACGATAGGGACAGCACCGCGCAGGCCCACCCACGAAATAAACGCCTTCTCTCTCCACCGAAACTTCGAGAGTGAAAGGGAAATGAACACGCTGAGGGGGCGTGCGACGAGCATAAGAAAACCTGACACGAGCAAGCCCAACCCCATAATTGGTATAATTTGAGAGGGGAACACGAGCAGGCCGAGCGTGACAAACATTGCGATCTGGCTGAGCCAGGCGAGTCCATCGAAGAATCGCAGGAGGCTTTTCTTATGTACAAATTCAGAATTGCTGGCAACCAGTCCGGCGATGTAAACCGCAAGGAATCCGCTCCCCCCGATGCTTGCAGTCGCCCCGTACACAAGTGCGGCGAATGCCAGAGAGAACACCGGGTATATTCCTTCGTAGGCGAGCTTCAGGCGGTTCAGTATAAAGACCATCGCCTTCCCCAGGCCGTACCCGAAGGCGGCACCAAGTCCCATCTGGAAAATGAAATGGAGGGCAAGAGATCCCACTGAAGAATTTGCGTCTGTGAGCAAATGAATGAGTCCGATGGTCAGGAAGATGGCCGTTGGATCGTTGCTGCCCGATTCGAGCTCCAGCAAAGGCTTGAGTTGTCCCCGTAAACTGATGTTTCTCGAACGGAGGACAGAAAAAACGGCGGCAGCATCTGTCGAAGAGACAATGGCCCCGAGGAGCAGACCGTTCATTAGGGAGAAGTTGAGAAGAATGGAGAGAAACGCTCCGACGGCGAGAGTTGTCAGGAACACTCCCAGTGTCGCCAGGCTGGAAGCCTGCCATACAGCGGGGCGCACTTGCGACCAGTTGGTATCGAGGCCGCCGGCGAACAGGATGAAGACGAGAGCGATGATACCGATCGACTGAGCTAGTGCGGGGTCATCGAAGTGAATGCCTCCAGGACCTTCGGAACCGGCGAGCATTCCGATGCCGAGAAACAGCAACATCGTGGGCACGCCGAGGTTGTCGGAGAACCTGGCGATGGCGATGCTGATGAGGATCAGAATCGGTCCGACGAGGAGGATGTACTCAATTGCCATCTTGATCTCCCACTGAGACCAACATTACGCAACTTTCCGCTGGCGTGCGTTGTCCATGACCGAGGCAAGTATCCCGATGGCCAGGATCAACAGTACGACAGCGAGGAGATAGAAATTGAAGTACTCGCCGAGAAGTTCGCGCAGGGTGCCCGCGACAAGCATTTTTATCCCGACGACAAGCAGAACGATCGCCAGTGCCGGCTTCAAGAACCTGAACTTGGTAAGCATCCCCGCGAGTGCGAAGTACAGGGATCGGAGGCCGAGAATGGCAAACACGTTGCTGGTGAAGACCAGAAATGGGTCCGTAGTGATCGCGAAGATCGCCGGTATCGAATCGACGGCGAAGATAAGGTCGGTTGATTCGACCATCACAAGCGCAAGGGCGAGAGGGGTGATCATCAACGTGCCTGGCTTCGCAGCCGCTACAGCATCGTCACGCGCTGCGGGAGCACCAGGCAACTCGCTCTCCTTGGAAGCGGTCGAGCCAGCACGGACCAGGAAATGCTCGCCGTGATAACGCGAGGTAACGGGAAACAACCGTCGGGTCAGTCGGACGACGATGTTCTGATTCGGATCCGTGTTGTCGGGTTTCAGGAAAAACATCTTGATCGCAGTCAGAATAAGGAAAGCCCCAAACACGTAAAGGATCCAGTGGAACTGAGCGATCAGGGTTGCGCCGATCAGGATCATCACCGCGCGCATGATCAAGGCGCCGAGGACCCCCCAGAACAGTACGCGATGCTGGTACAGTTCCGGAACAGCGAAGAAGCCGAACAGCAGAGCGATGACAAAAATGTTGTCGACGCTGAGGGATTTCTCGACGATGTACCCCGTCAGGTACTTGAGCGTTGCCGATTGTCCGTTGTTGATCGTGCCGTCTACAGAATCGACGCTTGCACCGAGTCCGAGCCAGTGGTTTTCATAGCCATAGTATACAAAGACCGCAAATGAAAGCCCGAACGCGATCCAGACCGCTGAGAGTCCCAGCGCCTCCCTCACGGACACCACATGGGCCTTGCGATGAAAAACGCCCAGATCGAGAGCCAGCAGGACGAGTATCAGTACAACGAAGCCACTCCACATCACTGCCATGACCTGATCCTTTTCGTTTTGAGGCAATACTAAATGAACCACGAACACAGAGGCTGCGTTCCCAATTCCATTGCTTAGCCTTCCTGTTTCGTCCTGCTCTTGAGCTTGCGGCGAGTCAAGTTGATTCCTCCAAACCCTCCAATAATCGCGACATAGAATCCGAGGTCGTAGAGCCACCCTACGTTGTTCGGTTCATAGATTCGGACATCACTATCAAAGATCCCGATGATGAGGGAAAAAGGAGCAATCCAGCCGTGCCAGATCCCCGCGAGAAATCCGGCCTGTAGGCCTTTGTCATAATGGCCTCCACCGGGCACGCAGCCTGCGAAAAGCATCGAGCAGAGGAGTATGAGTACCGTCAACAAGAGTGTCGCTTTCATTTGTCTCTCCAGAGTGCGATGGGCTGTTCGGTCGCGGATTCCTTATTTCTTCTCAGTCAAGTCGAGGTAGATCACCTCAACAAGGCTTGGCCATCGCGATCCGCCTGCCGGTGTTTCGATGTTGAACGCCTTCTTCACCTGTTCCAGTGTTTTTCCTTCTTTCAACATCGTCTGGATCCTGGCCTATTTCTCTTCGATACTCTGCATCATAGTGCGAATCTCTTTCTTCGTTGCTTCGCTCTGATATCGGATGTTACTTTTGTGGCATTTGAGAACGCAGCTTGACCTTCGCCGTTCTCATAGTCGCTTCGTTCGCTTGACGACAAGCTTGCGTATCTTCTCATAGGTGGGTGGTGGACCAGTGCGTACCTGCTTGTTGTCGACGAAGAGAGCGTCGGCGATTCCCCATTCACGGAATACAGCAGGGTCGAATGTGTCGATCTCCTGCAACGCCACTTTGTCCTTCAGCTCGCTTTCTTGTGCCACTCTTCACGCGCGTTCAACGGCGAGGCTCTGAGCCGGACACCATCCGCTGTGAAATGCGGTAATCGTGACTTTGTTCGGCACGACCGACGGTGTCCTGGCCTGTCTGATCCATTTCGGGGGCACTGCATCGGCTGTGAAAGGCTTCCAGAGGAGGGCTTGGATCCCTTCCTTGTCGACAACCTTGTAACCATACTTCTTGAACCACGATGCTTTCATCCATATCGGCAGCCGCAGCCCCCACGCAACGATGCCCTTCGAGCCCAGTGCCCTCACATTGTCTTCTGCCGCCTGAAGGAGTGCTTTTCCCATCCCTTGCCTTCGGAAATCGCCACGGCCTTGTTTGTAGCCATGGACCCAAATGCAATAGATGAAGTAGAGGTCCTTTCCCTCCACGGTAGAGTGCTCGATGGGGGCGTACTGAATCATTCCGCCCACCGTGCCGCTGTCATCGAGGGCGAGCTTGACGCGAAGTCCTTTGTCTTTCATCCGGGAATACCAGATCTCCTTGTGGTTGCCAGCTTCTTTGATCTCGTCGGACCAGTCCTCCAGGCAGACGAAGTACAAAGGAAGGTGACTCTGTTCTAAGTCAATAATTCTCATCACTATACCCTGTAGTTTGAATCACCCATCATTGGTTACTCTGGTCTGTGTCCTCCAAAAAGCGAGGTACCGAGGAACGCGTCCGCAGTACTGTCTGTACTCGTCGTCGTCGTACAAGTTGAGCAGATGCTCTTCTTCAGTTATCACCATCAAATGAAAAATGACGGCATAGAGGGCCAACCATCCTACCGCATACCATGATGGGAACAGCATGACAATACCAAGAGGCATCAGAACTCCTCCCACGACCTGAGGATTTCTCGTTACCCGATAGAGACCGTTCTGTTTGAGGGACTGCGGCCTTTGTCCGAACGATTGGGGCAATCCAAGAGAGGCCATTGTGGGAAATGCAGCGAAGGCTCCTACCACCACCATCACTGAGCCAAAGATCCTCATCGTATCACCTACGTGCACTTCAGCCGACCAGAATGCCGCCCAGCCGGGGGGATTGTAGATGTACGGAAAAGCAAAATAGAGAATGCAGATCAGCAGCTCGAGTAATGCGGCAACCGGTTTCAATCGCCCTTCGCGCTTGTAGTCACGGCGGACAACAATGCGAAAGACAGCGAAAGCTGCCGCAAGCAGGAGGAGTGTCGAAATCACGTATGTCACCAGTAGCATGGTCTCGGTCCCGATCAATTGAGAATATCAGCTGTTCTTGCTGAAAGGTGGTGTTCGCCGCCGAAAGTGCACCAACTGCCGGGCATTTGGTGCACGGAGAGAAGACCGCTGCTCAAAGGAGGAACTCCAGAAGTCTCTTTCGGATTGGCTCGGTCAGCTCACCGTTTCGTGACTTCAGTTCCATCGCGATATTGTTCGGGTTGCACTGCACATGCTTCTTCATCTGCTTGAACATGCTCCCCGTCGCTATTGTGTACGTCGTGAACAATCCGATCTTCTTGCCACCGAGATCCGGCAACTGCTCTGAGAATTCAACCCATACGCGTTCAGGGTGTTGGAGGAAGATCATAAGACCGCTCG
>QYQB01000255.1 GCA_007280275.1 bacterium | reverse complement strand
GGGGTACACAGGTTGACAGGGAGCCAGTTCCGGCACAATCTCCCGCTCCATCCGACCCCAGGTCCCGGCGTTGCTGCCGGAAGACCGATCCCCCCGCACACGCTTGTCATCTCTTCCCATGAAACTCACGATACGCCTTCGATCCATGAGCAAGCTCATTCGGCAGCGGCTCTTCTTCGGAGAGATCGAGGCACGTGACTACGTTGCCACGCAGCTGGTACCGAAAACCGCTCTCGGAACAAACACCGATACCGGATGCATCGAATGCGAGCTTCTGGCCATGCCTGCTCATCCAACCGGAGAGCCTCCCGGGCACACCCGTGACCAATCCATAGTCAGGGACGTCTTTCGTCACCACCGCACCCGCCGCTATAAACGCGTAGCGTCCGATGGTTACTCCACAAACGATGGTCGCATTTGCACCTATCGTGCACCCTCGACGCAATAAGGTTCGCTCGTAGAGGGCATGTCTGTTCACCTGCGAGCGAGGATTCGTCACGTTTGTAAGCACACATGACGGCCCAAGGAACACATCATCCTCGATGATCGTGCCAGTGTAGATCGACACATTGTTCTGCACTTTTACGTTGGAGCCTATGAGCACATCGTTGGCGACGTTGCAGTTCTGCCCGAAAATGCAGTTGTCACCGATTTTCGCCCCCTTCTGGATGTGACAGAAATGCCAGATCTTAGTCCCTTCCCCGATGATGCAGGGTTCGTCTACGATTGCTGTTTCGTGCTTGAAGTATGCCATCAGGCTCTACCCTCCACCCCGGTGCTCGAGAAAAATGGATGCGGTTGCCTCGTCGGATCAACCGGTCGGGCATGCCTGATGCTGTGAACAATCTCGATCGATGTACGGGCTTCTTCGATACCGAATCCATGCCCCTCAAGAGTAGCCTCGTAGACGCGGGTGTGGAGATCAGCAAATCCATCTGTGAATTCAATTTCCGCGCCATCGATAGTGATCGATCGAAAGGTGGACTTCGCTCCAGGGATAGCCTTGAATGGGAGGTCACCGGGAACAACAGAGAGAAACCAAGCCACCTCTGCCCGGTCAAGTTCGATATGTCCGCCCATGCGGTGTCTCTCGCTGATATGCACTTCGCTGTGGCGCACATCTCCAAACAACCACAAGAGCAAATCAAAGAAATGAATTCCGATGTTCGTTGCTAGGCCTCCCGAGCGCTCGGCGTTTCCCTTCCATGAGGTATCGTACCACGCACCTCGGGCCGTAACGTATGTCAGTACAACTTTGTGACGAAGCCCTGAGGGCGCCGTCAGCAATTGCCGTCGCAGCTGAACAATTGTAGGATGGACACGAAGTTGCAGAATAGTGTAGACTCTCTTCCCGGTCTCGCGTTCAAGTTCTTGAAGTGCATCAAGATTCCATGGGTTGATGACGAGTGGCTTCTCGCAAATCGCGTCCGCCCCCGTTCTCAGGGCCAGCCGGATGTGCGCATCATGTAAATAGTTCGGCGAGCAGACGCTTATGAAGTGGACCCGGTCCCCTTCCGGCCCCCGGTGGAGCTTCTCCAAATGCCGATCGAATCGTTCAAACTCAGAAAAGAACTTCACATCAAAAGAATATTGGTCCAGGATCCCAACTGAGTCTTTCGGATCAGTGGCCGCTATCAGTCGATTTCCTGTATCTCGAATTGCTCTGAGATGTCTTGGCGCAACATATCCTCCCACACCGGTGATCGCAAAGTTCTTGCTCATTCTATTGACCTATGTTGGAATTTGCAGATTACGTGCTGGCGCACGCTTATACTCTGCAGTTACAGATAGCCAGAATAGCGAGTGCTATGGTATGTATTTTCGGATCTTGGGCCCTAGCCACGTAGCCAGAGGGAGCGGTAGGGCCCTCCAAATTCTGCTGACGATGTGGGCTTGCGAGCTTCTATAGACATTCGTCGACGTCCGATCCGAGGTACCATTCAACGAGATCGAAGAGTAATGAAGCGGCAACGCATGAGTGCCCCATTGCCTCTTGAACCTAAACGTCGTGGAACCGAGTTGACTTCTTCCCATATCGAACGACGAATAAGAGTTTTGGCAACCAAACCGAAATGCTTCCCAGTACATGAGCATATTGGGACAGAGTTTATCGTATTGCCTCAAAGAGGCCGCCCAAGGATCAGAAAGCTGTCCTTTGTACCCTGTCAGGAACATTGCTGCGACAACGTTCCCCTCCAATCTGATGGTCAGAATCTCGGTGTACGCCGGAAGTTTCTCCAACAATATCCGAAAGTACGTTTTCGAGTGCACGGGTGATCCCAGGAAACTCGTATTACGAGCATAGACACTGTAGAACTCCTCGAACTGATCTTTTCCCCAGCGGGGAGTCAATCCCGAATTTGTCGCCTTCCTTACTTGATTTCTCACCTTGGCGTCCAAAGCCTCCCATAGAACTTCAGACGTGCGCTCAAGAGGGCGTATGAGAGTCACCTCTCCCGGCGCTGTCTGCTCTGGTCCCCCTTTCTGCCGAAGTTCTAATTTGTGAATTCCTTGCGCATCAAGGAACTCGACGAACATCCGTCGAACGATTGTTTCATTGGCTTTCTTGGCTATCAACCAACCCGAGTAGTGGCAAAATGCGAGGGAGACTGCAATTCTCGGGGCGAATGGCCTCTTGATAACAATTGCTGGCAGCATTGCGATGAATTCTCCATCGTCAAAGGCTCCAAGGTACTCCACCTCCAATCCATAGGCAATGTTCGCCGCCAGTCCCCATTCGTGCAAATGCGTCAAAGCACCCTGCGAGTGATCGCTCACGAACTGATTCCACGAGTCAGCCTCGCCTTGTTCAATAGGGCGTATGATGATCACGCTCGACCCTTCAGCCGCGTGCTCTGTGATACCGAGTCAATATGCGCAGAATTCAAAGATAAGAAGGACATGGCCATGGCGACATGAATCAAAGTATCTCAAGTCTCTTCAAGATGAAAGATAATTGGCGGTGGTCTTTCTTCGCTCCATAGTGAGCAGGAACATAGCTCCGGCTGTTCGTGAACTGAAGATGGTACGAATCATCCCGTCGATGTTTTTCCGGGAGTCTGACTTCGGCGACGAACTCCCCTTGTTGAGTTATTATCAGATCATGCTCAAATTTCGAATTGACCCGAATTCGAATCCGTAGAGGAAGATTCGGAGCAGTGACCTGGCCCTGAATACGCACCGTGTTCTTCGGGGTCTGAATGTCGAGATTTGGGAGAACGATGAGAGCTTTTGGACCAACCCATCCGTCGGGGTGCCAACCGTCGTAGTGTTGCAGGCCCGTTGTTGCGAAAAGGTTTTGGGCGATGCGTTTCACCATCGAGAGAATTCTTGCTTTGACTGACACACGGCCGTCTCCCGAATTCCCTTCGAAAACATCCTTCCCATACGCGTCCCACATATAGTTAAAATACGCCGGTGGATAGCGCAGCGCACTATGCTGCCGAAGCATCTTCACAATCTCACGGAACCGCACTTTGCCACCGATCGCGGTTTTTGCAGTCCCATGCTCGCGGATACACGCGATGTCTTCGGGGATGTAGCCTACAGTGAAACGCTTGCCGATGCGTATGAACAGGTCCCAATCCATCGTGTAATGGTAGGATTCCTCCAACATATCGATCGAATCGAAAATCGATCGGCGAAAGAAAGAGGTCTGTTGAAGAATATAATCACCATAGTATATGAGCTTTGCCAGATCGAATTTCGGCTCTGTGAAAGGAAACCGGCCTTTGATCACATCTCGCTCGTCGATCATGTACCCTTCGCCGTAGACCATCATTACACCGGGATTCTCGGAAAGATACTTGACCGCTTTCGAAACGGCTCCAGGCAAATATACATCGTCGGAATTGAGCCAGGCGAGGATTTGTCCCGTCGCCATCCCGAATCCTTTATTTATGGCATTCGATTGGCCCGTATCTTTTTCCGAGATCCACTTCAGCTTCCCTTCGTACTTCTTCAGGATCTCCAGCGTGCCATCTGTGGATCCGCCATCAATGACGATATGTTCAATGAAAGGATAATCCTGAGAATGGATGCTCTGGATGGTCCTTTCGATGAACTCTCCCTGATTAAAGGAAGGCGTTATGATGGTGACTAGCGGGTTCAAAGAATCATCCAGTGGCAAGACTACTTTCCAATAATCTGTACTTGTTCGAGGAACCACTTCAACTTGACAAGTGATCGGTAGCTCCAGTGTCGCTTGATCGTTTCAAGATCCTCGTTGATGAGATGAATCACTCGTGATCGCTCCTCGGCGATCTCTTTGAGCGAATGGATTTCACGAACCCGTTCCTCCGCGATAACAAGTAATCGTACCATCTCCTCATCCTTCTCCACCAGCTGTCGTTGAAGACCATCGAATTGAACCTGAAGGAAATCAAATTCACTTTTGACAGCGTCGTAGTTCTTAGACTTAAACAAAACCTGAAGCCAATCAACCGCGTTGCGGTAGGCGTATTCGCGGACTGTCTCGCGTACTGATCTTGGAAAGAAAATGATCACATCGTTCGCGACCATCAATTCATGTCCGGAGCTAAGGGCGTGGAGCTTTCCCGTGACCGCCTCAAAACTTGGCCATTGAGTAACCTCGTGAGGATACGGGGGTGGGGAGAGGAACAGCCTCGCATCGTCGATCAGAATCACACTTTGCGGTCCAAGAATTCCGATTGCATCCAATTCCTCCAAGATCGGACACTGTGATGTGCCACCAGCGATCTTGTCAGCAACGCACCAATGCGCATCGAGCCAGTACAGAACTGAAGCATCGGCAAGCTCCGATGACAGCTTGCGCAGAACATCTGCCGAATGCCCCAGATGCAGGTGGACCTTTGGAGACGCCTTGAACCTTTCAACGACCTTGCGATAGTAGTCTTCTGAAAGCTCGACGGAATGGATAGTGCCAAAACTCGGGAGAACCTCTTCAATGGTATCTCCTTCGAATGTCCCGGTCTCGACAAATGCCCTGAAAGGGAGAACTTTTTTCAGCCCGGCTATCAGGATTGTGTCAACGGAAAAACTAACTGCCCCCATGGGGTCGTGTTCCTCCTTTGAGATTTTTCACTTCAGCATCCAGTGTATGAATCACGCTAAGTCGTTCCTCAGCGATCTTTGAGAGTTCGTTGATAAGCCTGAGCCGCTCGTCCGCTACTTTCTGGAGCCGCTCAATAAGGTCCAGGCGTTCATGGCAGGCTCTTCCGAGCACCCGGTTTTGCTCGCTCAGATACGATGCATCAACACAGATGAACTCGCCATATGTCTGGCTGCTGCAGAAACGCAGATATATCTTTTCGGGCATGAAAAACAGATCAGCGAAGGCCAGCAATCCTTCACGCGTACAGTGAGTCTCTAAGATCCCTGCAAGGCGGTACTCCTGTTGCCGCATGAAATCCAGAATGCCGTAATACGAATCCTGGCCGGCGTAAAGAGGAACAAAGATTGCCTCCGCCACGATGAAAGGCTGATGTTTCTGAATTGTCTTTCGAGCACCTTCGAGGACTTTCAAATCGGTTCCCTGAGTATCGATCTTGATCATGTCAACCCTTGAAAGCATACCCGGCAGCGCCAAAAAGTCATCGAGTGTCTCAACCTTGACGCGGTTTTCTGACGATTCAGCATCCTGGACCAGCGAATTCAGCAGACTATTGTCCTCTGATTGCCGGTAGGAATGAAGCGCCCCCGTTCCTTTGACATTTCCCAGGGCATGCCCGAAGATTTTGACCCGTGTGTTCCCCCGAAATCGCTCCAGCAGGACTATGACGGATTCGCGCGTCGGTTCAAACAGTAGAGCCTCTGCCCCAGGGAACGACTCCAGAAAATCCGAAGTGAAGTCTCCTTTCGCAGCGCCGATGTCGACCAACGTTGGATTATTGGGGAGCAGGGCCTTGATGGCATCAATCGCGCTATTCACACGTTCCCCTGTTCAAGCTTGATTCTCTCCTACCGACCTAGCAACTTGAGATTACTTTGGATCTGATTCACGCGGAGCTCTTTGAATGGCGCCGCTATGGCAATCGTTCAGCTATGATTTGTCCTTCGGATTATTCCCGGTCCGATCGGCCCTCTTTTTTTTCCCGTCCCGCTCCTCACAGATCTTCTGCAGCTCGGCATTCTGCTTTCGCATCGCAGCGTTTACTTCTTCGAGGCGATGAATGAGTGCAAGTCGTTCCTCGGCTGCATGGCGAATGGACCTGCATTCAGCATCTAGCCGTTCGACAAGCTGCAAGCGCTCGTCAGCCGCCGTTTGCAGTGGCGCTATTGTATCGTAGAGTCTCCGGATAAGATCCGAAACTAATCGACTTGTCTCGTCCTGAGAGCGCTCCGCGAGGAGCTGCATATTCTTAAGATACACAAAGAGAAGATCCTTGAACACTCGTTCGATCGAACTGTTATGAATACCTTCGCCATGGAGCCTGTACTCAACCAGCGCCTCCCCTGAATATTCTACCGGAAACCTCGAAGTGGCTCGCAGTTTGAAGTCGAGATCAAGGAATATATCTATCGCCTCGTCGGTATAGTTCAAAGCTTCAAGATCGGCCTTGAACATGAGCTCATGACGGAAGACCGTTCTTGGCGAGGCAAATACGCTCCAGGTCCATACTTGCGGGAATAGGTCGCCGCTCGGGGGAACGTCGCCCGAACCGTCGTACCAGATACCGGTCCGCCTTCCTTCGTCGTCGATGGTGTATACGTTCGAGTATGCCATCCTCGCAGATGGATTCCTCTCAAGCGCAGCCCATTCACACTCCAGCTTTCGGGGTAGCCACCTGTCATCCCCATCCATGAAGCTGATCAGTTCGCCAGTTGCTTTTCGTGCACCGTAGTTAGCATTCTTCAGCATGCCAAGGTTCTGCTCGTGTCGGTGGCACTTCAAAAGATCCGAGTACCTTCGCTGGAAGCCGGAGATAACATCCCACGAATTGTCGACCGAATGATCGTCGTTCACGATAATTTCAAACGGGCGGAGGGTCTGCGCCAGAACGCTCTCAATGCACTCCCCGATAT
>QYQB01000185.1 GCA_007280275.1 bacterium | reverse complement strand
GGCTGTCCCAAATGTAGGTCGAAATGCCATTTCGACCACGTTGAGGATCCTGAAATTGTCGTCATTGAAGGAATCTTGACGCAACTCAAGAGGTCGAAAATACTTTTGGGACAGCCCCTTTAGCTGTGAAGAGCAGTGTGCCGAGTGCTTCAGTGAAAAGAATGCCCACCGCGAACATGCCCTGCTGTTACCTTCTGCACTATTTTCAGTTGCTTGGAGACCCGATTTTTCTTCTTGCGCCGGCTTTCAAGTATGCCAAGTTTCTTGAGCAGCGATTTCGGCTGTTCTGTATCCAAATTCAAAGGTACGTGAGAATCCTTCATACCTTCCTCCTGGAGATTTTTGGCGGGATTCAAAGAACAGAAGAACGTGACTCCAGGCAATAGTAGTGAGCGTACAGTCAAATGTCAAGAGCGTTGCTGTGAAATTTCATGTTGCTCCCGATGCCCTTTTTTGCTATATTTACTGGTCATTCTTGTTGAGTGATTTGCTGAAGTAGCTCAGTGGTAGAGCAGTCCCGATGGCCAGAACAAGTCTTGCTGAAGTAGCTCAGTGGTAGAGCAGCGGTTTCGTAAACCGCAGGTCGTGGGTTCAACTCCCACCTTCAGCTCAATCAGGTGTTTTTGTCCGCCAATCTTAATGGCGGACCACCTTCAGCTCAATCAGGTGTTTTTGTCCGCCAATCTTAATGGCGGACCACCTTCAGCTCAAATTCCTCAGTTTTTCCTTCCGCAAACTCCAACTTGTTACCAAGTGGTTACCTCCGTGGTGCAAAAACGGAGACCCCAATGTTTTTGCCCAAGCGAGACGTCATCTCTACATCCATCTGGTCCGCACGGCTCCCCAGATGGATTGATTGCAGGTCCGCACTTCATGGGGAATGTCCGGGTTAGCAGAAAATCTTTGTCCTAATCCCACCTAAACCGCGAATGTGCACGGACTTCCAAGCAGCAAGTTTTCCGTTGATCACCGGCGGAGAATTCATCCAGATCTTTCAGCGGTTCTCGCAACCGCGCCTGATTGCATGGGCTACCGGATGAAATCCATTCGTCGACGCCCCATCTGGACATCATAGACATCTCATCCCATAAAAAAGCCCAGTGGTTGGCTGGGCTGTGTATTGATCGGACTGTCGACAGTCCGTGGGAAATCTCCGAAAAGTGTAAGCGAGCTAAGGTTGAGCGCTCTTGGCGAAATCCCGACGTCTTTTGGCGGAATGCTAGTCCAGGACGCAACGGAACCCGTTGGATTCGCCGCGGTAGCCGCCCGGTTGGTTCGCGCGGTAGCGATCCGCAATACGACAGTTGATAGCGCCGGCGTAGTACGAGCCGCCTCGCATCACACGTAATGCGCCTGGGCTGGAAGTCGGTCCTTTCGGATCTGTCTGTGCCGAAGCGCTATAGGTGTCATACCAATCCCAGCACCACTCCTGTATATTACCGCTCATGTCATAGAGCCCAAGCTCGTTTGCCTTTTTCGTCCCAACAGCATGAGTCACCTGACCCGCGTTGTCAAAATGCCATGCCACACTGTCGAGAATGCTGCTTCCGCTATATGTATACCCTTGCGATTTCGTACCACCTTTTGCAGCAAATTCCCACTCAGCCTCCGTCGGCAACCGGTACCCGTTTGCAGTCCATTTCACAGCATCTGAAGCGAGATCAAGCTGACCTGTGCGGTAGACAGTAGTGAGTGTACTGTTTGTATAGTACACGGCTGTCAACCCATCTTTTTCCGAACGGGCATTGCACCATTTCAGTATATCATACCAGTTCAACTGTGCGACTGGATTGTTCGTGGCACTCTGGTTGTAGCCATTCGCGCCTACCGGCAAATCCGTATAGCCGTGCGTCAAGCCCCAGTTGCGCACTTCCGTCCACTTCTCGTACGTGGTCTCGGTTTTGTCCATGTAAAATGAGCCCAGTGTGACTGAATGCGGTGGACTCGCTCCCCAATCATTTGTATTAGTGCTTCCCATCTGGAATATGCCGCCAGCGACTTGAATGAAGCCAGTTGGAGTACTAGAGGAGGAACCCGATTTGAACGAAATACTCTTAACATCTGACAGTAGCAAAGAATCTGTTGTTCCATTGTTCTTGTTGATGAACATTTTTGTTTGAGCAAATGCTGAAAACGATATTCCAAGAATAAGAAGGACAACCCAGGTGCGTTTCATAATAATCTCCGCAGTATTGTTCTATTTGATTCACTTGAGAAGGAGGAGTTTCCTGACGAGGAATGAATGATTGAAATCTACGCGACAGAAATAGTTGCCGCTGGATACATTGACTCCACCGTCATTGCGAGCGTCCCAAACTACGGTATGTGTGCCAGCCTGTTGAGTCAGACTTGCCAGAGAGCGAACAAGGCGGCCTTGAATATCATAGATCGCAATCGTGACTTCGCCAGTATGAGGAATATCGTACTGGATTGTCGTGGTCGGATTGAATGGATTAGGATAGTTTTGATGGAGCGCAAAAGAGGAAAGAACATTCTGCACAAGCTCTTGCTCCCGTATGCTCGTGGGTAAGCCGGAGAACGTTATCTCACGTATGGCTGATACGGCGTATCCGATGATTGTGCCGTCCGCCTTCTCCACAAAGACGGAATCCGTTTGTGCGAAACAGATGGAAGAAACGGCGAAAAACAGAAAGACAATGGATAGCTTCATCGTGCCTCCTATCTTGATTATGGGAAACGTCGGCCTGGCGAATGCCAGACTACAAAGCAAAAAACCTCCATCATCACATTCGTGACTCCGGAGGTTCATCACAATCCCTCGCTTCTTGAAGCCATCCCCGGCTTCTCTGCAGATCAATGTTACAAAGACTATGGGCGAGTGTCAAGTCACTTAGAAACGCTCGAGATACTTCCACGTCAGATAGCTATCCGGATCCGCCAGATACTTCCGCCGTGCGGCCACGCCGTCCAAAGGCAAGGGCAAAAACGTCCACAGATCATCTCATCGCGTGTTCCCATTTCTAGAACACTCGCCTGATTGTACCGGTATACACTCATGGCGTTGCTCTATGGCCATATCGGTGTCGGTAATAATCATTAAGGTTGATCTCCCGAGAGGATTTTCGTATATTGTTTACGTTAAATTCACCGTCCATTCACCTGCCGAGATTGTCACTGAAATCCGCTTCGTGCGGATTTTTTGTTGCTGAGCCAACCAAACCATGACTTCATACGATCTCATCATTATCGGTGCCGGCCCTTCGGGACTCGCCTGTGCGATCGAAGCCCGGAAGAAGGGACTCTCCCTTCTGATGCTCGACAAGGGCTCGGTGGTCGACGCCATTCGACGATTTCCTGTCGAAATGACTTTCTTTTCCACGTCGGAGCTTCTCGAAATCGGGGGGGTTCCGTTCACTTCTGCAGGATTCCGTCCGACCCGCGTCGAGTGTATCCGGTACTATCAAATGATTGCCCGGTACTTCGACTTGCCGGTGCAGCAAGGGGTGGAAGTTGTCGGCATACAGCGTAATGAAGCCGGATTTGAGGTCGTATCCAGGGATGAGTCGTTTCTGACGAAGAACGTTGTCGATGCGACCGGCTATTTTGATCACCCGAACCGGTTTGACGTCCCGGGGTCGGATCTCACCAAGGTTCGAAGGTACTATGACGAGCCTTACGCATACTACGGAAGGGATGTCGCGGTTGTCGGCGGGAAGAATTCATCAGTCGAAACAGCGCTCGATCTTTTTCGCAACGGCGCCCGCGTCACCCTCATTCATCGCGGCCCAAGCCTGAGCCATGGGGTCAAGTACTGGATCTTGCCCGACATCGAGAACAGGATCAAGGCCGGTGACGTCCGTGCGATGTTTGAGACCAGGGTTCAGCGCATTACTCCGGGTTCAATCGTGGTCGAAGGGAAGCATCAGGAGGAATTCGCAAATGATGCTGTTTTCATCATGATTGGCTATTGCCCCGATACCTCACTTCTCCGGCAGGTAGGCGTAAACATAGATCCTGATACTCTGGCGCCTGTCCACAATCCGGCGACGATGGAAACGAATGTTAAGGGCCTCTTCGTAGCAGGGTCGATTGCGGCCGGCAGATTCAATAACAAGATCTTCATCGAAAACGGGAGAGCACACGGGAAGTTGATCGTGGATGCGATGGAATACTCTCGTTGATTCTCGGGCCTTGTTTTGTTATTTTGTGCCCACTGTTTTGTTCCAAGGTTTTTCATTTGATTCGAAAGGTAAGAAATGACTGAAGGATCCATCATTCAAATCATTGGCCCTGTCGTTGATATCGATTTCCCAAGCGGCAAACTCCCATCGATCCTCAACGCGGTAAGAATCCCGCGCGTCAACATTGAAGGAGTCGAGGAAGACCTGATCGTGGAAGTGCAGCAACAGCTCGGGGAAGATCGCGTTCGTGCCGTGGCAATGGACACAACCGATGGATTGGTCAGAGGTATGAAGGCATATGATACGGGCGGGCCGATCATGGTGCCGGTTGGACCGAAAGTGCTGGGACGTCTCATCAACGTCATCGGCCAGCCGATCGACGCGCTTGGACCCATCGAAGCGAAAGCATATTACCCGATCCACCGACCTGCCCCAGCCTTCGACCAATTGTCCACGCAACAGGAAATGTTCGAGACCGGAATCAAGGTTATCGATCTCCTTGAACCTTACTCAAAAGGGGGCAAGACCGGTTTGTTCGGCGGTGCCGGCGTGGGAAAGACGGTTATCATCACGGAGCTCATCCACAACATCGCCACGCATCACGGTGGGTTTTCGGTGTTCGGCGGCGTTGGAGAGCGGACGCGTGAAGGAAACGACCTCTGGCTCGAGATGAAAGAGTCGGGAGTTCTCGATACGACTGCGTTGATTTTTGGCCAGATGAACGAACCCCCGGGAGCGCGCCAACGCGTTGGTCTGACGGCATTGACGACAGCCGAGTATTTCCGTGATGAAGAGGGGAAGGACGTTCTGCTCTTCATCGATAATATTTTCCGTTTTGTCCAGGCTGGATCAGAAGTGTCGGCGCTGCTCGGTCGGATGCCCTCTGCGGTGGGATATCAGCCGACCCTTGGAACGGAGATGGGAGAGTTGCAGGAGCGAATCGTTTCCACGAAGAAAGGCTCGATCACATCTGTGCAGGCCATCTATGTCCCGGCAGACGACCTTACCGATCCGGCACCGGCGACGACCTTTAGTCACCTTGACGCAACGACCGTATTGAGCAGACAAATAGTGGACAAGGGTATCTATCCTGCTGTGGATCCTCTCGATTCCACATCGCGCATTCTTGATCCCAACATTGTGGGCGAAGAACATTATGCCGTGGCGAAGCGCGTGAAGGAAATCCTGCAGACCTACAAAGACCTCCAGGACATTATCAGCATTCTCGGTATGGACGAACTGTCGGACGAAGACAAGCTGACGGTCTCCCGCGCAAGGAAGATCGAGAAATTCCTGTCTCAGCCATTCTTCACGGCCGAGGCGTTCACGGGCAGGCCGGGACGGTACGTAAAACTCGAGGACACCATCCGCGGATTCAAGGGAATTTGCGAAGGAGAGTTCGACGATCTGCCGGAGGGCGCATTCCTGATGGTTGGCACGATCGAAGAAGTCATCGAACAGGCAAAGAAGCTTATGGCTGCGTAGTCTTCCTATGGCAGAAAAAGTATTCAAACTTGAAATCGTAACACCCAAGAAGATCGTCTTCAGCGGGGACGTAATCAGCTTCAGCGCCCCTGGCGTCGTCGGTGGATTCCAGGTGTTGAAAAGTCACGCACCTCTGCTATCGAACATCGCTGTCGGAGAGGTGAAGCTGATTGATGTTTCCGGGACTGAGTCGCGGTATGCGACAACCGGGGGATTTGTCGAGGTCCACGACAACAAGGTGATCATGCTCGCTGAGACCGCCGAGCGTTCCGACGAAATCGATGTCCCACGCGCGGAAGATGCAAGGGACAGAGCTCGCAAAAGACTTGCCGAGAAGGCTCAAAAGACTGACATCGACCGTGCGCGGCTCGCGTTGTTCCGTGCAATGAACAGACTCAAGGTCTCGGATCAACTATGAACCATGCATGCGCCTGGAGATAGATGTTCAACCCATCAGAGGTCTTGATGGGTTTTTTGTTTGTTGATCCTCTCTCCGGCACCGTGCGTTGACATTCAAAACAGCAACTGTTATATTCAACCCGGCTTTTGGCAGGTCGCTGAAAGTTGAAGAAGGTTTCTCAACAACCTGTTTGGCGGCAGATCGCACTCACGACAATCCCATTGCTCAAGGCAAGCGCTGTGCCCACGCCGACTCGACCAACTGTCGCGGAAATCGACCTCCACGCGCTGGCCTATAACCTCAAGGGTGTTCGCAGGCGGGTTGGTCGGGATGTCAAAGTGATGGCCGTTGTAAAAGCGAATGCCTATGGCCACGGCATCGCGGAGGTGTCAACGTTTCTCCAGCACCAGACAGTTGACTACTTTGGTGTTGCGAACGCGGAGGAGGGCGTTACGCTGCGGGAAGCTGGAATCACAGCCCCGATCCACATTTTCACCATCCCCGCCACGACCCAGATCGCCGCGTGCACATCGTTCGGACTCGAACCCACCGTCTGCACCGAGACAGAGGCGCGATTGCTCAATGCGCAGGCCCAGCGCTCCAGAAAGAGCCTCAGTGTCCATATCAAAGTCGATACCGGTATGAACAGGATCGGAGTGAGGCTTCGGGATCTTGGCAAGTTTGTCCGTATCTTGGGCAGTCTCCGGCGTTTGGAGATCAAAGGCGTGTACACGCATTTTGCAGCAGCCGACAGGCGGGACAAGACTTTTTCGAGGCAACAGCTCGACCTGTTTCATCAGGCTCTGGATACGTTGCGGGTTGCCGGCGTTGCTCCGGAGGTCGTTCACTGTGCGGGAAGTGCCGGGATCCTTGATCTTCCCGAATCCTATTTCTCCATGGTACGGCCCGGCATCATGTTGTATGGCTACTACCCTTCCGCTGAAACGACGGAAAGCGTGCCTCTGAAACCGGTGCTCACGTTGAAATCACGAGTGTCTCTCGTAAAATGGATCGAACCCGGGGAGAGCGTGAGCTACGGCAGAAGATTCATCGCCCGTCGCCGCACGAAGATTGCGACCCTCCCGGTGGGATATGCAGATGGGTATATGAGATTGCTCACGGGGCAGTCGGAAGTGTTGATCGGCGGCCACATAGTTCCGACGGTAGGGACAATCTGTATGGATCAGCTGATGGTCGATGTCGGGACAAACAACGTGCGCGTTGGGGATGAGGCTGTCCTGATAGGCCGTCAAGGCCGGAAGTTGATCAGTGCGTGGGATCTTGCTTCGAAGGTCGGTACAATTCCATACGAAATTTGTACGAATATTTCATCACGTGTTCCACGAATCGTTGGGTAAACCATGACTACCTCTAATGAGATACTCCAGACGCTTCTTTCGAACTTCCCTCTCGCCGAGCTCTCATCCGGTGAACATCAGGACGTGTTCGAAAGCGTCAAGAAGCGGCTCATCGATGCTCCCGATTCCGGCGAAGAGCTCAAGAATCTGTACAGAGTGACCGGATTCTCTCAATTTGCCATGGGACTGATGTGGATGATGGACCGTGCGGGCAAAAATCCTGGTCAGATCGCAATCGGACTGGAAGACGAGACGCTCCTGCTTTCTTCGTTCCGGAAGGCAATGGCGGAGCAATCTGCCCCAGGACAGCAGAGCACCTCGGCGGCGGAAGTGACGGAAGCCGGAGCGGGGGAAATCGGAGAGGCCGACGAAAAAGCATTCGCCAGCCAGGTGGAGCAGTTTTCAGAGTCGGTCCAAAGCGGCTCGGGAGGGACGATAATGTTCCTCGAAGATCTGGTCACTGAAAGCGAAACTATCGCCAAGCAGGGGGGGGTGTCGGAGCTTGTTGAATTCTGCTCTCTGCTCGTAGAATTTCTGAAATTCATCTCGGAACGAGAATTGCTCGACGATGTTCGGGTCATCAATATTGTATCCAACGTATCATCAACCGTCTCGCAGTGGGCCAATACGCCTCCGGATGCTCGAACAGGCATCATGGAGGAAGCCCTGAACATGCTCCGGGATTTCAAGTCTCAATTCGAATAACCAATACGGCGAAATATGCCTCAGACTTTTGCTGTGATCATGGCGGGGGGTGTTGGCGCGAGGTTCTGGCCGCGCAGCCGTGAACGATCTCCCAAGCAATTCCTTGAAATCCTTGGGGGCGGCACCATGATCGAGAACACGCTGACGCGCCTCAAGCCCCTGGTCGACCAGAGCAACGTTTTCGTTGTAACAAATCGCATCCAGGCGGATATTGTCCGGCAGCTTGTGCCTGAGATGCCCTCTTCAAACGTGCTCGCAGAGCCCATCGGCCGCAACACCGCTGCCTGCGTCGGCCTGGCGGCGCTCTGGATCAACCGGATCGATCCCGACGCGTTGATGGTCGCCTTGCCCGCCGATCATATTGTACAGAATACGGAGGAGTTCCTTCGCATCCTTCAGCTCGCGCTGCGGGTGGCGCAGGAAAAAGATGCGCTGGTCACGATCGGTATCAAGCCGACGCATCCCGAGACCGGCTATGGATACATCCAGTCCGCAGAGGAGGAGATCGACCGCAACGAGTACCGTTCACAAGGCGTTTACCGCGTGAAGACATTTGCGGAGAAGCCCAATCTGGAGACAGCCGAACGATTCCTGCAGAGCGGCGACTTCCTCTGGAACAGCGGCATCTTCGTTTGGAAAGCAAGCGTGATCCTTCGCGAACTGGAGCTTCATCTTCCCGAGTTGCACGAACAGCTGCTCGTCGTCCGCGAAAGCATCGGCACTCCTGTCTACGAGCAGACGCTGGAACACGCCTATCGGATTATTCGCAGCATCTCCATCGACTACGGGATCATGGAGAAAGCGGGAAATGTCTATGTGGTGAAAGGCGATTTTGGCTGGAGCGACGTCGGTTCCTGGGACGAAGTCGTGCGGCTGACCCCGACAGACGATGCCGGCAACTCGATACGGGGCCGGACCATTCTTGTCGATTCGAACAACAACTACGTGGACTCCGGCAAGAAAATCGTGGCTACGATCGGCGTTGACGACCTGATTATCATCAGCACCGACGACGCAGTCCTTGTCTGCAAGAAGGAGCGTTCGCAGGAGGTCAAAGAAGTTGTCGACTTCATTCGACGAAAGCAGATGAATGAGTATTTGTAGCAGATCCTTTGTCGACGCTTGTTCGGCACTTTCGGTGGGTTTGATCCTCGTCGGTTGTGCCTCGACGCCGAGATTCGCCACCAGAAGCAACCCACCCCCCCCACGGGCCGAAAGCACGGCCGAAACCACGAAATCCGAGAAGACAAGAGCTCCCCGCAACCCCACAGGGAAGATCCTCTTGACGCTGGAGGGCATAGCCTCCTACTACGCCGATGATTATCACGGCAAGCAGACATCGAACGGTGAGATATTCGATATGAATGAACTCACCGCCGCACATCGGACGCTCCCCTTCGGAACAACAGCGCGAGTCACGAACCTGGAAAACAAGAAAAGCGTCGTCGTTCGGATCAATGACCGGGGACCTTTTAAGGAGGGGAGAATGATCGATCTCTCGCTCGCAGCTGCAAAAGAACTCGACCTCATCAAGATGGGGACGGCTCGGGTGAAGATCGAGGTGCTCGAATGGGGAGATGGATCGTGACGGAGAGGGCTGGGATGCGCATAACGCTGATGGCACGCACCTTTGACGGGGTGCGTTTCTTGTCTCCGGGAGAGCGTACGGTCGCCGAATGAAAATCACTGTTCAGGTAAAACCAAATTCTCGAAACGATGAAGTGGTTGTCCGCGCTGACGGAGTCTTCGTAGTAAAAGTGTCGGTGCCACCGATCGAGGGAAGGGCGAACGAACGGCTCATCGAGGTCCTGGCAAAACACTTCAAGAAACCCAAGCGGTCGATCGAGATTCTGGTTGGTGCCAGGGGCAAACACAAAATCGTGGAAATCCAATGATATCAGCCAAAAAATGCCGCTTGGGAGGCTCTCTCGTCTGGGTGCTTCTGATGTTCATCGTGGTGATGACTCCGACGTCGGAGGCCGCAAGCGGTCGGGACTCCGTGAGCTCTAATACCATCGTGCCGGGGGTTACTCATTTGTCGATCCTCATGGCCGGGCCCTTCACGATCAACGTACTGATCGTGGATCTGTCAGAGAAGAACCTTCGAATCGAATCCTATCGTCCGGTCGGGTTGGTCCCGACGTCTCAGCAGGCGAAGAGGAACGATCGGGAGGAGCATCGGGTCGTCGCCGCCATCAATGCAGACTTCTTCAGCTTCAAGTTGGGCTGGCCGGTGAACAACCAGATTGAGAACGGTGCGTTCGTCTTCGGGACTCAGACGCAGCGATCCCATCTCGTGGTTGATGGCAGGGGCAAGGCGCACATCGAAAGAATCAGTTTTGAAGGATGGTTGAAATCCGGGACGGGCAAACCCTACGCGATCTCGGGGATCAATGATGTCCATCGGGGTGACGCTGTGGTTCTTCACACGTCTTTCTCTGATACAGCAATAAGATTCACCGGCTCCGGAACGACCTTCCTGCTGAAACTCCTCAATTCAGTCTGGTCTGTATGTGATACGCTTAGAATGGTGGTGATCGGAAATGGAACAGTGGACCTGTCGCAGATCCCATCGGACCAGGCCGCACTCTGGGTCGGTGCAGGATCATCAGTCCCGGCTGTTGGAGAGGAGATGAAATCCGGTGATACCGTCCTGGTCTATCTTGGAATCCAGCCCCGACTCAAAGACGTAAAGACAGTCCTTGGTGGAGTCGGCATGATCCTCGCCAACGGCAAGCCGGTCAGCGACAGCGTCAACGTGAAAGAGAAAACGAATATCGCCTTTCTGACGGCGCGCCACCCCAGGACGTTTGTTGGATTCGACCGCGACACGACGAAACTTTTTCTGTGCACCGTCGATGGCCGTCAGCAGGCAAGCATCGGCATGAACTTCCGTGAAATGGCTGATTTCCTGCTTTCAATAGGTGTGTGGAATGCGGTCAATTTCGATGGAGGAGGATCGACGACAATGGTTGTTCAAGGGAAGATCGTGAACTCCCCTTCGGACAAGACAGGGGAGCGCCCTGTCGCAAATACTCTCCAAGTGATCAGGTTGGGTTCTCCGGCGAATGCCAGATAGGAGATCCTGACGAAGTCTTACGCTCCTACCGAAATCCCGAAACTCAGAAATCAGATGTAGTCTCTGCCGAACGAAAGGTGCAAGCCATGTCGAGAAGAATCATCTCAATTTCGTTCTCTCTCCTTTGCCTGGTCCTGATTGTCTATGCCCGGACGTCGGCGCAGGAAATCGTCGCTCCGTTTCCGTCACTGCGTGAACAAAGCGCCATACAGCAGGAGTGGCTCAAAATCCGGCTTGAGCGCGTGCTGCCAGCCCTGATGAGAGAACACAACGTCCAGATGTGGATTGTTCCGATGCGCGAGTACAATGAGGATCCCGTGTTCTCGTCGCTTGTGTCAGCGACCACAACCTCTGCTCGCCGGAGAACCATCTTTGTTTTCTTCGACCGCGGCCGTGAGAAGGGGGTGGAACGACTCGCACTCGGGGGATCTTCCCAGGGCGGTCTCTACGCGGCATATCGTGATACCACTCTAAAGAACGAGGAATTGTGGGGTGATGGACAATGGAAATTGCTTTCGAAGCTCGTCGAGGAGCGGGATCCTGGAACCATCTCAGTCAATATCTCTTACACGCACGCATTTTCAGATGGATTGAGCGCCGGTGAATGGGAGCAGCTCCAAAAAGCGCTCGGCCCCAAGTACTCGACACGGGTTATCCGGGCAGACCGCCTTCCACTCGACTACATCGCGATACGCGCCCCTGAGATGCTTCCGACCTACAAAATGATGATGAAAACTGCCCATGCCATCATTGAGCAAGCGTTCTCCAATTCGGTTATAACTCCCGGAAAGACCACCACGCAGGATGTGGTCTGGTGGATGCGGCAGAAGGTCCAGCAGCTGGGAATGACCGTCTGGTTCCAGCCGACCGTTGATATTCAGCGTCGCGGTAAGACTCTCTCGGACAATCCGGACCCCGTCATACAGCGTGGAGACGTCCTTCATTGCGACTTCGGCATTACGGCCATGCGGCTCAACACCGATACTCAGCATATGGCCTACGTTCTGAAGGAGGGCGAGACTGACGTTCCGTCAGGAATTAAGACCGCTTTGTCAAGGAGCAACAGGCTTCAGGAAATCGTCCTGAAGGCGATGAAGATCGGTCGCACGGGAAACCAAATTCTGGCTCAGTCATTGGAGGAGATGAAGGCAACTGGAATTGAAGGGTCGGTCTATTCCCACCCGATAGGGGAACACGGGCATGGGGCTGGCGCCCTGATAGGTCTTTGGGATCGCCAAACGGGGGTCCCGGGTCGTGGTGATGTTCCCGTGCTGCAAAACACTTGGTACTCAGTTGAGTTGCAGGCCAGCTTCCCGGTGCCCGAGTGGGATAATCAGGTTGTGAGGTCTGCCCAGGAAGAAGATGTTGTTGTCGGCACCGATGGTTCGGTCCAGTGGGTTTTGAAGCGTCAGACCGAGTTCCACTTGATCAAGTAGGTTTGGAGAGTCGGCTACATTGGTCGCATACCCCAAAATTCGCCAATTTTGGGGTATTTTATTTTTTGGAATATACAGGTCTTGACTTTGTCCTGGGTACCTATTACATTGGAAGGGTAACCAGCGTTGTGATCATCTATTGGGGACTGGTGCTCAGCTGGAATACTCATTCAAAACTAGAACCTGTTGATTTTAAGGCGGTTGCTTAGCCGGAGTCTTCTGGGCTCTGAAAAGGTGAAACGCATCAGGTTCTCGACCGTAGGAAATTGGAAATTGCAACAATTAGGGGGAGTATTGAAGTCCAAATTAGTCAATAAAATCAATGCGTTTGCGTTGTTAGGGGGATTGTTCGTTGCTTCGGTTTCTCAGGTCGGATGCTTTCGTCCGGAGTCTTCTCTCGCCAACAAGGCCGAGGACATTCGGGCGACCTTCAAGGGTGAGATGCATCAAGCCAGCCCGGCATCTTTGGACCGTCGAACCGAGTCTTCCGTCCAGCGATATGGCTCAATGGTTCGGACCTATTCGAACAGATACGAGCTGGACTGGCGCCTGGTCATGGCTGTTATGCGGCATGAGTCAAGGTTCGCAGCCGATGCCGTGAGCAACAGAGGGGCTTTCGGGCTGATGCAGATCATGCCAGCGACCCAATTGGAGCTCGCAGGAAAGCTTGGAGTCAATGAGACTGAGACTCCCTCCAACAACATCAAGGCAGGTGCATACCACCTTCAGCAGTTGTACAGGGCAATTGATGCCTCTGACGAGGAAAACCACATTCGGCTAACGCTGGCAGCCTACAACGCCGGCCTGAACAGAATTCTTGATGCCCAGGATGTTGCAGCGTATTTGGGCGATAAACCAGACAAGTGGGAATCCGTAAAGACCGCTCTTCCACTCCTCTCGAAGCGATATCAGAGTCTCCATCGCAATATCTGGCAATCGGGCAGGCCGACGGCCGGGTACTTTACCGACTGGCACCAGACTATCGGTTATGTCGAATCGGTGATGTCCTACTATAGTCAGTATCAGGTCGCTCTTAAGTAGTCTTTGCCATCGCTGCTTTTCCCTTTGTACGAAGGCATCACTATTGGCAACAGGCACCGGACTAATTCGTGCAAATCGTCTTGGCTACCTGCCATCAAAGGCGGGAGTACAAGGGTTCGTGCGTTTTGCTCACAATGGCAGCATTTGATAATCCCATCTGAAATGAATATATTCCGTTCGGAATGATCAACTTTGAAAGAGGAAATATCCGCGCTCCAGGACTCTTCGGGGATTTTTGGCTGAACTCCGAACCCATAACCCTCCGGGAGCTCAAGGGAGGCGTAGTTCTCATTGAATTCTGGGACTACTCGAATGTGAACTGCCTGCGGACCCAGCATTACATCAAAGGATGGTTCACCCGCTACCGGGAATTTGACCTGACGGTAATTGGAGTCCATACTCCGCAGTTCAAGTTCGGCAGGGATCCAGAGAACGTTGAAAAGGCCGTCCGGAGGTTCGGGATTGAATACCCTGTGGTGATGGACAATGATGCCATTATCTGGACGGCGTTCTCCAATCGCATCTGGCCAACCCGGTACTTGATTGACAAGGATGGATTCCTGCGCTTTTCACACCCGGGAGAGGGAAGCTACGACCAGTTCGAGCGAGCCATTCAGGCCCTTCTTGTTGAGGCAGGATATCACGGAGTTTTTCCTGACCTTCTTCTGCCCGCGAGAGATACGGACTTCCCTGGTGCGGTCTGTTTCCGTTCGACAGCCGAAGTACAGTTGGGGTACCTCAAAGGAACGCTTGGCAATCCCGAAGGTCATGGTCCCGAATCGACGGTCCTGTACGACGATCAGGGTTTTCATCTCAACGGTCGTATCTACTTGAGAGGAAAATGGTATAGTGAACGCGAGGGTATCCGATTCGAAGGTGAGTCTGGCGAAGAGGGAACGGCGTCGTGCACATACGAAGCTCTCGAAGTGAACTCGGTGATGAATTCCGAGAGCGACGGTCCGAGCAAAGTGTTCGCGCTGCAGGACAGAAAGCCATTGACGAAAGAGAATGCCGGTCTCGACATCAAGTTCGATGACGAAGGGCTCAGCTATGTCCTGGTCGACGGCCCGAGGGATTTCAATATCGTATGCAACCGGGAGTTCGGTGAGCACGAAATTGCGCTCACAACCCGTACGCCCGGACTGGAAATATTCACATTCAGTTTTGTGACCGGAGCGATCCCCGAGCTTGTTTCCATGAACTAGTCCGGCTCGCTCTTGACTCATCTCGTACTGAGGATGAGTATGTCTCACTTGACGGCAAACACATTGCCACGCTCAGTTGTCGTTTTGACAATCATTGAGTACTACATCAACCCCAACCTTCTGTGATGTTTCAAGGTTGGGGTTTTTTGTTTTCAGCTCGGGCTGTTACTAACAGCATGTGCACGGAGGAAATTATGAAGACACCGATCATGTTCAGCGTTATCCTGCTCATCCTCTGCCTTCCGCTGAGCGCTTCGGCTCAGAAGGAATCAGGGAACCTCATCAAGAATGGGGACTTCGAGAAATTCACCGGCGAGAACCCGGACGCTTGGGATACTTCCAATATCCCTGGCACACTCACGGTTGTCTCGGCGTCAAAAACGAGCCACTTGGGTGCACGGGCGGTGAAATGCGAGGTCAAGGAGTTCTATGGCTCGATTGTCGCAGGGTACGTTTGTCAGAAGAATATACAGACGGAGGGAAAGGAACTCCACTTCTCAGGGGGGTTCCTCATGCGGTCGATCGAAGGAGATCAGGGTGTCATCGTCATCTGTTTCCTCAATTCAACCGGGAGCACGGTCGGAACGATTGAGGAATACCTTGATGATTCGAAGTCAAAATTTGTCGAATACGCAAAGGATATCAAACCTCCGGCCGCGACCGCGGCGGTCCACGTGCGACTGACCGTCCTTCCTGGTAAAGGAAACGAGAAGGCCCATCCCGGGTCATATCTCCTCGCTGATGACTTACGGCTTGTTGGCGTGGCTCTAAAGGAAAAGCCCCTGGTCCAATAGCGACCGGGTGGCAGGTCGTGCATGGCGGGGTAAACTTCGTCGAGGACTCTGCCAGGGCCAGTTTGTGTCCGCTTTTTGTTCCGATGACGTCGAGTTTGCACACCACGAGTGCGCCGGTCGGACTCCTTCCCAGGGCATCAGACACGCCTTGTGTTTCCATCCTTTTTTGAATACTATTTCCAGGTACACAGAACGACGAGGCGATCTGAATGAAGTGTGTCAGAATTCATGACCATGGGGGGATCGATCGGTTGATTATCGAGGACGTTCCGACTCCTCGGGTCGGGCCACATGATGTTCTTGTGAGGGTAAAAGCGACGTCGATTAACCATCTCGACCTCTGGGTACGGCAGGGGCTCCCTGGGGTAAAGTTCCCGCTGCCCATGATCCCCGGTGTGGACGCGGCCGGTCTCGTTGAGGAAGCGGGAAGTGAGGTTCGCCACGTGCGAATCGGGGATCGGGTCGTTGTGGTTCAGGGGATCTCCTGCGGTCAGTGCAAGCAG
>QYQB01000202.1 GCA_007280275.1 bacterium | reverse complement strand
GAGAGAAGATATGCTTGTCTTGATGAAGAAAGATGTAACGAAGGAACAGATCGAGAGAGTCAAGCAGTGGGATCTTGTGATGCCCATGGCGCAGGCAGCGGTTGTGGCAGGCGCGGATGGGTTCATGGTAGAAGTTCATCAGGATCCTCAGGCTGCGCTTTCGGATGGTTTTCAATCGCTCAAACCGGAGAGATCCCGAGTGCTTCTGGATCGTGTCCAAGAACTCGCGGCCTTTGTCCAAACGGCGGCCCATCATTCTGAGAAACCTGAGTTACTCCAGTGAGGGCCGCATCAGCCGCATATCGCCGTCGGTCCCGCGTCCGTGAGGACGAGCAACAAAAGGCCAAGAATCATCTGAAGGGGGTGAAGAAGCGGAAGGAGATTGAGCATTCTGTCGACGTTTTTGAGTCGGCATTCGAAAAATCTTTTATCCCGCTCTTGATCACCGATCGGTTTGGACGTTGCTTGGAGGCGAATGAAAGTGCTGCCAGGCTGTTGAATCGGAGACGCGCCGTTCTGGTTCGCAAGACGCTCGACGCTATTTTCACACTCCATGGCGCGACGACAGTGGGGGGATTTCAGGCAAGACTGTCTCAGGAGGAGCCGTTGGACGCAGAGGTGGCGTTCGAGCAGAAGAAAGGCACAACCGTTCGAGTTCGGCTGCGCTCGAACAATCTCGATAGCGGGCTTAGGCTCATTAGCCTCGCGCGTATGCACGAACATGGTTCCAAGGAGGAGCAACTGGTCAAAGCTCAGAGCACGGCGGCTCTCCTGGACGAGTTCTTTTCCCTTCCGTGGGGTGACGAAGCTACAGACTACCATTCCTTGTTTCAGCATTCACCGTACGGCATTTGCATCCTGCAAAACGATCGGCTTGCTGTCGTTAATCCCACCTTCTGCAGACTTCTCGGCTACCGTTCCGGGGAAGATGTGGCAGGGAAGGAGATACGCGAGTTTCTCGATCAGGGTTCGCGCATGTTCTTCTCGCTGCTTCAGCACAGAGTCTTTCGCGGCGAGGCGATCCCCATGCGCTTCGAAATAAGGATGATCAGGCATGGGGGCTCTACCATCGACGTGGAAACCTCATTTGCCCTAATCTGGTACCGGGGAGCACCGGCCCTCAACCTCACGGTCAGCGACATCACTGATCGGAAGGAGCTCGAGAAGCGATTGACCGATTCAGAGAGTCTCTTGAGAAATGTCATCAATTCGATGGTCGACGCACTCGTCATTACGGATTTACAGGGAAAAGTCCTCGACGTGAACGACGAATTCCAGCGGTTCACGGGGTTTACGCGGCGGGAAGCCTTCGCCGCAGAGATTCCATATCCGTGGGTCCCGGAGGAGAGCTTACGGTCATTCATGAGCTGGCTGGAGAAATTGCGCGAACACAATGTGCTGAGAGATTTTGACATTACGTGGTTACGGAAGAGTGGTGAGCGCGTGTCCGTGAGCTTGAACACGACACTCCTGCGCAACGCGGCCGGCGATCCTGTGTTGATGGTAAACATTGCCCGCGATATCAGCGAGCGGCAGGCATCGCGCGAAGAACTGAGCCGGCAACTCCAAAGACTTCAGGTTCTCTACGACCTGAGCAGTGCGTTGACAGAAACGCTGAACACCGATGACATCGCCAGAACGACGTACCAACAGGTTGAAAAAGTTATCCCGGTCGATGGGTTTGTCATCGATCTCTACGATGAAGAAAAGAATGAGATTAGACGGGCTTTTGCCATTGACCTGGTAAACGGCATACGGTCAGAGATCGACGCGCCGCACGGACCCATCTCTCTCGACAAGTCGGTCAGTACCGCAGGGGTGATCTCCACCAGGAAGCCGCTGCTGCAGCTTAAGTCTTCATCAGATCAGCATGTGCCATTGCATCCTGTTTCCAAAGAGTCCAAAAAGGCTTCGCTCATGATGGTCCCCATGGTTTCCAAACAGAAAACCATCGGTGTGCTCTCCGTCCATTCCTATGAGTCGGAGATGTACTCTCAGGAGCACCTGACTCTCCTTCAGAGCATCGCTCATCTGGCCGGCATAGCAATCGAGAAGGCGCAGTTGTATCAAGAAACAATCCGAAAATCGATTGAGATTGAAGCGCGTAACAAAGAGCTCGATGATTTCACCTATGTTGTCTCCCATGACCTGAAAGAGCCTTTGATCAGCGTCGAGGGGTATGCAAAGATGATCCGTCACGAATATCAGCAACTCTTTGACGCGGGGGGGCGGGAATATCTGCAAGCGGTTGTGGATTCGTGTTCGCACATGAAACGCCTTATTGATGATTTGCTGCTCCTCTCCCGGATCAGCAAGCTCACGGAAAAAAGGTCGGAGATCAATCTGGTTGGCCTCATTTCCGACGTCCTCGAGGAGCTTCGGTTCTCAATTCGGGAACGGAAAGCCGAGGTCATCGTTCAAGAGCAGTTGCCCGAAATCGTGGCCGTTGACACGCATCTTCGAATCGTTTTCCGCAACCTCATCGCAAACGCCTTGAAATTTTGTGACAAGGTAATCCCGCGTATCGAAATAGGTTCTAGGGTGACGCCGGATTCCACGACATTGTTTGTTCGCGACAACGGTATCGGCATTGAGCCGGCGCATTATGATAAGATCTTTCTCATCTTCCAGCGATTGCACAGGAAGGACGAGTATGAGGGTGTAGGTGCGGGATTGACAATTGTGAAGAAAATTGTTGAATCCCACGGTGGTCAAATCTGGATCGAGTCAACGGTGGGGCAGGGAGCGACGTTCTTTTTCACGATACCAACGGGATAAGGGAGATCTGTGGAGCCAACAGAGGGGGCGTTGAGAATCCTGCTGATCGATGACAATAGGGATCACACGACAATCCTTCAGTGGGCATTCAGGAAGACCGGCCGACAGGATGAGTTCACGTGTTTCGACGATGGAAGCCGCGCCCTGGAATATTTACGGACGCTTGAGAGAGAACAAAAAGCGAAGCCCGATCTCATTTTTCTCGACCTGAACCTCCCGCGGCTCGACGGCCGTGAACTGCTCCGCCTCCTGAAGGAAGAACAGACTACGAAGGCGATTCCTGTGTTCATCGTAAGCAGCTCGGAGCGCGAAGAAGACGTTCGCAAGGCGTATGAGCTCGGAGCAAGCAATTATATTTCGAAATCTGCCATACTCAACGATGTTGACCCACTGTTGAAAACAATTCAAGCATACCGTTCCAAAGGTACCTGACTACCAACATACGTGAAAGCCTATGACAGCCAAGAGACACATTACGGTACTTCTCGTCGAGGACAACATCGACTTTGCAAAACTCGTGAGAATCTATCTCGGCCGTTTCGAAGATGCTGAGATTGAAGTCATCTGGAAGGCAAATGGCACGGAAGGCATTGAAGAGGCTGTTCGTAACCAAGGCGTGGATGTAATTCTGATGGATTACTTCTTACCCGGGATGAACGGGCTGGAGATCACGCGCGCTCTGAAGGAAAAAGAAGTTGAGACTCCGGTGGTATTCCTGACAGTGAACAAGGATATGAATCTCGCTGTCGAGGTCATGAAACTCGGTGTCCGCGACTATCTTGTGAAGGAAGAGATCAGCACGCCCATTCTGCCGAAAACGATCATGACGGTCGTTGACAAACGTAAGTTCCAGAAGGAAGTGGCGGAGCTGGAGGTGCGACAGAAACGCCTTGAAGCAATGCAGGAATTGATTTTTGGGATCACAAAAGAGATTACAGTCCCGCTGCAGACCATGAAGGGCATCGTTGATATGCTGATCAAGAACGGCAATTCGGACAAGAGAGGAAAATACCTCTCGATCATTCATGACAATGTCGAACGGATCGAGTCGAAGATGGAAAAACTTGTCAATCTGAAGGAAGACAAGACGGTTCAGTACATCAAAGATATCAAGATGATTGACCTATCGTGAGGTGAAGCGTGGCTAACCTTGTCAAGAAGTTCCTGTCCAAACAAGATTTGAAAGATGTCGCTGATGCGATCGCCGAATGTGAGAAACGCACCTCGGGCGAAATTCGTGTGGCGATACGACAGAAGAGATCGAAGAAAGAACACACTCACACCGTGGAGCAACTGGCTCGCCGCGAATTTGTCCATCTCGGGATGGTAAAGACGGAAGACCGAACCGGTATCCTTATATTCATTGTGCTGGAAGCCCGTGAGTTCTTCATCCTGGCCGACGAACACATCAATCAGAAAGTCGGGACCAGCACATGGCAGTCAATTGCACAGGCGATGTCGACGAACTTCGCGCGGAATGAATTCCGCCAGGGATTGTTGAGCGCCGTCCGTTCTGTCGGTGACCATCTGGCGATGCATTTCCCGGTTCTGCCGGGGGACAAGAACGAGCTTTCGAACAAAGTAGGCATCTCTTAGGAGTGCGGATGAACACCCCGAGCCAGGTGCTCTGCGCAAGGCAAAGAAGAATTGAGTCTGTATTCAGCCTTTTCCCCGTTGCTCTCCGTAATATTGTCGGTTGGATGTTTCGGCGGTGTCTCCGGTTGGGAACTTCCTGATTCAGAGATTGTTTTCATATTCGCACAGATGACCCACCTCGCATGAAATTCAAAATAGCCCTTGCACAAACCGACGCGAAAGTCGGCGACATTGACAGCAACCTTCACCATCATCTCGAGGCAATCGAGAAAGCCAAGCGGGAGGGTGCCCAACTGGTTGTGTTCCCTGAACTGAGCTTGACCGGATACACGCTGCGCGACCTGGCTTGGGATGTCGCCCTGAATCCGTTTCACGATCCTCGGTTGTCTCCCCTCAGAGAGGCGAGCAAATCGATATCGATCGTGATGGGGCTTGTCGAAAGTGGCGAGGATCATGGAGTCTACAATTCGGCGATCTTTCTGGAAGATGGCTCAATTCGGCATATCCACAGAAAAGTCTATCCTCCGACCTACGGAATGTTTGAAGAAGGGCGCTATTTCAGCCAGGGAAAGAATGTGGGAGCGTTCGATTCTAAACTCGGGAGATTCGGACTCCTTGTCTGCGAGGACCTTTGGCACATTTCGCTCCCATTTTTGCTTGCTGTTGACGGTGCAGAGGTCATCTTCTCGCTGACGGCGAGTCCATCGCGCCTCGCGACGGGGAGCCTTGAAATGGAAACGGCACGTGTTAATCACGAACAACATCGTTCATATGCCAGGCTTCTGAGCTCGTACATCGTTTTCTGCAACCGGGTGGGATTTGAAGACGGTGTCAATTTCTGGGGTGGGTCTGCTGTTGTGAGTCCGGGTGGAGTCATGATCTCGACTGGGAAAATGTTTGAGGAGGACCTCATCCTGGCAGATGTAGACTCGCTGGAAATTCAGCGATCGAGGCGGTTTTCGCGTCACTTCCTCGATGAAGATCTTGGTCTTGTGGAGGAATCACTCAAGCGTATCCGCTCATCGTACGGTCTGCGTACTTCTGAAGACCCCTCCTGAAAGAGTACCCTTTCCTCGGTTTTCCTGGATTGAGTTGCCTCGTTTCTTCCCTTGGTGCTGCCTCGGGCACTTCAGGGAGCCTGAATAATATTGAATCTGCCGGGTTTTTTTCATAAATTACCAGCATGGAAGCTACTAATTGATCTTGTTTGAGAAGGAGAGATCTTCATGAGTATGGTGAAAACAGTCGGCTTGATGGTCCTTATGATGGGCTTGATGATGCTTGTCGGCCAGTGGCTTGGACAGGAACAGGGTCTCGTCCTCGCTTTTGGCATATCCTTGCTGATGAACTTTGGGATGTATTGGTTTTCCGACAAGATAGTTCTGATGAGTTACCGTGCCAAGGAAGCCAGTGAACAGGATGCGCCGCGATTGTTTGCGATCGTTCGAAAGCTGGCCACACAGGCGCAACTTCCCATGCCGAAAGTCTATGTCATCCCGGGGGAAACGCCGAATGCGTTCGCCACAGGAAGGAATCCAGAGCATGCGGCCGTGGCCGCAACCGAGGGAATACTGCGACTGCTGAGTGAGGATGAACTCGAGGGGGTTATTGCTCATGAACTGGCGCATGTGAAACACCGCGATATTCTGACCGGAACCATCGTGGCTTCGATGGCCGGTGCAATCGTTTTCTTGTCCAGGATGGCCATGTTCGCTTCTATGTTCGGCGGGGGAAGCAGGGACCGTGAGAATTCGAATCCACTTGGAGAAATCCTGCTCATCATCCTTGCTCCGATTGCAGCGATGCTCATACAGTTTGCAGTCTCTCGTTCCCGGGAATTCGCGGCCGACGAAGGGGGAGCAAAGATTTGCGGACGACCTCTGAGCCTCGCACATGCTCTTAAGAAGCTGGAGAGCGGAGTGCAACGAATTCCGATGGAGAACGCCGGTACGGCAACGGCCCACATGTTCATCGTCAATCCTCTTCGCGGCGGAGGGATCATGAAATTATTCTCAACGCATCCGCCGACTGAGGAGCGCATAGCCAGGCTTGAAGAGATGGCTATGGGTGGAATCCACTGAGCGTTTCGATCTTGACTACCTTCAACTCGAAGGTCGATTGTACGTTGAAGCTGAGAGGAATCTCCATCTGACCTCAATGATCTCCCAACGAGCCGCTCGAAATCTTCTGGCTACAGGGTTGACGGTTGCAGTACTGTCGCTGCACGTTGATGCGCAAACAAGCGGCTTGAGTGGCGCTCTGATCCTGCGTTCGCAGGCGGCAAGTATTGCTGAAGAGACCTTTGTCAGGCTCAGTCGATCCTTGAGCGGAGTCGATCAAATCGCAGTTTTAGTTGAGGGGGGAGCGTCGCGAACACTGGTGGAAAATGCTTTTCTTGATCTGCTCGGACGCAAAGGGATCCACGCCTCGTTGCAGACCCAGCCAACGTCTTCGACGAATCATTTACAGCTGACCGTGTTGGATCAGAGCATCCGTTATGCCGGTATGGTGAGCGGTGAGTACCGCCGTGAAGTCCAGACTGCCATTGAAGCCCGGCGCACGTCTAACGATTCAG
>QYQB01000295.1 GCA_007280275.1 bacterium | reverse complement strand
TTTTTTGCGAAGTGACTTCTTTTGTCATCCCCTCATGTTGTTGGAGGGGATCCAGAACGTGAACTGCATCGGCCACGTGCAAAGGCAGAGCTCAGTCCTGGATTCCCGACAGAGACATTCGGGAATGACAGGGTTTTGGTTTTGATTGTCTGCTCTTGGATTCCGCCCACGAACGGGATTCAAAGAGCGGAACTTCGTCGCTTCCAGCCCGACTACGTCGGTCAGGCGGGCGCTCCTGGCAGTGACTGCGCGCGCTGAGCATCATTTAAAGTAGTACGACGTCAGCTCGTCGCGTCGCACACGAACCGTTTTCCCGCCTGGTGTCCGTTGATACTTTTCAACGAGAAAGAGCCCGAACCCCGGCTTGAAGTAGTAGTTGGTGTAGTCAGCACGCAGTGCGTAGGACTCCCGATACTGAAAATAGGGAGCCGAACCGAGCGTCGTTCTCAGTGTGTCCGCTCCCTTTGAAACAAGCGTGGATCTTACGGAATCAGCCTTCCCGAGAACGGAATCTATGCCGATGTACCGCGACGGAGTTACATCACCGATTAAAGCCCTGAAATTGAATGCCGATTGTTCGAAGAAGCGCGTATCGTCGGATTTGCGGATGCGCAGGTTCTCCAGGCTATCGACCTGCCAGCAGGTGGTGGCTCCCGATTCTCCCTGAAGGAGGTACCACACCAGCGCTCCTCGCGTGAGGGATTTCCTGCCCGCACTCGACAATGGGATCTTGCTCGTATCGGCTGTCACCGTGTCTCTCACGCTGAGCGTATAGGCGAACTGATTTCGCTGCGTGCCGGAGGTATCATACACCGTGACGTTGTATGTCCACGAGTTGCCAACAGCCAGCGGGACAAGCGACTTCAGCCCCAGCGCATACTCCCCGTTCATCGAACCGGGGGAGAGAGGATCAAGGTTCTCAGCACAGGAGCCGAAGAGAACGGTTGCCAACAAGATTAAACTCCAGAGTACTGTATTCTTCATATCACTCCTCGAAAGATCACGTATTGGTTTTCATCGCAGAGGCGCGGAGTCCGCAGAGAATCGCAGAGGCAAAAGTCATCAGTCTCTGCGTTGAGAACCATAAACTCCATAAATATGGTATTTGACCGGGCGCTGCACTAGAAGCGGTACGCACATTCCAGCATAACTTGGTGCTGCTGCCGCGTGTTGTAGTTCGCATTGGACTGGTAGATGTCCTGGTACTTCAAGACCGAATACTCGTACGCCATATCAATGAAGATGTTCCCCAAGGAGATTCCCGCGCCAAGTGAATAGACTCCGCCGCGGGCCGGCTCGTCGATGATCGCCGATCCGTCCGGGGAGAACGCTTGAACGTCTTCACGGTAGCCGCCTCGCAGAGCAATCAGCTTGCTGGCAAGATATTCTGCACCGATCCGCATGGCTCCTTTGGTGTTGACCCATGGGCGCGATACCGTACTGTTGGTTGCTGAAGTCAGCTCAACATCTGCCAAGTGCTTGAGCTCGTAGTCAAAAGCAATCATCCACTTGTCTGTCGGCTTCAGCACTATTCCAAGAGAGTAGGAGAGAGGAAAGTCGAGATAATCCTTGCCGCTCTCATGAAAGCTTCTCCTGGGTTGATCGTCGAGTCTGACAGGCATTGGTTTCTTGGTGGTGTCAATACTCGCCACATCCCGATCCCATGTTCTCGTGATCTTCATCGGCGGCCTGAGTGTCACGCCGAGACTGTACCGCTCCTGTTGAAAATGAAGTCCGAAAGTGAACATCGTGCCGCTGTACTTCGACGTCCCCACTTTCGACTGTCTATAATAGACAGTGTCAACCATGAAATTCGAGCCCACACCATTGCTGATAGCAATATTGATGTGGCCCCGCTCCACCCGTTTCTCGTTGTCATCCGAGGAACCGGTGAGAACCGTAGCTGATCCGCCGACTCTCAGGCCCGGAAGAAGCGTGACGGATACACCGGGTGTAATCCCGTACACAGATCCCTCTCTCTGGCGGGTATACTGGTACCACTTGATGTGCAGGGTGTCGTTCCTGTTCGTGATCAAGAACGGATCCGGGCGCTCCTGACCAAGGTATGGTGACATGGAATTGTTGTTCTGAAAATAGTGGTCAAGGTTGATGACCTGCGAAAAGCCAATAGCCGCTGCCACGTTCATGCCTGCAACAGTCAACGGCATGGCAGCTGCCAGCGAAAGCGGTTGTGTCCGCGATGAAGTTCTGTCCCAACCCGGAGTGAGGTTATCGTACTGCTTCTGCAACGTGTTCCAGGCGCTCAGCGGTAGACCTGATCTTCCAAGACTATCTGGCGTTTTGACATCACCAGTGAGACCCTCAAACAATGCACTAAGACCTGGGAGAGGTCTCATCGGCACCCATTCCTGGGTCTGTTTGCTCATGGTGCTGCCAAAGAGACCGCCGGCACGAATTTCAAACGAAGAGAGCTGTGCAAGAGCAGCAGGATTGGAAAAGAGAGCAGAAGCGTCCACCGCACTCGCCACGCCGGTTCCGCCCATCGCACGCGAACGAACACCTGAGGCAGAGAACTGATCCAGACCCTGAACATCAAGTGGTCTGGCGGCAGGTTGAGCGAAGACGGATGCAAAGCTCAGAATCGCGGCAACGATCGTGACGTCTATTCTTTTGGCAAGACTCGATTTCATCGGAATTGCACTCCTAAGCTAATGCGATGCACACTGTTCAGGAACTCATTCATTCTGCCAAAGCTGTAATCAAGCCGCACGGCCCATCCGGCCAGATCGGTATGAAGCCCGCCGCCGAAGGTCAGCCCCTCGCTGTCGTAGTCATATTTGTATCCCGCACGCAGGGTGAGCAATTCTGAAAACGCGTACTCCGCTCCCACGTGCATCTGTTGTCTGTAGTCATTGGGTTGGAACAGATCATAGGCAACCGTAAGACGATGCATATCGTCCTGGAACATTAATGCCTCCTGGCCGAAGAGGTTCGCTGAGACACCAAGGCGGAACGCAAGCGGTGCGGGATGCGCCGCATCGGCAAACTTTACCTGAGGTCCAAAGTTCTGCGCCGACACACCAATCTGGACAGAGCGAAATCCCGTCTTGTACAGCATGCCGAAATCGAAGAGAATGACATCGGCATACGTCTTGTAGGATGTCACCTCCCCGGTTACACTATTGACCACGGTGATCGCCTGGTCCGACCAGAGAGATTCCATCGCGTACTTCGCCGTGACCGCAGCCGAAAACTTGTCGGTAAATGCCTTTGCGTAGGAGAGACCGACCAAGTACGAATAGGGAGTGAAGGATCGTCCGGTCAGGCCCGCGTTGAAGAAGGGCGCACCATTCGCCGGGACTACCAAATCGACAGCATCCGCCCGTGTCTCTTCAATCGATCCGAAATCGACGTATTGGAATTGAAAACCGAGCGTCCCCCAGTCTCCCATCGGCAGTCCATACGCCAATGCTATTTGCTTCGTGTCGAACAGCCACATGGTAAGGGTGGAGGTCATCTCGTGGTTCTGCAGGTTTGTCAATCCTGCAGGATTCCAGAATGTTGCATCTGCGCCGCTCGCAAGCGACACATACGCATCGCCCATTGCCGTTGCACGCGCTGTCGGCATCACTTTCAGGAACTGGAGCGAGCTTGTGCCAACCTTTTGTGCTTGCAGGTGCCCGATGCACACCGCCAGCAAGAGCACAGTTGCCAGAGATTGAAATGTGCGTTTCATAGTCATCTGCCTCGCTCAGTTGATGATGACAAATTTGCCATGGGCACGGGAGCCGTCAGGTGTATCGACGACGTAGAAATAGACTCCTGCAGCGATCAGCTGATTATTCCGAGTTACCTGGAAATACGGGTGATTGATCTTATCCTCGTCGTGTTCGATGGTCTGAACCAGCTGCCCGCTGTACGAATACACACGGATAGTGCACTTCCGCGGGAGGTTGTAGAAGCGGAGTTGGGAATTGATATCACCGCCGATGCTTTCGCCCCCCTGACCTGATTTGACCAGGAACGGATTGGGAGCGACAAAGACCTTGCCGAGCGACGCCGCAGCGCCAATCGATGATTGATGCAGGGTCATGTTCGTCCGGCCGCTCTTGTTGCCCTTGTTGTCGACCGAGACGACTGAGTAGTAGAAGTAGTCGCCGATCCGTGAGTTCTTGTCGACAAACTGATACTTGCCGTCGGCAAAATATTGCGCATCACGTTTCGAGACGGCGACGAGCTTTGTCCACGGCCCCAATGGATGAGACGCTTTATAGACCTCGTAATGGTCGAACGTTCCCTGGAGCCTCGGAGCCGAGAACGATTCTACCTGAGGACCCCAGACGATCCTGTTTTCTCCAAGGATCGTATTCTCCATGGTGATCCCCGGAGCCGGAACGGGAATTGGAATGGAATACACACCATGCTCGGTGTATTTTTCGGGCCAGTATTGCACTGCGTTGTGGTTGACCAACGGTTCGTTTGTGTATGCCTGGATTGCCCGGTCTGCCACCTCGCGCACCGTTACAACATTCGAATTGACATAGTCGGGCAACGAGTACTTACTCAAGTAATCGCTGCCGAAGACGATCGTATTCAGAGAGTTCTTGTTGAGCTCCTTTTGTGTCTTGGGTACCCAATAGTTCGGAACTGTGTAGAATGCGTAGAGTGAATCTCCCGATTCAGCAGTCGGGGGAGATGTTTGTCCGTTGCTCCCGCCTATATCTTTCACGCCCGCCTCCGTCTCTTCCGCACGCGCGGCACCGTAGCCGCAGACTTCGGCTATCGTGATGTGAACTTTCTCGCCGGGGTTCAGATTATAGGGCCCGAAGGAAATATTGTGCCCTATCGCGAAGTAATTACTCTGTCGCCAGTTGAACGAGGCTCGGCCCACCCAATCCGGTCCAAAGATATTGACATTCGTATTGGGACCGAGCTTGAGAGCTTGCTTCATATCTAGGACATAAGGAATCAACTTCCCAAAAGCGGTCATTTGCGAAGTTTCTATCCTCTGATAGTATGGCTGCTTGATGTGTCCGTTGGAATCCCACGATATTGTGTCTGCGCCCGTGATGATACCCGTTGCTTTGGTGCCATCTCTTCTGTGCACAAGATGAAGCGTATCATAGTACAGTACCATGTAGCCTGCGGCCTGGGGCGTGAGCAACCCGCCGCCGTTCTTCCCCGTCGAAGCCCATTCGGAAAAGTACTTTGGCTCGGGGTTGCCGGTGCGGTGTAGTCCATATTGCAGCCAGCGCTTCGGGTCAAACCGTGCAAAGTAGTCCTTCTTCTCAACGACACTCGGGCTCCAGGAGTTGGACGTCCTGTCATATCCGAATTTGCCCGACGTCAGGCCATGATCAAAGTTGGCGATGAAATCAATGAGTCTCACTGGCCTGGCTGGCGTTGCCGGATTTCCATCCAGATCGCCTGTGTTCTCGAACTCGTATTCATAAATAATGAAATCATCGTAATCGGGGAAGCTCCACACACGGCTGGTGCGCGTGATCGTCACGCCGACGGGGGTTGCCCATTTGGAGATGATGATCTCTTCCGCTTCATTTGGATTGTAGGCCGTATTCAAACTTCCGTCGGCGAGGACGGGATAGTTCTCAATGCGAGTCTGGCTCAGCGGAAATGAATTGATATACTCCGCGACGGCGTCAATCATCCCCCCGCAGAGGGCATAGAGCCGCGCTGTTGAGTCAACCCGATCCGCGGCGATCTGAACGCCTCCGCCATAGGAATTGTGTTGACCCGAATACTGTTTCGCATCGACGACCGTAGCGGAATTTGCGGGCCATTCCAACGAGGGTATGCCAAGTTCTGTGTTGGCATTGGAGGTGACATACTTCCGGCCAAGCTCACCGGTGTTGTAAACGGTTTGGCTCAGCATCCCGCGTTTGTGAATGAGATAGTCCTTCTGCATCTGTGCAATCCCGATGCTAGCGAGCAGACAGAGAAGGATGGCAAGCTTCCTGATTGGTCCCATGTGTTGCTCCTCACGCACTTAAAAGTTGATGATGAAGCCGAACTGCGCTGCTCTTGGTAGATTTGAGTAGATCCTGAATTCCTGGTTTATCAAAAATCCCGGGCGGAGGTCATCTTCATAGTATGTGATGTCTTCGCCTTTCTCGTACTTGACCGTCCATTTCGAAAGATTACTTGTATTGTTGAGGTCGGGATTGAAGACTGCTGTGTAGTCATAGATTCTTGTATCGAACAGATTGGAGACCTCAAGGTAGAACGACGCGCTGGCACCGAAGAAGCGGGACACCTGCTTCGTGATTTTCAGGTTGGTGTTATATTCGTTTGGCGCCCGCTTGTTCATGAGAATCCCGGGGTTGAGGCGGGAAGAGTACGGGCGGCCGCTGCGGGCGAAGGATGTGACAGCAATCGTAATTCGCTCGAACGGATACGAATCAAACAACATCGGTCCCCATTCCTGACGTGTGCTGAAACCCAGGTTGGCAACCAAATTATGTGTTCTGTCAAAATCTAGCAGGATATCCTGGGGAACGGGGTCTTTCGATGGACCACTTTCATAGATTGTGGGAACTTGATTACCATCAGATGAGCTGTTCTTACCTGTAGAGACACCGTAGGTGTAGTTCAGTGTGCCTGTCAACATGCCGCTCCGTTTTGCAAATCCCACCCTAAACCCGCGAATGTCCGCATAGTCCCGGTTAATGTAGGTCACATAGTTCCCTTGTTTCGAACTATAGATGGCTTGCTGGAGGAGGTCCCTGACGTCTTTATAGTATCCACTGATGTCCAGCGTGAACCCTGCACCCAATGCCTGCGTGGCGCCAATGTCATAGCTGCTTGTCACTTCCGGCCGTAGTCTCGGATTCCCGAGCGTCCCGACCACGGACAAAGCCCCTCCGTAGCTGTAGAGTTCCTTCCTGTTCACGGTCTGAGAGATGATGCGGATGAACGGAGGCCGCTGCAGGAACGTCCCGTAGTTCACATGAAAAACGGTTTCCGTTGATACCGGGAAAGAGAATCCCGCGCGTGGCTGCAGCCGGGCGACAACCGGTGTTTTCTCTTTTTTTGCAAATCGTTCATCAACTCTCTGAAGACCGAGGCTGTCGGTGTAGCGATATGGCGCGAAGGTGTCCGAGTAGTACATCACATTTGCGTTATACATATCCAACCGCAGTCCAACATTGGCGATCATCCCCTCGAATTCCATCTTGTCTTGAACGTAAATCCCGGCTTCGTACGGCTTTGCCGAATACTGTGTTCTGCTTCCTCCGGTTCTCGAAGTGACAGAACTCAAATTATACACGTCGATGCCGTACCAGTTTCCCTGGAGGCCCGCGAGCAGCATATGCGATGACGTCGCCTGACTTGTGATTGATGCATCGAGGCTGATCGTCCGCGTTTTCTCTGTGCTGAAGTCCGCGTCGGTCTCGCCATAGTTGAACCCGTCTGGAAGATTTGTCCAGCTCTCCCAGACAAGATTGGAAGATACTCCGTCGAGCGCAGCAGGATTGGTTACCGGTGAGCCCTCGATGGAGGTGGTCCGGAGCGAATTCAACTTTACCTCGTAGAATGTGCTTGGACTGATTGCGTGCGTCCATCGGAGGCCGAGTTGAATGTTCTCGTCGTTTGTGCGTTTCACGTCAAAGATGCGATCCCACGTCCAATTGTACCAGCCCGTTGTTGTTCTTCCGCTGAGAACATGGCCGTCGGCTCTCGAATACGCCCCGCTCAATCGGAGATTCATCCCGCGTCCGAAGTCATAGACTATGTTTCCCATCAATTGCCGGCTGAGGTTGGGCTCCGGTGTCGGCAGGATTGGCCACACGTTGTCCGTGTGGAACGCCAGGAAGAGGCGTACATTGTTCGCCAGAGGGCCTCCCACATTGGCATCCAGGGAATAGTCCAGGAGATTGTCGTAGCTCTTGCCAAAATCGCGGTGTCCCTGCATTCGCCAAAGTGTGTACAACAATGTCGCAAGCGTCGTCGTGTCTTTTCCATAACGGTTCGCATAGCCGGATCCGATTCCGCCCCAATAGCCGTTCGGATAGTTCGGATCACCCCCCAGCCATTTCTGAGGTGAATCAAGCATCGCCAGATATGGGTTCGCCGTGGGGTCCCACACGCTGGGACCAAAGTGTTTTCGTCCTGGGGCCCGCATGCGAGATTCTGCGCGCGCCACCCATTTATTCGAGGAGCCTTCTTTCATCGAGATATTCACGATGCCCGACTGAGCATTGCCGTATTGAGCACCGAATCCGCTTGTAATGATTTCGACTTCTTCGACCGCGCTCATGATGGGATTGAATGCGGATCCGCTGTTCAGAGGATTCATGATCCCCATGCCATGGAGATTATACAGTTCCTCGTTGTCGCGGCCGCCGCGGAAATGTCCATCGCTGATGTCTGATGACAACGTCAACACGTCAGCGATGTCCTGAATACCTGGTACATTCAACACTTCCTCGCCGCGCCGAATTTCGCTTGTCGAAGTTTTTTCCCTCTCCACATCCGGGCGTGTCGCGATGATGACCACCTCCGCACCCTGGATTACCGTTTCTTCCAACGAGAAGTCGACTGTTGTTGTGCGGTTGGTGTTGACAATGACATTCGTCTTTGTCACAGCACGATATCCCACGATCGATGCCGTGAGGTCGTATGACCCTGGAGGCATGTTGAGGATGTAGTAATTTCCGTCGATATCTGACGCTGCGCCGTACGCAGTGCCGCGAATCACGATGTTTGCCATCGGGAGCGGTTCTTTGCTCTTCGAATCGACAATGCGGCCGGAAATTTTCCCCGAGTTCTGTGCCATCGCGAGCGAAGAGGCCAGTGCGAGAACGAGAAGGAGTCGCTTCATAGAGAAAATCCTTTTTTTGAGAAGATGAATCAGCTTTCACTTGCTCGCCCCGACCGGGTCGGGGCCCGCCGAAGCTTCAGCGAAGGCGGGGCTGCCTGCCCCGAGATTTTCGAAGGGTCGAGGAGTCAGCTTTCAGATCAGTTCTAGAGACGCGGCCGACAAGTCTTGCCACCAAGACACGAAGACGCAAAGCACCACGAAAACTGAAAGAATTCAAATCTTTTCCTTTGTGGCTTGGTGCCTTTGTGGCAAATAATGGGTTTTCGTTTGTGTCTCTAACCGAGTACAGTGAATGAACTATTTGCCGCTCGCAACCGACCACTCTGTATTCATCGGTGAAAAGACGCCTTGCCCAAAGGTTGCCAACAATCCTGATCGGATCGACGACTTCACAATGAAACCATCCGCGGCGACTTCCTCTGCCTGGGCACGGTAGTACGCATTGTCATGCATCGTTGCTATGACAACTTTCTTCAGGGGCCAACGGCTTTTGATAATGCGCGTTGCCTCCAGCCCATTGCGCCTCGGCATCGTAATGTCCATCAGGACAACGTCAGGATCGAGCGACTCTGTCTTGTCGATCACGTCGACGCCATCATCTGCTTCACCAACGACGATGACATTCGGCAGCCGATTGAGAAATTCGCACACAACATTGCGAAAGTCCTTGTGGTCGTCGGCAATAAGAATCCTGATTGCGTTCACGGTACCTCCAGCGATATGAATAGTCACACGATGCCCTATGAATTGCTGGATCAAATGTGCGCGAGAAGAGCCCCGATAACCATAGCTTATACACCGTAATTTGGGGAATACGGGCATGCACGTGTGTGACTACGGTGCACACCGTAGACAGAATGAGACACGAAGCGACGAATGGAATAGGCCAATTCTCGTTTCTAGGAGGGAAAAATCGAGCGCCGATCAGAAGGGCACGTGATGCGGAGCACAGAATCCGCGGGCGCAGGAGGGAATGAAGACGAAAGGAGATGAAGGAGAGAAAAAACAGCGGAGTGGAAACGAGCAGTAGAGACAATAAGTCTATAGCACGACGCAGAGATCTAAGCAGGCATCAACTGCCCGCCTGCGCTCCGCTTCGGGCAGGGAATCCAGACATGGATGGTTAAGATTTCTCGCTACGCTCGAAATGACAGGGTGAAACAGCGGGACTCGAAATGACAAATATGGCTTATAGCACAACCTCGGCTGGCGGAGTCTGCTCCCCTC
>QYQB01000313.1 GCA_007280275.1 bacterium | reverse complement strand
TTTTTATACAACATGCGAACCATGTCCGATGTGTCTGGGTGCAATCTACTGGGCCCGGCCGAAGGCAGTGTACTACGCAAACACGCGCGATGATGCAGCCGGGATAGGGTTCGATGACCGCTTTATCTATGATGAATTTTCCCGTCCTCACGAACTGCGCAAGATCCCTATGAAACAGATTCTTCGGGATGAAGCCTTCGTTGCCTTTCGTGCATGGCTGAACAAATCCGATAAAGTCTCATACTGACAAGGTACCTGATGGTGTGGATTGGATATGTTGGCCTAACGGCTCTCGTTCTGTGCTGGATCCCCCAGTCAATCGATACCATCAAGCAGGGACACTGTCCGGTGAATACGGCATTCCTCGTCTTGTCAGCGCTCGGGAGTCTCAGTCTCGCCTTCTACGCGTTGAGCCTCGGCAACGTGGTCTTCACGATTCTGAATTGCCTGACGACACTTGGCACTGCTATCAACATTTTCTATAAGATGTTCCCCCGGGAATCTCATCAGGGATCTGCATGAACAGAATTGTCCTCGCTACAAGGAACGAACACAAGACCGAAGAGATCAAGACTATTCTCAGGGGTCTCGGACTTGAGATCCTGACGCTCAGCGACTTCCCCGATGTTCCGGTGCTCAAGGAGGAAGGCTCAACGTTCCAGGAAAACTCGCTCCAGAAGGCGCATACGGTCCACCTGCATACCAGGATTCCTGCGCTGGCCGACGATTCCGGTCTCGAGGTGTTTTTCCTCAACGGAAGACCCGGTGTGATCTCTGCGCGCTATGCCGGTGACGGCGCAACAGATGAAGAAAACAATGAGAAGCTGCTGGGGCAAATGCGCGGTGTAGCCCCGCGACGGCGGAGAGCGCAATTCCGCGCCGTGCTGACGCTTTTTGGCGACAATGGCACAGAGGTAACAGAGGGGATTTGTCCTGGAAGGTTGGCGGAGTCGCCACGCGGAACGAATGGCTTCGGCTACGATCCGATCTTCATCCCGGATGGATTTTCACGATCATATGCAGAGTTGACTGCAGAAGAGAAAAACCTGATCAGCCACCGGGCCCGGGCGCTGGCTGGAATGAGGGAGGTTCTCTGGCAAAGGTAGGGCGGAATGTTGGGGCTGTCCCAAATGTAGAGGCTGTCCAAAAAGTACTATTGACCTTTGCGGCTGCCTCGGGAAATCTGAAATATCGACGATTCTCGAAACTCGACGTGGTCGAAATGGCATTCCCGCCAGACCTTCTGGAACAGAAATGGGCAGGTCGACCTACCCGCCAGAACGCGTGACGGGCTGGCATTTTGGACAGCCTCAGGTTGAGTATTCGAATATCGCCGATGTTGGATGACTCCGTAAGCAACTCAAATCGTCGATAGTACGTTTGGGACAGCCCTCCTCTTTCGACACTCTGGCTTGGACACCTCGAAGGCAGACTCACGGCAAAGAATGCATCTGTGGTGCGAAATGAAATTTCGCACTACGACTTGCGCCTGGCGTTTTCGAGGTTGCTTTCTCCTCTTATGATTTGAGCTTCCCCTCAATCGTGGCAAGTAACAACTCGAGATCGAAGGGCTTTTGAATAAAGTTATCCACCCCCAGCCTCATCCCTGCACGCACCACAAACTCATCGCTGATACCGCTCATTAACAGAAACGGTACGCTGTTCAGGCGAGGATCCTTGCGCACCTGCTGATAGAACTCAATCCCTGTTTGCTGACCTTCCCCGAAGAGCAAATCGGATACAATGATCGAAGGAATGGAGCGCTCCAGCAACTCGAGCGCTTTCTCGACACTTTCGGCCGTTTTTACGTCGTACCCATGCTTGCGAAGGTTGGCTGCCAGCGAAAGCAGCAGGGTTTCTTCGTCGTCAACCAGGAGAATCGTCGATTTGGCGTCCGGAGTGTTTTTTGCCCAAAGAATTTTCGCCTCCGCGCTCATGTGCTCTTCCATCGTAATATTGAATTTCTCCCGCATGAGCTGCAGAACATCGTTTTCATTCTGGCTGATCGCCCCGTCTCTCCAGGCAATCCGCAGCGCTTCGACGTAGGCGTCGATCTGGATTTGTTTCTCGAGCTCCTTGTGTTCGGCATCGGTGATTTTGAAGAGATCCCGCACTTTCTTCAGTTCGCGCACTTCTGCCTCAGTCACCCTTCCGTCGAACCACATTTCCTTCAGCAGCTCACGGTACATCGCAACGCTGGCGCGCTCGCCGGGTTTCCATTCGTCCATGGCAGGCTCCGGTGCGGCAGGGCGCGGGGCCGGGGCGGGTTGTTTCTCGGGAGCTGGCTGGCCGGGCAGCTTCTTCGCCTCAGCTTCAAGGAGCAGGGTGATGCGCTCGTCGTAGCCCTTCGCATAGTAGTTCTGCGGATTGATCGCAAACACTTTTTCGACCTGCTGCTGGGCCAGCTTGTATTTTTTCGCTGCGATAAGTTGATCGGCAGTCCGCAACAAGAGGCTGATCTGTGCTATCCTCTGGTCCTCAAGGGTCGCCTTCGTATCTTTGGTTTCCGGCTGTTCCAATTCCTTTTTCTGCCTGGCTCGTTCCATCTGGGCACGGGCCCTCTCAAGGAATGACCGGGCATAGTAGCTCTTCGGATCGAGCTGAAGCGCCACTTCGATCTGTGCAACAGCATCTGCGAATTTCGATTCCTTGACCAGGATATCCGCAGCGCGAAGATGGAGAGCAACGCGTTCCTTGAGCGATTCCGGCTGCGCGTCGTTCCTGGTGATCATTGGTTCCTCCTGAGGCTTGTTAGGCTGTGTGACTTCAAACTATACTTTTCCCTTCTGAAAATCAACGTGACATCCTGCTTTCGGTAGTGAACTCTTTCGGGATCGGAGTTAGCGGTGGGTACGACACCACTCGCATCAGTCGGTGCTTCTTTGATCGTAATTCCAATACGCAGAGGGTCCCGATGGATTCTCACTCCTTTTTTGATATATTGATCCCGATTCGACTTCGATCAACGAGACACGTTCTGGCACCACCGTCGCCCCATGAGGAAGCATCAACAACCATCCTGAGCCGGAGCCTTCATGCGAACACTTCTTCTCTCTCTCGTCTTCACGCTCTCTGTCGCACAAGCACAACCACAGATACCAACACCGGAATCGTTTTTCGGATTCTCTGTCGGCGAACGACATCTCCGACCGGATCAGATCGTCGACTATCTGAAGGCTCTTGACGCATCATCGGACCGCATGACGGTTGAACAGTACGGTGAGACGTACGAGAAACGCCCCCTCCTTCTTCTTACCATCACTTCACCGGAGAATCAGAAGCACATCGGAGAAATCAAGGGGCAACATCGTGCCTTAAGCAATCCGGCAGCATCGGTGGGACTTGATATCGAAACCATGCCTATCGTGGTGTGGCTTGGTTACAGCGTGCATGGAAACGAAGCGAGCGGGAGCAACGCGGCAGTTAGGGTCGCATATACACTGGCAAGTGCTCAGGGACCCGAGATAGAACAGATGCTTGCCCGAACCGTGATTCTGCTCGATCCCATGATCAATCCGGACGGTCTCGGTCGATTTTCACAATGGGTCAATACCCACCGCGCAGAGAATCCTGTCGCCGATCCCGCCAACCGTGAGCACGCTGAAGTTTGGCCCGGCGGGCGCTCGAACCACTACTGGTTCGACCTGAACCGCGACTGGTTGCCTTTGCAGCACCCCGAAAGCCGCGCTCGCCTGAAGAAGTACTACGAATGGCTCCCCAACATCCTGAACGATCATCACGAAATGGGGACAAACTCCACTTTCTTTTTCCAGCCGGGCGTGCCGGGACGCACGAATCCCAACACACCGGCGATGATCGATGAACTCACGCGTTCGATTGCCAAATACCACGCAGAGGCGCTGGACCGCATTGGTTCGCTCTATTTCAGCCGGGAAGAGTTCGACGATTTCTACATCGGGAAGGGATCTTCGTATCCGGACATCACTGGCTCGCTCGGTATCCTGTACGAGCAGGCAAGCTCACGCGGTCAGGTTCAGGAAAGCGTGAACGGCCCTCTTACCTTTACCGCAAGCCTTCGGAATCATTACACAACCTCCTTCTCCGTGTTGAAAGCCGCACAGGGGCTGCGCAAGGATCTGCTGTCATATCAACGCACGTTTTTCACTTCAGCTCTTAAGGAATCGGAACAGTCGCCGATCAAGGGTTATGTCTTCAGCGCCGCATCTGATCCGAGCCGCGCCTATTCGTTCATTGAAATTCTTCGACGCCACCAGATCGAGGTGTATGCGCTCGCAAAACAAGTTCGGCTCGCAGATCGTGTCTACGAGCCGGGGAACGCGTATCTCGTCCCAACCAATCAGAAACAATTCCGGCTGCTGACTTCTTTGTTTGAGAAACGGACCACGTTTACCGACAGCCTCTTCTATGATGTTTCCAGCTGGACTCTTCCCCTTGCGTTCAACCTTCCGTTTTCGGAACTCAAATCGCCTGCACGCGATCTGATGGGAGCGAGAATTGACTGGCCCGTTCAGCCAAAGGGTGAAATGGTCGGCGGATCGAACGCGTACGCGTACATATTTGAATGGCGTGGATATTTCGCACCCCGCGCACTCTACCGACTGTTGAAAGCTGGTATCAAAGCGAGAGTCGCCACCCGCCCCTTCGAGTCAGCCACAAGTGAAGGCAAGCGGAAGTTCGACTACGGCACCATTATGATCCCGACAGGAATACAGAAGGAAAAAGCGGACACGCTGCAAAAGATACTGGACATCATCGCACGGGACGATGCGATACGAGTCTATGCCCTGTCTTCAGGAGCGAGCTCTGATGGCATCGACCTTGGCAGCCCTGGGTTTGAACCCGTGCCGATGCCGCGTGTGATGCTCGTCGTCGGTACCGGCGTGTCATCGACCGATGTGGGAGAAGCGTGGCATTTGCTCGACTATCGGTTCAATATGGAGGTTTCCCTAGTCGAGACCCAGGCGCTCGGCAGGGTTGATCTCAACCGATACACCACAATTGCCATGAGCAATGGTGTCTACACCAGCATTGACTCGGCAGGAACGGCAGCCATCAAACGATGGGTGGAATACGGTGGAACACTGATCACTATGGAGCGAGCCGCTGAGTGGGCTGTAAATAACAACATTGCGACGGCGCGATTCCGCAAACTTGAACCGGGGAGACGGGATTCCACTGTCCTTCGCCGTCCCTACGGTGAACAAAGCCGCTATTCCGGAGCGATGAACCTCGACGGTGCAATCTTCGAGGTCACGGGTGACCGAACGCATCCGCTTCTCTTTGGTTATGATGAGGACCGGTTCAGCGTCTTCCGGGGAAATGCAATTTTCATGGAGCCTTCGCGCAACGCGTATGCCACGCCTCTTGTCTATGCACGCACGCCGCTGCTGAGCGGATACATGCACAGGGATTTCGAACCCCTGGTGAGGAACTCGGCCGCTATCATCGTCAGCACTCTCCGGTCGGGCCGTGTCATTTTGATGACGGACAATCCGAACTTCCGTGCGTTTTGGTACGGGACGAACAGGCTCTTCTTGAATAGCATCTTCTTCGGTTCCATCATTCGACAGAGCCCGGCCAGGTCCGAAGAGTAGGGAGCGGGGCTCGCACAAATGAATCCAATGTTCTGGTTTAACCGCTGAGAGAGAGGTTCGCGATGAACAAGAAACTCTGGATTGGTTTTGTCACCGTATTCGTGACGACACAGGTGCTTGAAGGTTTTGTGAATTTCTTTCTCCTCGACCCGATCTACAGCTCGTATTCCCACATCTGGCGTCCCATCTCGGAAATGAAACTCTGGATGCTGCCTGTCACCGGCATGTTCTTTTCCTTCTTCTTCGTCTTCATCTTTTCGAAGGGATATGAGGGAAAAGGAATATCTGAAGGGATTCGCTACGGCTTTTATGTTGCCCTATGGTTGCTCTTCCGAACGCTTATGGAAACTACGCCATCATGCAGATTCCTTATGCTCTCGCACTACAATGGTTTACGTACGACACACTCGAATATGTCATCGCCGGTGCTATTCTGTCAGGAGTTTTCAGCCTGCGAATCGACTCATCAGCCTTGTCTTGAGGGATTGTCAATTGCTGGAATGGCACAAGGCAGACCTGTCAGGTTTCCGACGATGGTTTTCGTTGCGTGAAGAGAGAGTTCTTGTTACCTTCATAACACTTTCTGCCCTATTCAAATCAATATCCAACATTTCACGAGGTGTCTCCATGTTGCGAACAATTATCAGATCTTCCGTTGTTGTGCTTCTGGCCTCGCTGGTGTTCTTCGCCGGCTGCTCGAGTTCCCAGGGGACACGACCGGAGGTCACCAGTCAGCAGGTTCTTGAGAACGTCAAAGCTGGTCAGTTTGACACAGGCAAGATGTGGACATTCGATTTTCCTCCGGTTGACTATTTCAAGAAAACCTACGGTTTCACTCCTGACAAAGCGTGGTTCGACAAGGCGCGTTTGGGTACGTTACGACTTCCAGGTTGTACGGCATCATTTATTTCCGAAGACGGTCTGGTGATGAGCAATCATCACTGCGCACGGGGTCCCCTGGCAGCGGTTGCCAAGGAAGGGGAAAAACTCTCTACGGACGGATTTTACGCAATGACCCTCGAAGAAGAGCGCAAGGCCCCAACCTACGTCGACCAACTGGTGCTGATTGAAGATGTCACCACCGAGGTGCAAACTGCTTTCGACAGCGGCACCACAGACAGTGCCAAGACTGCCAATCGTGTGGCAAAGACGGGCGAGATTATGCAGCGGTATGCCAAGAAGCTCAAACAAACGACAAGCGACTCCATGGTATTCAACGTCTACAGCTTCTACAACGGTGGCCACTACTCTCTCTATGGATTCAAACGTTATACGGACGTTCGCCTGGTGTTTGCGCCCGAAGAGGAAATCGCCTTTTTTGGTGGTGATCCAGACAATTTCACCTATCCGCGCTACGATTTCGACCTTTCACTCTTCCGCGTGTACGAGAACGGCAAGCCGTACAAGACTCCAAACTACTTCCCCTTCAGCAAGAACGGCGCAGCAGAGAATGAACCGGTATTTGTCATCGGCAATCCTGGGCGGACAGCTCGTCTGAATACCGTTGCCCAGCTTGAAACAGCACGAGATCTCATGTATCCTTTCAATATTGCAGCGTTTTCAAGTCGCCTGAACGCATTGAATGCCTACGTCGAAAAGAACCCTGATAAGCGGTATGAAAATATCAACACGATTTTCGGGATCGCCAACACGCTGAAAACGACCAAAGGTGAACTTGATGCGCTGAGAGATCCTGTTATGATTGCGAAGAAGGCCGATTTCGAGAAGAACTTCCGCAGCGCAGTCATCAACAATGCACAGCTGAAGGCAAAGTACGGCGATCCGTGGGGAGAGATTGCGACATACGAAAAGCAGCTTCAGGCCATCCAGGGAGAGGCGCTTCCGCTGAACATCCGGAACTTGTCTTCGACGTTGTCCCTGGCTGCCGGTCTTCTCGACTATGCAACGAATCAGATGGATTTCCGCGGCCGCCCGGCCGGCAAACCCTCGTGGCCGAGAAATTACGCGGTAGAAGTTGAGAAGCCGATGCTGATCGACCAGCTGACATACATGAAGAAGTCGCTTAGCGACAAGAATGAAGCCTTCAACAAGCTGATGGCAGGACGCACGCCGGAACAGGCCGCAGTTGCTTTGATGAGCAGCTCCATTTTTGGATCCAAGGAGAAGTTCGAATCATTGGCGAATGCCAAGCAGGACGAGATCACAAAGACTGCAGATCTTGTCCTCGACTTCGCGAAGTATGCGACTGCACGCGTCTCTGAACTGCAGGCGCAGGCCCGGCCCATCTCCGCGAAACAGCAGCCTTTCCTGCAATTGTTGGGCAAGGCGATGTACGATGTGTACGGCACAAGCATCC
>QYQB01000038.1 GCA_007280275.1 bacterium | reverse complement strand
CATGGAAGTTCGTAACGATATAGCCGTCGGGGGAAATGATGACCCCGGATCCAAGATTCTGAATCTGATACCGCTGAGGACCAATGAATTGTTTCCAGAAGGGATCGTTGCCGAGGAATTGGCGGAAGTACGGATCGACATTCAGGAGGCCGGGTTGCTCGTGGACTTCCGTCACGTTAATTCCAACGGTAGCCGGGCTGACCTTGGCGATGGCGCGTGTGATGGCGTTGCGGCGCGAGCCGGAGACCTGGTCCTGCTCGCTCCCTGACTTGTCCTGGACACGCACAGCCGTCGGGAATGCCGTATCGAAAGCTTCATTTGCGTCAAGCGTAGAAGCTGCGGCAGACGGTTTGATCGAGTACCCTATGCCGATTCCCACGAGAAGTGGAATCGCAAATACCGGGAGAAGCTTGAAGTAGTTCTTCTTCATAGCTGCACGAGGTTTCTATGAATGTGGAGTGGATTTATCCGGCCGCTCCTTTGGAGGACCTTTCCAAATGTCTTTAACGGCATCGAGATGGCTCAGAAGCAATATGGTGCTCAGAACACATGAGAAGAACACGAATGTCCAATTCTCGACTTTTGCAGCAATCAGCAGGCTCACCCATTCCCACGGCAGGAGCCAAAGCACGAGCGGCGTCGTGAGAATCGCTGTGATGTTCGAGACGAGGATGTCACGCTTCAGCAGGTATTTGGTGACTATCCAGATCGAACACCAGACAACAGTATAACTGAATCCCAGCGAAAACATACCACCGGCGCTTGTAGAAAGCCCTCTTCCCCCTTTGAACCCAGTCCAAATCGGGAAGTTGTGCCCCAGGATCGCGCCCAACAGGGCAATGCACCCAAAAAGGAAGGAATTCGGGAAAAAGTGTCCAACAGCCAGCACGGGAGCGAAGCCCTTGCCAGCATCCAGCACTCCCACGAGAATGCCCGTCAGTCTCGATTTCGTGACCACATAGGCATTGAAGCCCCCCGCGTTGCCGCTGCCTGTTTCGCGAATATCCACATCCGCCTGCTTCCTGACAACGATGTAGGCAACAGGGATTGAGCCAATCAGGTAGCTGCCGACGAGAATTACGAACACTTCCAACAAGCGGTCACCAAAACTTAACAGCTGTCTGCATCGAATTCATGATGAATCTACAGAAAACAGCCGCGAGAAGCAAGGTAGGCCCTTTTGAGCCCATGCGGGAAGAAGTACGTGAAAACCTGCAGAATTTGGAGCGGATGAATCCAAGAAGTGCGGTATCAGAAGTGATAATACCCTTCGACCTTATTCCCCTTTGGCGTGACGGGTCATGAGATCGGTTGTCGCTTTTTGTGGATCTTTGTCCTCAAACAGAACCTGATGGACCTCTGTCATGATCGGCAGGTCGATATCGTATTTCTTCTCAAGATCGCGAACCGATTTTGCTGTCGCTACTCCCTCGGCAACCATCACCATTTCCTTCAGGACATCCTTGAGTTTGCGTCCCTTGCCGATTTGTTCACCAAGGTACCGGTTGCGACTATGATGGCTCATGCAGGTAACTATCAGATCACCCATACCAGACAGCCCCGCGAACGTCTTTGGCTGGGCCCCAAGTTTTACACCGAGGCGCGTGATCTCGTAGATGCCTCGTGTCATGATCGCTGCTTTTGTGTTGTCACCAAATCCCGCACCATCGCTGATACCGGCTGCGACTGCGATTACGTTTTTCAAGGATCCGCCCAGTTCTACACCCCGGATATCATCGTTGACGTACACACGGAAGTAGTTTGTGGTGAACGCATCCTGCACAATCTTCGAGGTCTTGTCCTTGAAGGATGCAGCAACGATTGCGGTTGGAATCCGTCTCGAGACTTCTTCTGCGTGGCTTGGACCGGAGAGAATCGCGAGGTTTTCTTTTCTCTCGTGCTTGAGAACGTCGAGCAGCACCTCTGACATCGTCATCAACGTGGAGTTCTCGATCCCCTTTGCGACGTTGCAGATAACAGTGCGTTCGAGGTCGAGATGAGCGATTTTCTCAAGGACTGGACGCAAGTACTGAGAGGGGACGGCAGTCACGATCATGTCGCGCTTCTCAGAGGCCGCTTCAATTTCGCCGGTGAACTTCAGGTTTGGGGGAAGGGGGACGCCGGGCAGGAACTCGGAATTCTCGTGCTGCTGACGCATGAGGTCCACCTGGTCCTGCGTGTAGCACCAAAGTGTGACATCATGGCCGTTTCCGAGCAGGACTAGTGCGAGGGTTGTTCCCCAGCTACCGGCACCAAGAACAGTGATTTTCATCGAGATGAATATTCTTCTGGAGTGCTATAAGCTCGTCAGACCGCTCAGGGCCATCGAGGGGATTCGCTGCAGAGGATCTACAGCCGGAGACTGGTCTCGCGCACTTCTTTCCGAGTGGAGCCGGATACCTTCTTCTCGGTCCCATCAATCAGCCGCTTTATGTTGTGGCGATGAGAATAGAGCAACAGAATGGCGACAGAGAGGCTAAAGACGATCAACGTCCTGTAGCTCTGAATCTGATCCCCGAAGATATTGTGGCGAACAAACAACGAAACGGGGAACGCCACCGCAGCGGCAATCGACCCCAGAGAAACGTACTTATACACCAGGAATACAAGGAAAAACACACCGATGGAGATTGCTGCTTCTGTCGGGGCGACACCGATCAGCATTCCCGCCCCCGTAGCGATTCCTTTTCCCCCCTTGAATCCTGCGAACACCGTCCAGATATGGCCAACGATGGCGGCGCCACCGCAGATCATCTGAATGATGGTGAAATCATCAAACGGCGTCCTGTTATAGAACGGCAGTGAGGGATCCCAGAAGAGCCTCGAAATCAGAGCTGTGGCGATCACTCCCTTGGCCATGTCAACCGCCATGACCAGCACGCCCGACTTCCAGCCGAGGACGCGAAAAACATTGGTGCCACCCGCATTCCCGCTCCCCTTAGTACGGATGTCAAAGCCATGCTTCCATTTCGAGAGCATGATGCTCGTCGGAATGGATCCGATAACATAACTAAGGAGAATGACGATCGCAAGATTGATCATTCTTCAGAACCTTTCGCTTTACAGAACCAGATTACATATAAAATGTAGGCACTCGCTCAATAAGATGCAAGAACATTCAGAACGATTCCTGCTTCCAGCTCAAAGCAGGCCTTTGGTTCTCCACCGTTCAAGGATCAATCGGCCCAGGTCGACGTCTTCCTGAGTCGTGATCTTAATGTTGTCGTACGAACCCTCAACGATTCTCACCCTGACACCAATTCGTTCGACGAGGCCGGCCTCATCGGTCCCATAGAACCGATCGTGTTTTGCCTCCTTGAATGCCTTCATCAGGACCGAAGCCCTGAAGGCTTGCGGTGTCTGAACGAGCCAGAGCGCGTTCCGATCAAGCGTCTGGTCGAAGAATTCGCCTCCCCGCGAGCGACGGATTGTATCCTTCGGCTGCACAGCAAGCACCGCGGCTTCATGTTCCTTGCACGCCCTGATGAGATGCGCAATCCGTTTCGATTCGATAAACGGGCGGACACCGTCGTGCACGAGAACGATATCCGACGGTTTGAAGGCGAACCGCCTCAAGGCATTGTACACAGAATCCTGCCGTTTCTCTCCTCCGACTGTCACCATGCTGACTTTGTGCAATCGAAAATGCGAGATCAAGGACTCCATCTCCGCTATCGACTGTTCCGGCACGGCGACAGCAATCTCGTCAATATCCGGACAGTGTTCGAAACGCTGCAACGTGTGAACGATGATCGGTTTGTCCCGGAGCAGAAGGAACTGCTTCTTGACGGAACCGCCCAGACGTTTCCCCAATCCCGCGGCAGGAATGATCGCAAATGTTTTCGGTCGGATTTTCGCCATAGAGACAAGGATAGGTAAACTTCACCCCATGGCCTCTGCCGATGTGAGCGAAGTGCGAATGACTAGAGAATCAGCATTGCGTCACCGTAGCTGTAGAAACGGTATCCTTCTTTGATGCCCCGCTTGTACGCACGCATCACAAAATCGTGCCCTGCGATTGCGCTCACGAGCATCAGCAGGGTCGACTCGGGGAGATGGAAGTTTGTGATGAGCTTGTCGGCGATTTTGAAATCGTACGGCGGAAAGAGGAATTTATCCGTCCAGCCCTTCGACGGCTTGAGGTGCCCGTCAGAGGTCACGCTCGATTCGAGGGCCCGGCAGGTACTCGTGCCGACGACAAAGACGTTTCGTTTCGCATCGATGACTTTGTTGATTGTATGAGCGGCCTCGGCGGAGATTTCGTAGTACTCGGAGTCCATTTTGTGCTTCGTCAGGTCTTCTACTTCGACGGCCCTGAACGAACCGAGTCCGACATGCAACAGAACCGGCACGATCTTGATGCCTTTGTTCTCGATCTTCCTCAGGAGAGGCTTCGTGAAGTGGAGGCCTGCCGTCGGCGCCGCTACTGCGCCGAGGACGCGTGCGTAGACCGTCTGGTACGAGTCCTTGTCCTTATCCGTTGCGTCGCGCTTGATATAGTAAGGGAGAGGGGTAATGCCGATCCTCTCGATGATCTTGAAGAAATCCCCCTTGTGGTTGAACCGGACCGTGCGGCCGCGTGAGGTCGTATTGTCGATGACCTCGCACCAGAGCTTGCCGTTGTCGAAGAATATCTTGTTTCCGATGCGAACTTTGCGGGCCGGATCGACGATCACGTCCCATATATTCTCCTCTGCGTTCAGTTCGCGCAGGAGAAAGACTTCAATTTTCGCGTTGGTCTTCTCTTTCTTTCCGAACAGACGAGCCTGAAACACTTTGGTCTCGTTCACGACCAGGCAGTCACCTTTGCTAAGGTAGTCCACGATCTCATGAAACTTCCGATCGTCGATCGACTCATCGGCACGGTTCAGCACCATCAGTCGGGAGTGATCGCGCGGCTTCGCAGGAAACTTCGCTATCAAATTGCGAGGTAAAGGATATTTGAAATCAGAGAGTTTCATTGCTTAACGCCTCTCTCAATATTGGGATGAGTGTGGACAAACTACAGTTATAAACCTGCGTGCCCGCCCGTCCGAAGATGGTGCAGAATTACCCTCTCCGAGAAGCGAGCACGACAGTACTCTTGATGGATCGCAGCCCTACCGCTTCCGTGCCGGCTTGCCCTTCGCAGCCTTCTTCGACTCGAGCGCTGCGTGTGCAGCCGCTAGTCGGGCGATAGGCACGCGGAACGGAGAGCAGCTGACGTAGTCCATTCCAACGCGGTGACAGAACTTGACGCTTTCCGGTTCACCGCCATGCTCTCCGCAGATACCGACCTTGAGATTCGGACGTGTTGATCTGCCTCTCTCGATGCCAATCTTGATCAACTCGCCGATGCCTTCCTGATCGATTGACTGGAACGGATCCACAGGGAGGATCTTGGCGTTGAGGTAGTCGGGGAGGAAGCTTGCGATGTCATCACGCGAGAAGCCGAATCCCATCTGCGTCAGATCATTGGTGCCGTAGCTGAAGAACTCCGCTGTCTCCGCCATCCGGTTTGCCGTCAATGCGGCGCGGGGGATTTCGATCATCGTTCCATAGAGGAACGGAATCTTCTTCACTCCCAGCTTTGCACACACTTCAGGATAAACCTTGTCGAGGATCGCCTTCTGGTTGTTCAGCTCGTTCACGTGACACGTGACCGGCACCATGATCTCCGGATTGGCCTTCTTTCCTTCCTTCACGAGCTCACCGGCCGCCTCGAGGATGGCGCGGATCTGCATCTCCGTGATTTCAGGATAGGTGACACCCAGGCGGACACCGCGGTGGCCCAGCATCGGGTTGTTCTCGCGGAGCGAATCAGCACGCTTATGAAGCTCCGACATATTGACGCCGAGTTCCTTCGCCAGCGCCTGCATCCGTTCCTCACTGTGCGGAACGAACTCGTGCAACGGCGGGTCAAGCAAGCGGATCGTCACCGGACGTCCGTCCATCACCTCCAGGGTTGCCTTGATATCGTTCTTCACAAACGGGAAGAGCTCGTTGAGCGCCAGACGTCGTTCTTCTTCCGTACGGCTCATGATCATCTTGCGCAAGAGGAACAGCGGCTTGTCGCTCCCTTCGCCGTAGAACATATGCTCCGTGCGGAACAGGCCGATGCCTTCTGCACCAAATTCGATTGCCTTGGCGCTGTCCTTCGGCGTGTCGGCGTTCGTCCTGATGCGCAGAACACGGACTTTGTCGACCATTTTCATGAACTCGACATACGACTTGTTGTGTTCGAGGTCCACATCGACCAGAGGAAGTCCGCCCTGGTAGACAACTCCCTTGGTGCCGTTCAGGCTGATCCAGTCCCCTTCCCTTACTACCGCCCCATTCTTGGTCTTGAAGGACTTTCGATCATCACCGACCCCGATATCGCTGCAACCGACGATGCAGCATTTGCCCCAGCCGCGGGCGACGAGTGCTGCGTGCGACGTCATACCGCCCTTGCTGGTCAGAATGGCCTGTGCCTTGTGCATTCCGTCCACATCCTCGGGCGATGTCTCTTCGCGGACGAGAATAACCTTCTCACCACGCGCTGCCCACGCCACTGCATCCTCAGACGTGAACACCGCTCGCCCCTTTGCTCCTCCCGGACCGGCAGGCAGACCCTTCGCGATCGCCGGGGTTGCCAATTCGGCTTTTGGATCGAGCATGGGGAGCAGAAGTTCGACGAGCTGGTTCGGAGCGACACGCATGAGGGCGGTCTCTCCATCGATCAGCTTCTCCTTCACCATATCGGTCGCCATTCGAACGGCCGCAACGCCATTACGCTTGCCGACGCGGCACTGGAGCATGAACAGCTTATCTTTTTCAATCGTAAACTCGATATCCTGCATGTCTTTGTAATGCTTCTCGAGGCGATTCTTGATGGAATCAAGCTCCTTGTACAACTTCGGCATGATCTCATTCAGCGTGGGAAGATTACGGCTCAGGTCGTTCTTCGAATACTCATTGATAGGACCGGGCGTCCGGATACCAGCCACGACGTCTTCACCCTGAGCATTGATCAGGTATTCACCATAGAACTGATTTTGACCATTGCCCGGGTTGCGGCTGAACGCGACGCCGGTTGCACAATCGTCGCCCATGTTGCCGAACACCATCGCCTGGACCGTTACGGCAGTACCCCACTCATCGGGAATTCGCTCGATGCGACGGTACTCGAATGCACGCTTTCCGTTCCAGCTGGCAAACACTGCTCCGACACCTCCCCAGAGTTGCTCGTACGGGTCGTCCGGGAATGGCTTGCCAAGAGTGTCCTTGATCTTCTGCTTGAACTCAACGACAAGCATCTTCAGATCATCGACTGAGAGATCCGTATCGCTCTTGTAGCCCTTGCTGTGCTTCACTTCCTCAAGTCTTTCATCGAGTAGCTTGCGGATACCCTTCCCGTCTTTCAGCTCGATGCCAGAAGCCTTTTCCATCACAACATCCGAATACATCATGATGAGACGCCGATAGGCATCATAGACGAATCGTTCGTTCTTCGTCAGCGCGACGAGTCCGCCAATGGTTTTTTCGCTCAATCCAACATTCAGGACTGTTTCCATCATACCGGGCATCGACTTCCGGGCGCCGGAACGGATAGACACGAGGAGAGGATTCCTGGGGTCTCCGAACTTCTTCCCCATCAGCTTCTCGACCTTTCTGAGCGCGCCTTCCACCTGAGCCTTCAGCTCTTTCGGATACTTGCGCTTATTTGCAAGGTAATCTATGCAGACCTCGGTCGTGATCGTGAAGCCAGGAGGCACCGGCAAGCGCAGCTTCGGATGGCCGGCCATCTCAGCGAGATTGGCTCCTTTGCCTCCGAGCAGTTCTTTCATGGATTCATTTCCTTCAGCTTTGCCGCCGCCGAAGAAGTAAACGTGCTTTGGATTTTTTGCCATAGGGTGTGTCTCTCTTTCTTTGATGCTTATTCTTCTATGAGGTGTGAAACAGTTGTCGAGTTCTTGATTATTTTGATACGCTGTACTTCTTTCAGAAACCTCCGAGCTACTGACTTTGAAGCAGGGCTCTCAAATTCTTTTTCCATTCTCTCCGGGTGCCATTGGACAAGCATCAGGAACGGCATCCGGTCTTTCATGATCCATTCTGCAGCTGGGATCAACGTCTCCGCCACCCGTCAACAGCAGTCCGTCAACAGAATCGACTCCTTCCGCATTCTGTTGCACATGAGACAGGACGGTGAACTCAATTTCCTTCTCCACGAGCTTCAGACACTCCGTATAGAACGCGAGGTTTGGCTTCAGCGTATCTGTTATCCCAATTTTCACTCTCGGCCGCTCTCTCAAAACCGATCGATCATTTCATTCAAAGCCGACTCACCACGCATGACGGCTTGTTCAATCTCGACGTAGAACAGGGGCATCCTTTCCAGGAAGGGCGTGCGCTCGTTATCCCCGGAGTTGAACCGCGCGACATCTTTCTCAGTTGTCACGAGGAAGTCAACGTTGAGTTCCCGCACTCCGTTTTCCAGTTCCATCAATTCGTTGTCGCTGTAAGAGTGATGGTCGGAAAAGATGACATGCTTTTTCACAGCCAGGCCGACCGATCGCAATGTTTTCTCAAAAGACTGCGGATTTCCGATTCCAGAGAAAGCCAACGCCGATTTCCCCTTGAGCCCCGCAAGATCGACGCTGAACCGTGAGCTTGCCCGCCTGAACGCCGAGACCTTTGTCGTCAACCCGATCACCGGTTTATCTGTCCAGCCTTGAACGACAGCATGCGCACTCTCATATTGTTCGATGCTTTCACATCTCGAGATCGCGATCAGCGATGCGCGGCGGAGAGAAGACAGGGGCTCTCTCCTGTTTCCCGCCGGGAGCATCCAACCCGGCTCCTGTATGGCCTCGACAGAGAGGATCACAATGTCGGCATCGCGGCGCAGGTAACGATGCTGAAAGCCATCATCGAGGATGATGATACCCGCTCCAAATTTCTCGATAGCGTATCGTGCACCCCGTACACGTTGTTCATCCACGATGACGACAGCACCCGTCAGCTTCGATGCCATCTGCGCAGGCTCATCGCCTGATTCGGAGGCTTCGGCACACTGCACCGATCCGTTGCTCACGACCACCGTCCCGCTGCTGCTGCGCTTGT
>QYQB01000199.1 GCA_007280275.1 bacterium | reverse complement strand
GTGCTATCGCTCGCAGCGAGAAGCATGCCCTGTGATTCCTGTCCCATCAGCTTCGCCGGTTGCAGATTAGCCACCACAACGACCATACGTCCGACCAGTTCTTCCGGTTTGTAGTGCTGTGCGATGCCGGCCACAATCTGGCGCCGCTCTGATCCAATCTCTATCTGGATCTTCAGCAACTTGTTGGATTTCGGGACGAGCTCTGCGCTGACCACTCGGGCGAGTTTCAACTCCACCTTCTTGAAATCCTCGATGGTGATCAAAGGCTTGACTTCCGCGGGAGGCTTCGGCAGTTCGGCGGCAACTGGTTCATTCAACGCCTTAATGATTCCGTCGATTTGCTCGTCTTCGATTTTTGTCACAAGAATCTCCGCTTTGTTGAGCGCGTGTCCGGGCTGAAGCGCCAGTTGCGCGGCACTCTCCCACCCTGCCGAACACGGCGTTCCTTCCAGATTGAGTGTTGACCAGATCTTTTGTGCCATAGCAGGCACGACCGGCTCGAGAAGAATCGCGAGTGACCGCACCACCTGGAGGCACATAGTTAGCGTCGTGGCGCAGCGTTCTGGATTCGTCTTTGAGGTCTTCCACGGCTCACTATCGTTGAAATATTTGTTCGCCGCTCGTGCGAGGTTCATCGATTCAATCACGGCTTCCCGGAACTTGTAGTGCTCATAGAACGCGCCAACCCTCGACGGCATCCCCGCTATCAACATTGCCATTTCTTTGTCACGTGCATCCAGGGAACCTGCAACCGGCACCAAGCCCTTGAAATTCTTCTCCGTGAACGCAAGTGTGCGGTTTACGAAATTCCCGACGATGTCGGCCAACTCGTTATTCGTCCGCGCCTGGAAATCCTTCAGGTAGAAATCGCTGTCCCGTGATTCCGGAAGATTGATTGCCAGCGTATAGCGCAGCGAATCTGCGGAGAAATGATTCAGGAAATTCTGGACATCGATTCCCCAGCCGCGGCTCTTTGAGAACTTCTGCCCTTCGAAGTTAAGAAACTCATTGGCCGGGACATTCTCCGGCAGGACGTACTGCTCTCTCCCGGCATCATTCCAAGCCATCAGCATTGCCGGAAATACAATGCAATGGAACACAACATTATCTTTGCCTATGAAAGCGACGTACTTTGTGCTCTCGCCGAGCCAGTAGTCCTTCCAGCGATCAGGCTGCGAAATCCGTGAAGCCCATTCCTTGGCAGATGAAATATACCCGAGAACCGCATCGAACCATACATACAGTACTTTCGATTCGTAGCCCACCACCGGAACCGGGATCCCCCAACTCAGGTCCCTCGTGACTGCCCGGTCCTGCAAGCCAGCCTTGAACCAACTTTCGCAATACCGGAGCACGTTGTCCTTCCAGCCATCACGCTCCGAGCGTTCCCGAATATACTCCTGCAATCGCTTCTGGAAATCCCCGAGCGGAAAGTACCAGTGGGAGGTGGTCCGGACGACGGGCGTCGTTCCGCAGAGCTTGCACTTTGGATCGATGAGCTCAGCCTGATTCAGCCACGTTCCACAGTTCTCGCACTGATCGCCCCGCGCTTCCGGATGCTTGCAATTCGGGCAGGTACCTTCGACGTAGCGATCGGCGAGGAACATCCTGTCTTTCTCGCAGTAAAGCTGCTGTTCTTCCTTTTCCTTCAATACGCCGCTACGATGAAATTCCGCGAAGAACTCCTGCGCGGTTTTGTGATGGAGCGGCAGCGAGGTCCTCGAGTAGTTGTCGAAACTCATTCCAAACTTCTCGAAGGTAGCTTTGTTCAGACCGTGGTACCGGTCGACAACGGCTTGCGGCGTGATCTTCTCCTTCTCAGCCGTCACCGTGATGGCAACTCCGTGCTCGTCCGAGCCGCAGAGAAACAACACATCGCGGTTCTTCGACCGCTGATAGCGGACATACATGTCTGCAGGCAGATACGCACCGGCGAGATGACCAAGATGGAGCAGACCGTTGGCGTACGGCAATGCTGCGGTAACGAGTATTCTTTCAGGCTGTGATTTCACAAACTCCCTGGAATCAGGATGCCAAATGGCGTTTCAGGTCTATGGCGAGCGATGTCATGACAAGAGGAAGGTAGCCATTTTTGCCTACAAGAGCAATGCTGGTATCGACGCTCTCGAGAGCTCGTGAGAGAACTGCGTGCGGGAATTTCTGATTGAAGCTGGTCAGATCTTTGAGCTGATCGCGATTCAACAACCCTGCCTCCCCCTGCTCGCGAAGAACCATCGCGTCACGAAGCCACACACCCAGGAGCTTCATCCACCGCTCGACCGCATTCCTGTCTCCAAGCGCAGCAATCCTCTCTACTTCCAACGCGAGCGGAATTTTCTGAGACCCCAGCACAAGGCGCAGGAAGTGAACTGCCTCTTGCCGCTGTGCGACCATGTCAACCGAGAGCATCTCGAGTGCGGCAGTATAACTTCCGTCAGCAAGACGTGCGACCAACGCCGCCTGTTCTGACTCCACACCGTTCCGGGTTACCAAAGCCTCCTGCAACTCCTCTTCGCTAAGCGGATCGAACTGAACGAGCTGGCACCGTGAAAGAATGGTGGGGAGCAATCGCTCCTTCTGTGCGGTCGTGAGGATCAATACTGAATCGGACGAAGGCTCCTCGAGCGTCTTCAGAAGCGAGTTACTTGCCTCAGCATTCATCTCTTCCGCGTTCGTGATGATGAAAACACGCTTTCCCCCCTCAAAGGAAGAGAGAGAGGCTTCCCGGCGGAGGTTGCGGACGCTGTTGATCTTGATGAAATTCGCTTTCGGGACGGCGATCCGATGGTACGGGTTCTCTGCCTTCAGTTTCAATTGCTCCTGTATCGCGCCAATCTGATCCTCGGACAGCACCGTGACCGGGTCATCGCCGGATTGTTCGTTCTTCCCCACCGGCAACGCAACGATGAGACTGATGTTCGGATGCTGCAGCATGTCCACCTTTCTGCAGCTTGCGCAAGTCCCACAAGGATCAACCTGGCTCACTTGACAATTCAGCGCCCGCCCAAATTCGATCGCCATCGCATCTTTCCCAACGCCCTCACCCCCCCAGAAGAGATGGGCGTGGGCAACTGATCCCGACGACAGAACCCGCCGAAGGAGCTCCTTAACCCGACGTTGACCGATGATCCTATCCCAAGCCATGACACGTTACCTGAAACCGTGAACGGAAATCAATCGCAAAACGTTGATGTTTGCGACCGTGCTTCTAGAATGAATGGGCAAAGCCAATGTGGAGAACGAAATTTCCCAGCGTCTCCTCATAAAATTTCCTTCGTGTGATCCACCGCCGGTCAGGCACACCCATGGGGTCATAGACTCTAAACCCGAGATCGATCCTGACCGGTCCGGCAACGGTCGCGTATCGGACCCCAACACCTGACGCCAACGCAATTTCGCTCACCCGAATCTCGTTGAGCCTGGTCCACACATTGCCGAAGTCCAGAAAGAACACGAGCGAGAAACGATTGAACTCGATGAAACCGAGTCGACCAGCGTCCCTCAGAAGGTTCCAACGGTTCTCAATAGTTCCCTCGAACACCGCATTCCCTCCTTCTTCAGGGAGCGTCGAAGCAGCAAGATCACGAGCTCTCCAACCACGCACGCTTCCGCTTCCCCCCCCGAAGAACCTCCTTGTGATCGGAACCGGCGCAGGCGATTGACCATACAGCTCCGCGAAACCTCCGTACAGCCGGAAGGCCCAGATCGAAGGCTGACCCCCCGGCGGCCCCACGTACCATTGACCCCGCCCTGAGAGCTTGATGTATTTTGAATACGGAAGATCGGTCCCGAAGAGTCCTCCGAAGACGGACGGTATGAGGCCTGCTTCTTCGACGCTTACCGACTGGAAGAACCCCGCGGATGGGTAGAATATGTCGTTTCGTTTGTCCCGTTGCAGCGTGAACGACAGAATGGAATTGAACTGCGGCCGCCGATCGATGCTCAATGAATCGAAATAGAGCGCTCCGATCGCAGCGTTGATCGGTTCATAGCCTATACGTTCCAGACTCCAATCCAGGAAGGCTGTTGTGTAGCGCGCGGTTTGGGAAGTCACGGAAAATCGCCCGCGAATAATCGGATTGAAATAGTACTTGTGCCTTTTTTCCACGATGAAGGAAAGCGATGGCGTGAACGAGGTCTTGTTGTCGAGAAAATACGGCTGGTTGATCTGAAACGAAAGTTCTGCGTTCCCGATAACGGAGCTGTCCCTTAATCCGGTTCCATGAAACACGCGCGAAAACTCTACATCCTGAATCGATTGAAGCTGGAACTGGAACTTTGCCTGAAAGTTCCTCGCTCCCCCGAAGAAGTTTCGATTGTTATACCCCAGGCCGAGCAGAACATTGAACGCGTTGTTTTCGTCGTTGACGCCAACTTCCGGGACAAGTTCCTGGAACGGACGCGGGCGGACGAATACCTGCGTCGGGATTTCGAGAAGACTGTCAGACTTCATACCGATGATCGGCTCGATCCTCGATGTCTCGAAAACCCCCAGCCTGTTCAGGTTTCGTTCACTGTCGATCCTCTTGCCTTCGCTGTAGAATTCGCCTTGCTTGAAATCGAGATGGCGGCGTATTACCTCCTCGTCAACCCGCTCAGGCGCGAGCGAATCCTGGCGTACTGCAATCCCGCCAAAGAGATACCGCTTCCCGGGCGAGAGAGCGAAGTTCACCGTAATGTTGTTCGTCGAAGTATAGCGGTGGGCGGCGACACTGTCAACGTGCACATCGGCAAAGCCATTGTTGAAGAATGCATTGACGATGCGTGCGCGCTCATTGATTACGTGTTCCGCAATGAACGGCTCTCCCACTTCGATCAATGGACGGGATTCTATCTCCTCCATCAACGAAGGAGGAAGAGCATCAAACCCGACGTACTGAATGCTGTCAATTATCGACCGCTGGCCTTCGTGAACGAGGAACGTCAGCGATATCGTCTTGCGGCCGAAGTCGGTGCGCAGGAGTGTGTCGATGCGGGACGAGAAAAACCCCTGATCGATGTAGAATGACTTCAAACGGGCGTAGTCCTGCGCAAACTGTACCCTGTCGATGTACTCGGGTCTGTCACCCAGCTTCTCGCTGATCTTGTAGAGGAATTTCCAGAAGCCGCCGGGCGTTTCCTTTGTGCGCATGACCGCGAGCAGTGCGTCGTCCCGGAACGTCTCGTTGCCTTCGAACCGTATCCCTGAGACCTCAAGGTCCTCCCATCGCTCCTGAGCGTGGGCAAAAGAGAAGCAGGCTGCAACCAGAAAGACAGTATGGAGAATTCGCCGGTTCATTGTGATATCAAAAAAAAACCCAGCCACGAAACGCTGGGTTCAATCCTGGCCCTATCCGTTTTCAAGGAGGGCAACCTCATGCGAAGAAGCCTGAGGTACTAATACTCTTTGTCGTCTTCAAAAAAGAAATCTTCATCGGTCGGATAGTCCGGCCAGATCTCCTCCATGCTTTCATACGGCTCGTCGCTGTCTTCAATCTCCTCAAGATTCTGGAGGACCTCCAGGGGTGCACCCGTCCTGACAGCATAGTCAATCAATTCCTCCTTCGTAGCAGGCCAGGGCGCGTCATCCAAATACGAGGCCAATTCGAGTGTCCAAATCATTGTTCAAAAACTCCTCCAAGCTCATCGACATCGCGGGGGCATCCCGCCAGAGACCACCGGTGTTATTGGCGAGATGCGAGTTGCGTTTTGATCTTCTGGTAATCAGCGTCGTCAAAGAAATAGTCAACGGGATTCTGCAACACCCCCTTCAACCGGACTTCATAGTGCAGATGCGGACCTGTCACGATACCTGTTCGACCCGACCGGGCAATCATCCCTCCGCGCTTGACACGTTCTCCGGGCCGGACCAGCACCCTGTCGAGATGACCGTAGACCGTCGTGTATCCGTACCCATGATCGATGACGATCATTGTTCCAAGCCCGGCCTGCGTGCGTCCTGCGGCCTCGATGACACCGTCACCCGTCGCATAGACCGGCGTGCCGACATCGTTGGAGATGTCAAGCCCTTCGTGCGGTCTCCATTCATGGAAGACAGGATGGTATCTCATCCCGAAGCTACCCATGGTGTAATATCCTTCCATCGGTTTGATCGCGGGAATGCAGGGATACATCTGCTTGTTCCCATCGTACTTCGAGACCGCTGCAGCGTAGCTTACCTGCTGAAGTTGCACTTCCTTTTCAGCTTTCGTAATCGAAATACGCAAGTCGTTCAGCGCCCGGTTGACTCCGCTCGGGATGCCCAGATCGATCCGCTCGTCGGTGCCGCCGAAACCGGCAGACCGCGTATCCTCATCGATCTTCGGCAGGTCCACAAGCAACCTCAGCTCATTCCCCTGATCACCCAACGCTGCGAGTTTGTTCTGCAATCCCTGCAGCCTTCCACCAAGGCCGCGGAGCTGATCGCGAAGGACTGAATTTTCTGCCACGAGAGCCTGGTTCTTCTGCAGGCCCAAACCGAGGACATCATCGAAAACCTGATTCGTTTCAAACCCGACGACAAGCATCACCATCCCGCAGATCATCGAGAGAACGATGGCTTTCGTTTTGAACCATCGGGCTTCAATGAAACTGAGAGACTTCGATGAAAAATAGTAGAGTTTGAATCTCCTCATCGTGTGCTCTGAACCTGTCCGTTACTGTATAATTGACAGAACGCGAGAATTTCTTGTTCCGGCCTTAACCCGGAAAAAGCTGCCCGAAGTTAGAACATTTTCGGTGTTTTGTCAAGCCAATTTGTCCCAATTACTCGAAATCGTGCTCAAAGTAGTCAATGGCTCGCTTCCCCTTCGTTTTCTCTGCAATTGCCGCATCGAGCCGCTTTGCAAACTCCCGGGCAGCATCATAGCCATAGTGTTTTGACAGATAGTCGAGCGCTATCACTTCGACAATCACCGTAATGTTCTTTCCCGGGAAGATGGGAAGTTTCACATGCGGGAGATCGACACCCAGAATCGAGATGTTTTCGTGGTCCAATCCTGTTCGGGTGTATTCCCGATCGTCTTTCCATTCCTGCAACTCGACAATAATCTCCGCCCGTTTCTGAAAACGTATGGATCGGACGCCAAAGATTGATCGGATATCGATCAGTCCGAGCCCCCGGATTTCCATGAAATGCTTCACGACATCCGTACCGGCTCCGATCAGGATCCCCTCCCCCTTCCGGGTAATCATGATCACATCGTCCGCAACGAGCCGATGCCCGCGCTCGACAAGGTCAAGGGCGATTTCGCTCTTGCCGATACCTGACCGTCCTGCCAGGACGACGCCAATGCCATACACATCCATGAACGATCCGTGCACGACCGTCTGCGGTGAAAACTGGTCATCGAGAAAGTCGCTGACGAAGTACACGAGTTTGGTCGTCTCGAAAGCCGTTTGGAAAACGGAAACACCGCGCCGTGTGGCAATCTCAATCAATTCCTTGTCGATCTGGTTGTTGTCACAGATAATCATGCAGGGGATGTCGAACTGAAAAATTGTCTCGAAAGCCTTGACCCGCTCGGCAAGGCTCAGATGCCTGAGGTACCGGATTTCCGTGTTGCCGAACACCTGCACCCGGTCGAAGGTAAAGAGCTCGACATAACCTGCGAGAGCGAGTCCCGGGCGGTGAATGCTCTTGTCCCGGATGATCTTCTGAAAACCCACCTCCCCGTTGAGCGCGATCATCTTCACGCGGGCTTTGTTACTTTCGAAGAAATATCCGACCGTGATGCTTTCGCGTCGGGTCTCTTTCAAATTCTCGAGTGCCATGGAAGGTTTCTCTCCCTTATCATTCCGCTTTCGCCCGAACAATCCGGACTTGTTTGCGGTCCTTGGAGTGGAGTTTGTCTTTGTACTTCTTCAGCTGAACGAGCACCTTCGCGACTGCTCCATCAATCGACTTATGAAAGTCATCAGTCTCGGCCAGCGCCGTGATCTTGTTCCTGTAGACGGAAAGAATGACTTCGGCAATCTTGACGCTGTTCTGTGCTTTCAGAAAACTCAGTTTGATCTCACACTTGATGATGCCGTCATAGTAACGGTCGAGCTTCTCAGCCGCCTCCTTTGCATAGTCAACCAACGTTTCGTGTGCCTTAAAGTGTCTGGACGTTACAGTCGTGTTCATGTGAACTCCTTTCTTTACGCACGGTTGATTGCGCCCTCATTCCCTGCTGTTCTATGCCTTTGGATGAGATTGTCGGTACACCTTCTTCAATTGTTCGGTTGAGACATGCGTGTACACCTGAGTTGTCGAAAGGCTTTCATGTCCCAGAAGTTCTTTGACCGCGCGCAAATCTGCGCCCCGGTTCAGCAAGTGAGTGGCAAATGTGTGCCGCAGGACGTGCGGCGATCGCTTCTCAATTTCTGAAACCAGACCGATCGATTTCTTCACCATCCGGATGACCGCCTCCGGATAGAATCGCGTCCCCTTGCCAGTGACGAAGAGCGCCGATCCGTGGCTGGACTCATCACCCTTCATGGAAATGCGCTTACGATCCTCAAGATACAGCTCCAAGGCGTTCAGCGCACGACGCCCAACCGGGATGATCCGCTGTTTCGATCCTTTCCCCGTCACTTTGACAACGCCCTGTGAAAAGTCAACATCCCCCATATTGAGGTTGATGAGCTCGCTCAACCTCATGCCGGTGGAATAAAATAGCTCGAGAATCGCCCCTGTTCTTCTCCCCTCGGGAGTCTTGGTGTCAATGGAATCGAAGAGCCGCCTCGTCGCAGATTCGTCCAGATATGATGGGAGCCTTTTGTCAAGCTTCGGCGAGACAATCGTGAGCGTTGGATTCGTGGTTGTGATCTTGTGGCGCTTGGCGTACCGGAAAAAAGAACGCAGGGAGGCAATTTTCCTTGCAACACTCTTCTTGCTCAGATCTGCTGCAAGCAGACTGCCGAGGTAGGAGCGCACGAGAGGCTTTCGGACTTCCTCAAACGAACGGATACGGTTTAGGTCAAGGTAGGCGACAAACTGATGCAGGTCAGCATCGTACGAGCGAATCGTGTTGGGAGAATAATTACGTTCGACGTCAAGGTACTCCAGGAAACTGCGAACGTTGCTGTGCATGCCGACTCAACTCTCAGAAAAGGTCATTTCAATCGATGGACGGACTAAGCGACAACGGCCATTTGTTCCCTCTCAAACTCCTCCCCGCACTCAGGACACTTGAGATACTCTCCTTTCGTCTGGGTATACTTCTGTACCAGATAGGTCGAGCCACAGTTCGAACAGGGCAGATTGACTGGCTTGTCCCATGATGCAAAGTCGCACTCTGGATACCTGTTGCACCCATAGAACGTGCGTTTCCCTTTTTTCGTCTTACGCTCTGTGAGGTCACCCTGCTTGCACTTCGGACACGGGATCCCCATCGAGATCGGTTTTGTGTTCTTGCAAGCCGGGTATGTCGAACAACCCAAAAACGTGCCAAACCGACCTGATTTCACAACCATGTCGCCGCCGCACAGCTCGCACTTCATGCCGGCCAAGTGCTGATGTTTCTCCGCATCCTCGGCGAGCGGCTTCGTGTTCTTGCACTCGGGGTAGCCCGAACAAGCCATGAAGCGGCCGTTCCGGCCCCATTTGATGATCATCTTCCGGTCGCATACTTCACACGACACGTCTGTCACTTCCTGAAGAGACTTCTTTATTTTCTGCGCATTCTTCTCAACTTTTTCGAGTGCCCGAATGAACGGATCATAGAAATCCTTCATCACCTTGACATAGAGCTGCTTTCCCGAGGCAATGGTGTCGAGTTCCTCCTCCATCTGCGCCGTGAACTTCACATTGAAGATATCGGGGAAGTACTGGACGAGAAGCTTGTTCACCTGCATTCCCAACTCAGTTGCGAAGAGCTTCCGCTCAGTGTGCTCGACGTACTTCCTGTCGATGACGGTGCTAACGATGAACGCGTAGGTACTCGGGCGACCGATGCCCAACGACTCGAGCTCCTTGACGAGACTGCTCTCGGTGTACCTCGGGGGCGGTTTTGTGAAGTGCTGGCGGGGGATCATATTCCGCAGCATCGCCGCCTGTCCTTTCCCAAGGTTTTCAGGGAGCTTGGAAACAGGGTCGACATCATCCTTCTCTCCCCCGTTCTCCTCGGCAACGTCGTCGTAGACCTGCAGAAAACCGCGGAAGAGGGGGCGCTGGTCGGTTGCACGGAACAGATATTCCCCGCCGACAACGTCAACCGACAATTGCTCGAACTCAGCCGGAGACATCTGGCATGCGATAAACCGGTTCCAGATGAGCTCGTACAGAAGGTAGAGATCCTTATCGAGATGCTTCTTCATCTCTTTCGGCGTGTATTTCACCGAAGTGGGACGGATTGCCTCGTGAGCGTCCTGGGAAGCCTTGCCCTTCTTGAACAGTCGCGGCTCTTTCGGCAAGTACTCCTTGCCATAGTTGTCAAAAATATACTCGCGGACCTGTGCCACGGCGTCTCCGCTCAGCCTCGTTGAGTCCGTGCGCATATAGGTGATAAGTCCCGTTGGGCCTTCCTCGCCTACCACAACACCCTCATAGAGCTTTTGAGCGAGCATCATTGTCCGCTTTGCAGAGAATCGAAGGCGGCGCGCCGCCTCCTGTTGCAGCGTGCTCGTGATAAAGGGGGCCGAAGCGTTTCGCTTAACCGGTTTCCGTTCAACGCTTTTGATTTCGAAGGTCTGTTTCTGGATATCATCAAGATACCCGCGCATCGTTGTTTCATCCGGGATGCGGGGCTCGGTACCAGTCACCTTCATGAGCTTGGCAAGGAATGGCTCGCTCTGCGACGTTTGAAACTCGCCGGTAATGGACCAGTATTCCTCGGGGAGAAAAGCCTTGACCGCTTCTTCCCGCTCGCAGATGAGGCGCAGCGCAACCGACTGAACGCGACCGGCAGAGAGACCGTAATAGACTGTCTTCCAGACAAACGGACTTACTTTGTACCCTACAATCCTGTCCATGGCGCGGCGGGCCTGCTGTGACAGCACGAGGTGCTTGTCCACCTTTTTCGGATGGCGCATCCCTTCTTTGACACCCTCCGCGGTAATCTCGTGGAACATCACTCGCTTGATGTTCTTATTGACTCCTCGAATTTCGTCCGCCAGGTGAGCGGCGATCGCTTCCCCTTCACGGTCAGGGTCAGTCGCCAGGAAGATCGCTTTTGCCTTCGCAGCGCGATCGCGCAACTTTTCAATGACCGCGTCCTTCCCCTGAATGTTCTCGTAGACGACGGCAAACTCATTTTCGACATCGACGCCAAGCTTGCTCTTCGGAAGATTCTTGATATGACCGACGGAAGCCTCGACGATATATTCCTTGCCGAGATATTTATTGATCGTCTTCGCTTTCGAAGGAGATTCAACTATGATGAGGGATTTCTTTTCCATTCTACCTGCGCTAATGAATCGTATCGTCACTATTCAGCGAAATCCGGCCGCTCATGCCGGACTGACTATCACCATCGAGCAGCATCCCCGCAACGAAGCTCTTCATCTCGGGAACGCCGGCGCTCGAAAAGCCTGCGCCCATGATCCGCTCAATAATGGTTTCGATGTCTGCGTTGGATAAAAGACCAAGCTGCCTGCACTGCAGCAGGTATCCAAAGCCTTCCGGTGTAATAACCATTTTCTCTGCCTCATGGAGGACTCGATGAGAGAACCGGGTGTCCTGGTCCTTGGCCACAAGTTCCTGGCCAAGGGGCATCCGTTCAAAGAGCCACGAGAAGGCTGTGGAGATTTCTGATTGCGTATAGCCGTTCTCCGTCAGAAGCGAGACATCCACGTCGTTCAACTGCTTGTTCGATTTCAGTTCGCTGACCAGAAAGAGGATTATTTCCACAATCCGTTCCTGCATTTCACTACTCCCTATTGGATGTCGACAATCGGTCAAGGAGGAGATCTTCCCGCCGTGTCATCTGTGCTTTCGTTCGGGCGCTTGAGTCCGCGTAGCCCAGCAGGTGAAGCGTTCCATGGATTATCAGCCTGCGGGTTTCTTCGAAGAACGGTACGGCGTATTCCCGTGCCTGACTTTTTGCGCGATCGAGATTCACATACATCTCCCCCTCAAGAAGTGTCCCCTTCCTCTCGCCGAGCGGAAATGCGATGACATCAGTGACGTAATCGTGCTGGAGAAAGCGCCGGTTGATGCGCCGGATGAACCGACTCCCCACAAAAACAACCGACACCTGGAACGATCGCACGGACTCATGTTCTAGAACGGTCTGAATAGCCCGGAAAGTTTCCCGCTTCGGAAATCGAAAAGATGGATGATTGTTTGTGACGACAATCATCCAGTCTTGTTTTTTTGTTTCCGTTTCGTTTTCTCCTGACTTTTCCGACTCTCCTTCGCCTCTGAGCCCGAGGATGCAGACTGAGGAAGGATGTTTTCAGTTAATGATAATGCGATGCCGGAGAGCATCACTTCCGGACCTAATGTTGTGAAGTCCCCCGAGAGAATTCCCCGATCCACGTTCGCGTAGAGCGAGCATCCTCCTTCGCGCTCCACCGTGAGGCCCGAGAGCTTCCCGTTGGATTCCGCCACGAAGGTAATCTCCCCCAGGAGCTTGCTGACGACATACCCGGTGCAGAAATGCAGCTGGAGATGCGCCGTCGGCGTATAGACTGATACGAGATTCCCCTTGCGTTGTCCAATATTGATTGATGGGTAAATCTCGAGTGCCAATTTCCGATTGAGGCTCTTGTTCTCGAGCTCAAATCGAACGTTGCTGCCTCTGTGTTTGACCGCCACACCAAGGATCTGCGCGATCTTCTTGATGTCCGATTCCTTGAACTCAAATTCCATTAGTGAGCGTCCTGGCATTTCGATCGTAGAAATAAAAACCCCGGCAAGTATCTCCAGCTGTGACAACACATGCTGAGACGCGGGGCTTCGACATACATAGAATCGCTTATTGTCTTCAAATCAGCTTCTTGCACATGAAACCGGGGATAACCACGCGCTGCCGTCCCTCTGATTCTCGCACTGAATATAACCCTATCTCTTATACATATCTGACGCCGCCGACGAATAGATAGAGTGGATTCATGAT
>QYQB01000135.1 GCA_007280275.1 bacterium | reverse complement strand
CCAAGACAATCAGATTTCTCGGAGCAATGAGAACCTGACCTCGGCCTGAAGCAATAAATAGCAGGTGGATAGCTTCTTCGAGGACGACGCCATCAGGAATGTGGATGAAAGCACCATCATTGAGGAACGCCGTGTTGAGAGATACGAAGGGAGTTTCATCCATCGTTACCTGCCTGCCCAGGTACTGCTGAACGCGATCGCCAGGCTCCTTCATGGCTGCCGCCAGCGATCCACAGAAGACTCCCAGCGGCAATGCGCCTATCGTAGAAAGCTCGCTGGAGAATTGTCCGTCGACGAAGACAAGCTGGTGTTGAGTTCCAAACGAGAACTGTCGAACCTGTTCTGCCGGGATGCCTTCAGCATCAGAGGTGAATACGGGTTTGAAGTCAATCTTCGTTATCGGCGTGATGTTCGTGTACTTCCATTCCTCGTGCCGTGTCGTCGGGAATCCGGAATCGCTTAGCTTTCCCATCGCGGCACGTCGGAGTTGGTGGAGGCTGGACTGTGACTCCCCGTTCAGCGTTCGTTCAAACGCTTCGAAATGCGAAAGGTAGCAATCGACAGCTTGATTCGTTGATTTCATTAGATTCGTTTTTCCTCTAGGCTTGAATGGCTGCTCGATCGGCTTCCTTTACCCACTCGTATCCTTTTTCCTCGAGTTCGAAAGCAAGTTCTTTCCCGCCTGATTTCACAATCCTGCCATCGACAAGCACATGGACGAAATCCGGCACGATGTAGTTCAGCAATCGTTGGTAGTGCGTCACGACGATGACAGCGTTGTCCTTGTTGCGAAGCTTGTTCACGCCGTCGGCAACGATCCTCAACGCATCAATATCAAGACCGGAATCTGTTTCATCCAGAATAGCCAATTTTGGTTCAAGGACTGCCATGTGGAAGATTTCGTTTCGTTTTTTCTCCCCCCCGGAGAATCCTTCGTTCACGGGGCGATTCAGAAGGCTCTCGTCGATCTCAACCAATTTCGTGCGTTGTTTTACGAGCTGCAGGAAGTCAACAGCATCCACCTCTTCGAGCCCCTTGTGCCTACGAACAGCATTGAGGGCAGCCTTCAAGAAGTAGATATTGCTTACACCTGGGATTTCAACGGGATATTGAAATGCGAGAAAGATCCCCTCACGTGCACGGTCTTCAGGAGACATTGAAAGGAGGTCTTTCCCATCGTACAGAACTTCTCCTTGAGTGGCCTCGTACGTTTCCCGACCCGCCAGGACCTGGGCAAGCGTGCTCTTGCCGGAACCGTTCGGTCCCATGATTGCATGGACTTCGCCGGCGTGCACCTTCAGGTTGATGCCATTGAGAATTTCATTGCCATTGACACTGGCGTGCAGGTCCTTGATTTCTAACATCGCTTCTCTTCCTTGTCTGAAGTATGGTTGTTTATCTTGCATTTCATCAACTACCCGACACTGCCTTCCAGGCTAACACCAAGCAGCTTCTGCGCCTCAACCGCGAACTCCATCGGAAGCTCGCGAAACACCTCCTTGCAGAAGCCGTTCACAATCAGGTTTACCGCATCTTCGGTGGAAAGCCCCCGCTGCTTACAATAGAAAATCTGATCCTCCCCGATTTTGGAGGTCGATGCTTCATGCTCCACCTTCGAAGAAGTATTCTTCACTTCGATGTACGGGAAGGTATGAGCACCGCATTTGTCACCCAACAGGAGTGAATCGCATTGTGAGAAATTGCGGGAACGGGAAGCCCCCTTCTTGACCTCAACAAGGCCACGGTAGGAGTTTTGCCCCCTTCCGGCAGAAATCCCCTTCGAAACAATTGTGCTGCGTGTGTTCTTGCCAATGTGAATCATTTTTGATCCGGTATCGGCTTGCTGATAGTTATTGACGACGGCAACGGAATAGAATTCCCCGACAGAGTTGTCTCCCTGCAGCAACACGCTCGGATACTTCCAGGTGATTGCAGACCCCGTTTCTACCTGCGTCCACGAAATCTTCGAGTCCTTGCCGGCGCATTTGCCGCGCTTCGTGACAAAGTTGTAGATGCCCCCTCGCCCCTCCTTGTCGCCAGGATACCAGTTCTGCACCGTGGAGTATTTAATCTGGGAATTGTCGCCGACCGCAATGAGCTCGACGACCGCAGCATGGAGCTGGTTCTTGTCACGCATCGGTGCAGTACACCCTTCGAGGTAGCTCACGTATGAGTTCTCTTCGGCTACGATGAGTGTACGCTCGAACTGCCCAGTGTCCGCCGCATTGATGCGAAAATAGGTCGAGAGCTCCATCGGGCAACGAACGCCTTTGGGAATGTAACAGAACGAGCCATCGCTGAATACAGCTGAATTCAGAGCAGCAAAGAAATTATCGTTCGCAGGGACGACAGACCCCAGGTACTTCCTGACAAGATCAGGATGATTGTGAACCGCCTCGGAGAAGGAGCAGAAAATGATGCCAAGCTCCATAAGTTTTTCCCTGAAGGTTGTAGCCACAGAAACACTATCGAAAACGGCATCCACGGCAACGCCGCTGAGCCTTTCCTGTTCCTGGAGCGAGATTCCCAGTTTCTCGTATGTACGCAGGAGCTCCGGATCGACTTCATCGAGACTCTTCAGTTCCTTCTTTGGCTTAGGAGCCGAGTAGTAGATGATATCCTGATAGTCAATCACACTGTACTTGACGTTGGGCCATCGGGGTTCGGTCATCGTCAACCAGTGACGATATGCTTTTAGCCGCCACTCGAGCAGCCACTCCGGCTCATTCTTCTTGGCAGAGATAAAACGGACGATGCCTTCGCTTAATCCCTTCGGAGCTGCGTCTGCCTCGATGTCGGTGACGAACCCCCATTTGTATTCGCTGTTCGCCAGTTGCTCTATCGTGTTCGTTTCGGTGTTCATTGGTTCTCGCAGCTGTTTTCGGTTGAATTTCTGTGCCTTCACTAGCCCTTTGACGAGGTCGCGGCGGCTGTTTCAGCAGCTGTAACTGTTGCAGTCGATGTCACAACTGGCTTCGCTGAAGGCGCAGTTTTCTGAGTCACTTTCTTGTATTCAGGATAATTGAGCATCCATGATCCCGGTTTTATCGGCTTCAGAATCGCAGATTCTTCAAGTGCCGCGATGAATTGACCGGCCAGCACCTCCGCCATTCCATAGGAAATCTTCAGGCCCTTACCATCAGCGAAGGAGAGAATTGCATATTGGAAATCCCTGAAGAAGATGTTCGAGAGATGGTACGCGTGAGTCCTGCTCTTCAGATGCTGAAGCAACTCTTTGGTGTTTTCGATCAGTGTCTTTGAATGGTTTGGCATTTCGTATCAGATGTAAGCAAATGGATGTTCAGATAATTTCTTGTACTGTCATCCTATCGAACAAAACATTGAGATTTCTCTGGAGCTTCCCGAGAGGTCGGCGAATCGTGCAATTGTAGAAGAGATAGCAGCTTTCAGGACCATCAGTATAGCACTCTGCGACCATTGGTTTTGCGTCTTCAATTATTCTGATGACTGCCGCCACCTTCAGTTCCTCGGGGCGGCGAGCGAGAGTGTAGCCCCCTCTTACACCTTGCAGCGACCGGATCACCCCGGCTCGTGCGAGCTTCTGCAGAATCTTCGCAAGCAGCTCATAAGGGAGGCCATATTCTTTAGCGAGTTCTTTGGTCGTTACGATGTTGCCCGCAGGCTTCATCGCCATGTGGCGAAGTGCAATCAACCCGTATTCGACCTTCTTTGAGAGCTGCAACATTAAATACGACCAATCAAGTCCTACATTGGAACAAAAAAAATCAAGGGGCTTCCCTCGAGTTAACTTGCATAAATATAACGATTTCCGGCCATTTAAGTCAAGAACAAATTACATTCTGAGCGTCACTCGAATACATTTAACAAACGATGGCTTGAAATCGTTCCGAATCCAGGCTTGATACCCAAACCGATTCCTTCAATCTAGACGCCTTTGCAGTGGTGCATCCAACACTTGCGCGCGATTTCCTGGTCACGCAACAATGTTCAGCCCACGGTGCCAAAGATCCGCCCGCCTCCTTGCTCAATGAGTAACACCTCTCCGCTCGATGTCCTTTTTCATCACGCATCGGAACCTCTGGATGCCATTTGAACGGACAGCATACCCCGGTTTGAGGGCGCTGCAAAGCAATCTATGCTGAAACAGCATCCCAATTGGCCTAATCTGCACGACGCACCCAGATAGACGCTTCACGGTCGAATCGGGTGTCTTGTTTCTTCCTACATCGATCACTAACTTCGATGTGAGAGGAATACTATATGAATATTGGAGTTACGTGTTATCCGACATATGGTGGCAGTGGAGTGGTCGCCACTGAATTGGGCAAAGCGCTTGCTGAACGCGGCCACTCTGTCCATTTCATCAGCTATGCCCTTCCGATGCGCCTGACTGGCTTTATGGACAACGTTGTCTTCCACGAAGTCGAGATGTCCAGTTACCCACTTTTCGATTTCCCACTCTACACGCTTGCCCTTGCGAGCAAGATGGTGGAGGTTGCAAAATACGAAAAGCTCGATCTCTTTCACTGCCACTATGCCATCCCGCACGCTACAAGCGCCTACCTTGCGAAGGAAATGCTCGCGTCACAGGATATCAAAGTCATCACAACCTTGCACGGAACCGACATTACGCTGGTCGGTCTCGAACCCAGTTTTCTTCCCGTGATGAAATTCAGCATTGAGCGGAGCGACGGGGTCACAGCGGTTTCACGCTTCCTGAAGGAGAAAACTCTCACAAATTATGGCATCGACAAAGATATTGAAGTCATCCCGAACTTCGTTGACACCAGGAAGTACTATCGCAATCCCGAGGATGATGTACGGAAGCACTTCGCGTCTCCGAATGAGAAGATTCTCGTCCATACCTCAAATTTCCGGCCCGTGAAGCGCGTACCCGATGTCATTCGCATCTTCGATGAGGTCCTGAAGAAGGTGCCTTCAAGGCTTGTGATCATCGGTGATGGGCCCGAACGCTCGCAGTGTGAGGTGCTCAGCAGAGAGCTTGGTATTCATGATCACGTTCGATTCCTCGGCAAGCAGACTGATGTGATCCACATTCTTTCGTTGGCAGACCTATTCCTGATGCCGAGTCAATCCGAAAGCTTCGGCCTTTCCGCACTCGAGGCAATGGCTTGCGGCGTGCCCGTAATATCCTCCAGCGTGGGAGGATTGCCCGAGTTGCAGGTTCATGGACAGACAGGCTATATCGCCGAGATCGGTGACATCGAACGAATGGCCAAGTATGCCATCGACCTCCTCTCGAATCCCTCCAAGCATCAGATCTTCGCAAAGGCCGCGCGTGAACGAGCTCTCGAGTTCGATGCTTCAAAGATTGTTGCGCAGTATGAGGAGTATTACCAGAAGATTCTGTCGGGAGCCGAAACGGCTTCACGTTGACATGTGAAAACAAAACGATCACCTGGGCCCAATGTCAATCCGCAGTGATCCGGAGAAACACCTCGCACTCGTCAAAGAACTCGTCGAAGTATTCCAAGAACGAGGATTTCGTGTTTTGGAAGCGGATGGAGTGGCGGGTTTTCCTCCTGCCCGACAGCTCCCGAATGACGGGTATGGGGACCAGCGGGCAAAAGCACCCGACATCTATGCGTTCGATGAGACAACCCAGTGTACGATCTTGGGGGAGGCAAAAACGGGGTGGGGAGATCTCGAGACCGAGCACGCTCTAACGCAGTACAACGTGTTCCTGGACCAGTTCGACAAGCATACTGAAGCTCCGGCGATACTGTTCGTAATTGTTCCCGCGACTACACTTCCAGAGTTCAATTCTCTTATTACGCACTATATCCATCCTAATTACTGGGGCAAGATCGTCGTCGTCAGTTCCAAGACCCAGGGAACATGACTATCCTGCCCGAAGCCGGGCGAACTTCACGAGCAGATTCTTTACACCGAAGTCGTCGAAATCGACAACAACCTTCATCGCATCCCCCTTCCCGTTGACCCGTACCACCTTGCCTCGACCGAACATCTCGTGCTGCACGTACGTCCCCTGTTTGATTTCAAACGTCTCCTGACTCTCACCTTCATAGTCGGGCGATTCGTCAGCAAAGAACTGCTCTTCCTTCCGGACCTTTTGCTCCGACACACGCCTCGCTGGGGTAATTCCCCGTGTCGACGCTGATCCGCTGAAGGATGCACGATGACCCTTTGTCTGAACGACCTCCAGCTTCTCTTCCCCAATCTCAGACAGAAAACGGGAGGGCGATGCAAACGCTGCTTCGCCGAACCTGTATCGCATCTGGGCTTTTGAAAGAAAGAGCTTCGATTGAGCCCGCGTGATTCCGACATACAACAGACGGCGTTCCTCTTCGAGTGCCTTGCGTTCTATCGCATTTGT
>QYQB01000227.1 GCA_007280275.1 bacterium | reverse complement strand
GCTGAAGTGGAGAGTGATTCGCTCCATCGCGTGTTCACGAGTCCCAATCGTATCACATGGCAGGATTGGGAGTACTGGCTCTTCAGAAGGGCGCACAATGTTCTCACCGGGCCTGCACTGGAGACGGCGCTCATTCCTTTGAAGTCGAAGAATGAGAAAAGCCCGCTGATCGCGGAGTGGCGTATGGGTTCGGGATCGCTTACGTACGTCGATCTTGCACTTCACTATCAACTCCTGAATATTCACCCCGGCGCATTTCGGTTGCTTGCAAACCTGATTTCGTATTGATATATTATCGCAAAAGGAGCGATGCTATGAAAAGAACCATCGGGTATGCAGCAATGCTGTTGCTGGGAATGTCGATAGCACTTGCGCAGAAACCTGCCTCGCGGCAAACACTTGTCCTCAACCTCGACTATGCGAAGTTCCGCAATAACGATTCAAGCGGTTACCTCGAAATCTACTATGGTTTCTACCCCAGTCTTATTACTTATGGCCAGCGGGATGGACAACGGATGGGCGTACTCAAAGTGAGGACAAGGGTCAGGGATGAGCGGTCGGGGTTGTTTCAGGTGAACACCGTCTCAACCGTCCTCTTACCTGCTCCGGACAGCTCCGGAGCTTCGAATCGGATCGTGAGCATCAGTCAGGCCGGGCATGTTGTGCCGTTTGGAGATTACCGCCTTGACGTCTTTGTTGTGGATTCTCTCTCACCGACAAGATCCGACAGCATTTCGTTGCCGTTTTTGGTCCGTGGATACGGCGCCGAGCCCGCGATCAGCGATCTGGAATTGTGCTCGAGCGTCAAGAGCTCCGCCCAGAAAGATGATCTGTACTACAAGAATTCCCTGGAGGTCATTCCCAATCCCACATTGGTATTCGGCGCCACGTCGCATCCGATGATGTTCCACTATGCGGAGCTCTACAATTTGGATACAGGGCAAACGTACGTTCTTAAGACGCAGACGATTGGCGGGGATGGAAAGGTCGTCAAAGAGGCATCGAAGGCCCGGAGGTTTGGCGTCAGGCATGCAGTCGAGGCCGGAATGACAAACGTCGCATCGCTCGAGTCTGGCAAGTACCGTGTGCGCTTGATCCTCATCGATGAAAAGGGCACACCGGTTTCGCAATCAGAGAAATCGTTCTATGCCTACAACCCGCATATCAAGGGGAATGCGATTGCAGCATCTTCGATCAAGGCGTCGGAGCTTGCAGGCATGACTGCAGACGAGCTGGCAGAAGAATTTCGCAAGGCCCAGTATGTTGCGACTGATCAGGAAATCAAGACCTTCTCGCAAATAACGTCTGAAGATGGGCGCCGTGAATTCCTTGCCAAGTTCTGGTCTGAAGTGGAGGTCGGCAGGTCAGGGAGGCCGGGTATTCTCCGTTCGGTGTATCTGCAGAGGATTCTCTCCGCCGACCAGAGGTTTCGGGCTCTCGGGCGGGCTGGCTGGAGGACAGACCGAGGCAGGGTTCTGGCTCTCTATGCTGAACCCGACGAAGTCGAACGTTTCCCTTCTTCGCAAGACAGCAAGCCGTATGAGGTCTGGCGTTACTATTCCATAGAGAACGGCGTCGAATTCACTTTTGTCGATCGTTCAGGATTTGGCGAGCACACGCTCGTTCATTCAACCAAGCGGGGCGAGTTGCAGGACACCGAGTGGCAGCGTTTCCTTCGATAGTCGCACTCCTGCTTACGGCGGGCACTCCTTTTTGCGAGGCTTCTCCGGATACACTTCTCGTTGAGGTGCAGACCCTTGGTGCATTCCAGCAGGCGTCGCGTATCACCACGAATCCCCAGGGTTGGATCTATGTCAGCGACACCGAGCAGAATCTTGTCGTCCTGCTCAAGGGGGATGAGGCGCGGAGTGTTTCGGTGGGTGGATACGGGTGGACGTCCACGACGTTCGACAAACCTACGGGATTTACCACAGACGGATTGAACCTCTACGTCTCAGACTACGGCAATCATCGCCTCCAGCGTTTTGACCGCAATCTCAATTTCATTTCCTCCTTTGCTACAAGAGACACTCCGGTTGCAGAACCACGATTCGGGTACCCTCTCGGCGTCGCCCTCTCCCGGTTAGGCGATCTCTTCGTTCTTGACGGGGAAAACCTTCGTGTTGTCAAGTTTGTCGACAATGTCCGCTTTGAGCGGTCCTTCGGGGATATCGATGACCAGCGATCGAGGCTCCGCCAGCCTCAGAAAATTCTCGTCGGACCGAACGATCATGTGTACGTGCTCGAACCGGACCGTCTTCTGGAGTTTGACTATTTTGGCCACTACCTTCGCGCGATTGGAAACCGGAACTTCAAGGAGGCTCACGGATTCTGCCTCGTTCCCGGAGGAGTTGTGGTCGTGACTCAAGCTGCGCTCTTCTGGTTCAACGACCGGGGAGAGCTCGCACGAGTGATTCAGTCGACCGATCTTCAGACAGGAACGCCGCTCGGTCCGATGGAGGACGCCGCAAGTGCCGGTGATCGTCTTCTGGTTCTCACATCAACCCGGCTGCACATCTTTCAGCTCTCCTTAGACAGACATTGATTTGCCAAGCGGCACTCTCTTGACATTCAACCGGTTTTCTGATAACTTGGCGACAGAAATGGCACATCGTATCAACCATCATCGATATTTCTTCTGAGCGGAGGATTTTCTATGGCATCTCGCAGTGTGAACAAGGTTATTCTGATCGGCAACCTTGGAAAAGATCCGGAGCTTCGATATACCAGTGGCGGCGTGGCCGTGGCGTCGTTCAGTGTGGCTACAAACGAGTCGTGGAAAGACACACAAGGGAATGCTCAGGAGCGAACCCAGTGGCACAACATCGTCGCATGGAAAAAGCTGGCCGAAATCTGCGGGGAGTATTTGAAAAAGGGAAGCAAGCTCTATCTTGAGGGGCGACTTCAGTACCGCAACTACGACGACAAGAACGGTGTCAAGCGATACGTGACAGAGATCGTGATGGACGAGATGGTGATGCTTGACGGACGTGGCGCCGGTACGGCAGCATCAGCCCCCGAAACGGGTGGTGCGCCAGCACAAGATGAGCCAGGTGGCAAGATCGACGATCTCCCGTTCTAGCAGAATTAGGACGGATTGTGATGTTTTCGACGAGCGATTGGCCTCACGGTGGAATGGCCAATCGCTTTTTCGTTTTGCTTTTCTGCTTTGTTCATATTCCTTGAGAAACTCGCACGTAGTCTGTGACAGCCCGCCTGCTGTTCCTCGACAGTTGTACTGTCGAAGAAGGCCCAAGCTGGAGTTACACTCCAGGAGGTCTGACGAGCTTTTCGAGTGACTCTTCGCGCCGCAACAGCGTGAACTTGTGCTTTGCTCGAAAAGATTGACGCCTTGGCCAAGGTCCGAGAGTGAAACTCCCGGATGACGAGACACTGATAAGTTGTTACGATGAAATGCTGGCATATCTCCAAAGCCTCTGTGGCGCTTGGTTGGCCAAGGACAGGACGATATCCAGTCGTTCTACCTTTCGGAGAGAAATTCACAAGGGAATCACCCGCAGAAAAGATGCCCAACCCTGACGGGTTGTCACTTCTCTTGCTCGTCCAAGAGAAGTGACCAAGAGAAGGACGCCGAAATCGAAACACACGTGGTTGAGCTGCCCACACACGAGCCGAAGATTTCGGCCGTCAAGATACTGTCAAACGAACGAGTTCGTGCACTTGGCCGAAATCTTAACCCACGTGTTCAAGCCGCCTCCGCACACCGCCATCGATTTCGAGACCTCCGTTCTGATCGTCGACGTGAGATTCGACTCAGCCCCGAGCTGCCGAATTCTCCGGCTGGCGGGTCGGAGGGACAATCCCGTGGGTTCAACTTTCGGTGCATTGCTATCGATGACTGACCTTGTAATAGTCTCGACGCACCGAAATTTCCGGCTCGTGCGTTGGAGCACTTCCAGTGCGTTGAGAATTCGGAAGTTCTCTTTTGAGCCCGAGGCTCATCCGCCTTCGGCGGAGGTTACTTTCTCTTCTAAAGAGAAAGTAACTGACGCTCATGCGAGTGTCCAAGTTGCGTCACTACTACTTGAACTATTCGTTCTTTCTTCGGTCCGAGAGCCAAGAAAAAGTAACAGTCCACTCGAATTCTGACGAGAGTATCATAATGAGATATCTATCCATTTTCGTACTCCTCTGTTGTCTGGCGGCTGCTTCGTATGCCCAGACCGAAAAACGGCCTGTGCAGGCCACGCACGGATTGGTTGTCTCGGCCCACACGCTGGCTTCGGAAGCAGGAGTTGAGGTCATGAAGAAGGGGGGCAATGCCATCGATGCCGCGGTTGCCACCGGTTTGGCGCTTGCTGTTGTGCATCCTGCAGCCGGGAACATTGGCGGAGGAGGGTTCATGGTCATCGTGATGAAAGACGGAAAATCGACGACCATAGATTTTCGCGAGAGGGCTCCGGCATCTGCGCATAGGGCGATGTATCTCGATGCGAAGGGCAAGGTTGTCAAGCACTCGAATCACGAGGGATATCGCGCTGTGGGCGTTCCTGGAACCGTCGCAGGTTTTGACCTGGCTCTGAAGAAGTTCGGCACGAGATCCTGGAAAGAACTAGCAGAGCCCGCAATCCGGCTGGCTGATGATGGTTTCAAGTTGAGTCATCTGATGGGAGATGATTTTCGGAATCTAAGGAAAGACTTCAGGAACTATCCCTCTTCCGCGAAGGTGTTCTTGAAGAACGACACTGCGTCGTACGGCGAGGGCGAGGTTTGGCGCCAACCCGACCTGGCTCAATCCCTGAAAAGGATCCAGGCAGAAGGAAGAAATGGTTTCTACAGAGGAACAACGGCACGCCTCATCGCTCAGGATATGAAGCGCAATGGCGGCTTGATCACCGAGGATGATCTTGAGGCTTATCAGGCAGTCGAACGTAAGCCGGTACGCGGGACGTATCGCGGCTATGATGTTGTTTCGATGCCGCCGCCAAGCTCCGGTGGCGTTGTGCTCGTCGAGATGTTGAATATTCTGGAGGGGTACGATCTGAAGTCGTATTCGCATAACTCTCCCGCCTATCTCCATCTGCTGGCAGAAGCCATGAGGAGCGCGTATCGCGACCGGGCGAAGTTCCTGGGTGACCCGGATTTTGTTTCCATGATGCCTCTTGAGAAGCTCACTTCCAAGAAGTATGCCGAAGACATCAGGCGGTCCGTAGACGTTCAACACGCGTCTAAAAGCAGTCTGGAACATTTTGATGAAGCAAGCGAGAGCATGGAGACAACGCACAACTCGGTTGTGGAT
>QYQB01000290.1 GCA_007280275.1 bacterium | reverse complement strand
GCATGACGAGTCCAAGGGCAAGTAAGCTGACCATGTTCATGACTTTGATCAACGGGTTAATCGCCGGACCGGCTGTATCTTTCAATGGGTCTCCGACGGTATCTCCAGTGACGGCAGCCTTGTGCGCGTCAGAACCTTTGCCGCCATAGATGCCATCCTCGATCAATTTCTTCGCATTGTCCCACGCGCCGCCGGCGTTCGACATGAAAACGGCGAGCAGCTGACCAACAAGGATCATGCCTGCAAGAAATCCGCCTAACGCGTATGGGCCAAGAAGGAACCCGACGAGCAGCGGAGCCATGATAGCGAGGAATCCCGGGCCAATGAGTTCTTTCTGCGCCGTGTTTGTGCAGATATCAACGACACGACCGTAGTCCGGTTTCTTTGTGCCTCCCAAATCTCGGGATCGCGGAACTGCTCGCGGCATTCTCGCACGATATCAAAGGCTGCCCTTCCGACCGCTCGTATGAGCATACTGCTGAACAGAAATGGCACAGCACCACCGATCAGGAACCCGATAAACACCATCGGATCGGCAACCGTGAGCTTTCCGGCTTCAGTGACATACTGCGCCGTTGTCATTTGATTGATCTTATCTTCACTTCCAACTGCGATCACAGCAATGAAGCTTGCGAAGAGCGACACGGCGGCGATGACAGCCGACCCGATGGCGATGCCTTTGGTTTCGGCTTTCGTCGTGTTACCGACTGCGTCAAGGTCAGCGAGAATCTGTCGCGCCCGTTTGTAGCTCCCGGGGTTGGCTTGTTCCATCTCTTTCGGTTCGTACCCCATCTCACCGATTCCGTTCGCGTTATCGGCCACAGGCCCGAAGACGTCCATCGAAATCGTGTTACCCGTCAGCGTCAGCATGCCGATTCCCGTCATCGCAATGCCGTAGGCGATGAACAACGGAGGTGTGCCTGCGTAGACGAGTACCGAAAGCATGATTGCAGTCGCAATGACTATAATGGCGGCGACGGTGCTTTCGTACCCGACGGCAAATCCCTGAATGATGTTTGTTGCATGACCGGTCGTGCACGCCTTCGCCAGGCTCTTGACCGGGGCATGACCTGTATGTGTGTAGTAGCTTGTGACCTTATTCAGCGCGACTGCCAGGAATACGCCAATGAGGCACGTGAGAGCCGGCCGAAGATCAAGCCCCGGAATACCCCACGTTGCCAAGGTCGAGAGAGCACCCGGATCGCCATTCGGAAATCCAGCCGCTGCCATGGGATTTACAAGAAGGTAGGCGGCGTCAAAATGGAGGTAGTAGTATCCAAGTACAAAGAACCCTACGACGCTGATGACTGACCCGATCCAGAAGCCCCGATGGACACTCTTGAGCGCTTTATCGGAGGAATCATGCTCACCGGCTCTGACCGTGTAGGTACTGATGATCGATCCGAGGACACCGATACCTCGGACAAGCAGCGGGAAGATGACTCCCTTATGTCCGAAGCTCGCCATACCGAGAATCATCGCAGCGACGATAGTCACTTCGTAGCTTTCGAAAATGTCCGCTGCCATACCGGCGCAATCTCCAACGTTGTCTCCGACATTGTCGGCGATCGTTGCGGCATTGCGAGGATCGTCTTCCGGAAGATCCTTCTCGATCTTTCCAACAAGGTCTGCTCCGACGTCAGCTGCCTTTGTGTAGATGCCGCCGCCTACGCGCATGAAGAGTGCGAGCAGCGTGCCTCCAAATCCAAATCCGAGCAGGGCCTCGTAGGCCTTCTCACCAAAGATGAGAAAGATGATCGTGCCGCCCAGCAACCCCAAACCGTCTGTGAGCATTCCCGTCACCGTCCCCGTACGGTAGCCGAGCTGCATCGCCTTCCCGTAGCCGTGCATCGCGGCGGCTGCAACACGGAGATTTCCTGTCGTAGCCAATCGCATACCGACGAATCCAACGGTCCAGCTGAACAACGCACCCACCAGGAATGCAAATGCGCGTCCCCATTTGAATGCATCCACAGATCCGGTATAGGTGACGAACATCAGAACGGAGATAATGACAATGAGCGGCCCAATACGCCGGAACTGTGCACCGAGATAGGCGTTCGCCCCTTCGCGGATTGCTGCCGCGATTTCTTTCATTTTGTCAGTGCCAGCATCCGCCTTGTACACCTGCCGCGCAAGAAGAAGCGCATAGAGAAGGCCAACAATGGCAATCCCCAGGACCGACAGCAGGCTGATGATTTCCATCGGTGTATACTTCGGATCGCTGAAGACGGCAAACGGCTGGAAGTGCTCCGACCCGGTGACGGCCGATGCAACGTGCGTGGTGTCCTGACTATACCCTATCTGCCAGATATACACAACCGCAAAGAGGACCATCATGAACAACAGATATATACGCCGGACGAGCTCCGACTTGAAGTATTTTCTTATCGATTTCATTGTCGGGACCATTTCTAGTTAGACTGCTTGTGTATGTCGGTAATAACGGTTATGCCCGGACGTCGTTGAATCATGTCTCGCCACGGTTTGAGCCGAAACAAGCACGATGGTTCTCTTTCGTCTTGGGTTGGTGCGACGATCAATGCAGGATCTTTTCCCGGAATCGTGGTCATGAAATAAGACTCTCCGAAGCCGATCTCCACCATTTTGCATATTCAACTTCCAGCACGCGGCGATCGGGGAATTCGTAAAACTTCATTCCGGTCTGATCGCCCAGGAAGAAGCCGCGGCGGATCGTTCTGAAAAATGCATGGTGACGGGGTGCGCGTGAAACCGTCTTGGTTTTCTTGTCGCCCCCCTTTTCGAGATCGTTGACGCAGTCGATAAGATGAAGGGGGTCCGGATAGGGAAGATATCCCGCAAGCATTCCATTTTCGTCCCGGTCAAGGAGCATATCGACAAAGAACAGGCGCGGGACATGGATGGGATTCTTCGGATCGGTCAGGAATTTCAGAAAACCTGAAGGTGGAAGAGCAGATACAACGAGCGGGTACACCGGACAGAGCTCTTCATAGAGATTCGAGCCGGGTTTCTCCCCTTTTGCATCGTACGGCGAAGGATCGAGCGACAGCACACGCCCATCTGCCGTGCAGAGGTGAAGTTTCCCGAACACGGAAAGGTCAAGATGCTCGAGGACTCTGTAGACCGAGATGTACTTGCTGCGCTTCGGACCGCCATCCAGGTGTGGTGTACAGCGATGTTCGAGATCCTTCGTTTTGAAATAGTCACTCTTCAAGGAAGGATCGATCTCAAAGAACAGCACATTCCCGCGTGCGTTCTTTTGTGTGCCAATCGCCATATAGCGGCCAAAAGCCTCCGGTTCGAGATGTGAGGCCACCAGGGCTTCAAAACGATAACAGAGCATGTATAAGTGTATTTTCATTGCTACCTCCGGAACTAACCGACCTTGCAGGTCGTACGGCTTTGTGAACGGTAATTAGGGATAACAAAGCTTTGCCCGTGGTACCGAACAAGTACATTCCCCTCCGCGCTTACCGAACGAATCTCCACCACTCGTAGTACTTGTTCTCCAAATCGTCGTGCGACGGCATCGGATAGAAGAGCAACTCGCCTGGTGCCGCGAACCAGAATCCGTGTTTGACCAAAGCATATGATGCTTCAACGAACGTCGTGCTGAGACTTATGGTCTTTGTCTTTTTGGATGGCGCCGCTTTTAACTCCAGGAGAAAATCATAAATGCGCGATGGGTTGGTTTCCGGAATCGGAGAGTACATGATCTCCCGGTTTTTGTTCTTCTCGAGGAATTCGGCAACGTTGAAGTCATATTGCGTGAAGCAGATCTTGGGAGCGCCTTTTGACTTCGTTTCAGTTGTGATATACTTCCCGAAGGAACGCTGGTCGAGCGTCGAGGCAACGAGATTGGAGAGCGGAGTCATCTCCTGATAAATACGCACCAATCCGGGTTCGTTCACCGCATCGTACGGCTTGGAGACAAGTTCCAGCGCCTTGCCGTTTGCCGTGACCAGGTAGAGATTCCTGAGTGCTTTCAGTTCAACATGCTCCAGCACGGCGTACGACGAGATGAACTTCGTTTTCTTCGGGCGCCCATCCGGGTGCGGGACTGTCTGAGAGAGATAGTGATCGATGTCGAAGTAAGGATCCCGGAAACTACTCTTGATCTCCGCGAAAACGACCTTCCCCTTATAGTGCTTTGCACTGCCAATTGTATAGTGCTCGGCAAATTCCTGCGGGTTCAGTTGTGAAGCCACAAGCGCATTAATGGGGAAAACGATCATGTACAAATGTTTGTCGTGTTCAGCCATTGTGTTTCCTCCGCATTGCTTGGTTGATCATCACTATGATAAGTTCAAGTTCTTGTCAAGTGGAACGTCTTCAGGCACTGCAGGACGCAAGTCATTCGGATGAATTAGCGCTGGATGCGTGCTGAGCCGCCCTTCGCGAACGACCGTACCTGCTCGACAGATACCATGGTTGTATCGCCGGGTGTCGTGGTCAGAAGGGCACCGTGTGCCCAACCCAGCTTGACGGCTTCCCCGGGCGTTTCGCCCGCCAGCAGGCCGTAGATGAAGCCGCTGGCGAATCCATCACCGCCTCCCACACGATCGATTACATCCAGCTCGCATGTCGGTGCAATGTACGTCTTTCCACTGATCCATGCCACGGCGCACCAGCTATGGCGATTTGTTGAATGCACTTCCCGCAGCGTCGTAGCGACAGCCTTAACCTGAGGGTGCTTTGCGACAACCTTGTCGATCATCCCGAAGAATGTGTGTGGATCGAGGGCCGATGTTGCCGCTACTTCCGGACCGGGAATCCCCAGGCCTTTTTGCAGGTCCTCTTCATTTCCGACCAGAACATCAACGTTATCAACAATGCGACCAACGACCTCTGCAGCTTTCTGAGACCCGCCCCAGATGTTCCACAACTTCTCACGGAAATTCAGATCAAAGCTCACGATGGCCCCCGCCTTCTTGGCTGCCTTCATCCCTTCAATGATCAGTTCGCCAGTTGTCGCCGACAATGATGCAAAGATGCCACCGCTATGGAACCAGCGGACACCGCCGGCAAAGATCGCATCCCAGTCAAAATCACCAGGCTTCAGCTGCGCCGCGGCCTCGTTCGAGCGATTGTAGAAGACAACCGGAGGACGAACGCCATGCCCCTGATCGCTATAGACGGTGGCCATGTTGGGGCCATTCACACCGTTGTGCTTGAAATGCTTGTAGAATGGTTTCACACCCATTGCTTTGACCCGCTCCGCAATCAGCTCACCGATCGGGTAGTCTGCCATCGCCGTTGCGATCGCTGTGTTCATGCGGAAACAATCGGCAAGGTTCGCTGCCACGTTGAACTCGCCGCCGCTCACATGAATCTGGCATTGCATCGCTTTCCGGAATGGGATGATCCCCGGATCCAATCTGTGCACCAATGCTCCCAGCGAAACCAGATCAAGCGCGCCCGTCGGACGGACATTCAATTCATTGCTCATCTCTTGCTCCTTATCCTTGTTGAGTCTTTCGCATTCCTGTCCAGTGTTTTCTCAGACCCCAGAGTATGCCGAGAATCCACCATCGATCGGCAAGACGACGCCGGTCACGAACTCAGATGCAGGCGACAGCAGCCACAGCGTCGCACCCAGCAGCTCTTCCGGCTTTCCGAAACGCCCCATCGGTGTGTGGTCGATAATCTTTTTGCCTCGGGCCGTGAGCCCTCCCGTTTCCTTGTCCGTCAGGAGGAATCTGTTCTGGTTTGTGAGGAAGAAGCCGGGCGCAATGGCGTTGACCCGAATCTTCGGCGAGTATTCCTGAGCCATGTGTACTGCAAGCCATAGCGTGAAATTGCTCACCGCAGCTTTCGCTGCAGAGTAGGCGGGAATACGGGTCAGCGGACGAAGAGCATTCATTGATGAGACATTCAGGATGATGCCTTCTTTCTGTTCCGCCATGTACCGGCCGAAGATTTGACTCGGGATAATTGTGCCCAGGAGGTTGAGATCGGACACAAACTTGACCGAGTCGGCAGGCAGGTCAAAGAATGATTGTTCCGGATTCGTTGTAGCTTTCGGGTTGTTGCCTCCTGCTCCATTGATAAGACAGTCGATGCGACCGAATTTCTTCACTACTTCGGCAGCAATATCTTCCATATTGCCCCTGTCTAAGACATCCCCTTTCGCCACAAGGTACTTTCCCTTGATTCCCTCAAACCGTTTGACGACCAGATCGGCCATGGCCGGATCACGATCCACTATTGCAACGTTGGCATTACAGCCGACAAGAGCGCACGCCATTTCTCCACATAAGACTCCTCCTCCTCCCGTGATCACCACGGTGCGATCTGTGAAATCATATTGTTTTGCGAGTTCTGCTAGATTCATGCGAATGTCCTTTATGATTGAATTCACGTTGCGTGCCTTGGAGTTCTTCACGGCACACTGCAATCTGTCTACGCAATTTCCTTCATTTCAAATTGTTCAAACTTTGGAGCCAGAAGGTGGTGCAGCGCAAACGAGACCAGATATGCAAAGCCACAGATCGAGAAGAGCACGGCATAGCCGGCTGTCACGTTCCCCGAAGCTTTGAACGCATCCAGCAATCTTCCGGTAATGAACGGGAACAGCATTCCGCCAATAGCACCAGCCATACCACCAATACCGATTATGGATGCTACTGCGCGCTTCGGAAACATGTCCGACACCGTTGTGAATAGGTTTGCGGACCATGCCTGGTGTGCAGCACCCGCAAGACCAATCAGCATGACCGCGGTCCAGTCGCCGACCTCCGTAACTACCAGGATCGGAAGAACCAGAACGGCAAAAACGAACATGCCGGTTTTCCGGGCACGTGTCACCGTCCAGCCCGTTTTTGTCAGGTACCCCGTCACCCAGCCGCCAATGATACTGAGAACCGTGACGATCGAATAGATCGTGACGAGGTGTACCCAGCTGGTCTTGATATCCAGGTGGCGTGTTTGCTTGAAATAGTCCGGCAGCCAGATGAGGAAGAACCACCATACAGGATCTGTGAGAAATTTCGCAACAATAAAGGACCACGTTTGCCGGTAGCCAAGCAATTGAAGCCATGGAATCTTCGTGGTCTTATCCTCTTCAAGGTCGCTGCGAATGTGTGTCAGTTCGCTTGCAGAGAGCTTTTTGATCTTTTCCGGAACGTCATACAGCGGGAACCAGAAGAGCAGCCAGACGAATCCTGCAAGACCTGCGGCTATGAATGCCGCCTGCCATCCCCATGTGAAAGCTATCCAGGGAACAACCGCGGGAGCGATGATCGCACCGACATTGGTGCCGGAGTTGAAAATGCTCGTCGCGAGGGCACGTTCCTTCTTCGGAAACCAGAGAGCCACAGCTTTGATTGCGGACGGAAAGTTTCCCCCTTCACCGAGACCAAGGGCGATACGGGCAACGAAAAAGCCTCCCACGCTCGCTACCAGAGCGTGACCAAGTGCCGCAACGCTCCATACTGCGATCGAAACGGCATAACCGACCTTTGTTCCGTACTTATCGATGAACCAACCGAAGAAAAGAAGCGCGATGGCGTATGCACCCTGGAAGGCCGAGTTAACCAAACCGAATTCTTCATTTGTCCATTTTAACTGTTCGTCCAGAATCGGCTTGAGCAACGAAAGAATCTGGCGATCGATATAGTTAATTGTTGTGGCAAAAAACAACAACGCGCAAATTGTCCAGCGGTAACGGCTGTGCGCTTCGGGGCTGTTAATTGAACCAGTCATCTGCATTATTCCCTTTAGTTGGTTTCCGGTGTTCTGTTGTCTGACACGTTGTGCCTAGAGCTTGTAGGCCTTCTTCACGAGCCCATTTGCCATGTCGTAGATCATCTCCTCTGCTTCGTCCATGTGCACAATGTGTTTCGCCACAAGGGTGGCGAGGAAATTTGCGTCGACGCGCCGGGACAAATCATGTCTGGCTGGAATCGAAACGAACGCTCGCGTGTCGTCGTTGAAGCCGGCTGTATTGTAGATGCCCGCAGTTTCGGTGACCATCGAACGAAAGCGCATCATGCCTTCGATGCTGTCATGAAACCACCAGGATGGACCAAGCTTCATAGCCGGGTAGTGACCGGCAAGAGGCGCAAGCTCACGCGAGTACGTGGCCTCATCCAGCGTAAAGACGATGAGGGTAAGTCGGGGGTCATTCCCGTACTTGTTCAAGAGCGCCTTCAGATTACGCGTGTATTCGGTCTGCATGGGAATATCAGACCCTTTGTCTGAGCCAAATCTCTCAAAGATCACCCGGTTGTGATTGCGATCGGAGCCGGGATGGATCTGCATCACGAGCCCATCGTCGATACTCATGCGTGCCATTTCCATCAGCATGTGTCCTGTAAACATTGCTGCATCTTCGCTCGTCGCCGGGCTCTTCAGGGCTTTCTGGAATATCCTCTCTGCTTCCCCTTGCGTGAACTCGTGCGTGTACGGGGAAGAAACACCGTGGTCGGTTGACACGGCGCCCATCGACTTGAAAAACGAACGGCGGTTCTCCAGCGCCTGGATGAAGCGGCTGTACGACGTAACCTCAATCCCCGTTCGCTCACTGAGCAAGTCGATATTTGCTCGCCAACTCTTGGCCTTCAGATCCGTGACTCCATCGGGCCGGAAGCACGGAATGATATTCCCTTTCCACTCAGATCCCCGGATTTTCTTATGCGCCTCGAGCGCGTCTGTCGCTGCATCTGTCGTGGACAGCACCGCAATTTTGAATCGATCAAACAGTGAGCGAGGCCGGAACTTTGGAGTTTGGAGCTTCTCACTAATCTCGTCATAGATCTCGAGAGCTGTTTCCCCTGTGAACCGTTTCTTGATGCCGAAAACAACCGAAAACTCGTAGTCTAACCAGACGCCTGTCGGTGTTCCACGGAAGAGATAATAGTTCTGACCAAACAGTTTCCAGATTTTCCTCGCGTTGGCTTCAGCTGAAGATCCATCGAGGGGCCGGATCCCAAGGGATTCCAGCGATATTCCCTGGGAGTAGAGCATTCGGAAAATATAGTGGTCTGGGATGATAATCAGTTCCGTCGGGTTCGTGAACGGTTTGTTCTCCACGAAGATGGTTGGATCGACATGCCCATGCGGACTGATGATTGGCAGATTCTTGACGGATTGATAGAGCTTCCGCGCGATAGTTTTGACCGCCGGAGTAGGATCGAAGAAGCGGTCTTCATTGAGTACGAGACGAGAAATGGATTTCATGATTTCCCTTGCTTGGATGTTGTCTATGTCGTGGCGTTCATGGGCCTTACCCCAGTTCGTTTACCTTTACACCGTCCATGTCATCGAACACCTGATTCTCCCCTCCCATCGCCCAGATGAACGTGTAGTTCTGCGTACCAACGCCTGCATGGATCGACCAGCTGGGATTGAGAACGGCCTGACGGTTCCGCATAATCATGTGGCGGGTGTCATCGGGCTGCCCCATCAGATGGATGACCATCGCGCTAGGATCGAGATTGAAGTACATATAGACTTCCGACCGCCGCTGATGCGTGTGCGGCGGCATGGTATTCCAGACACATCCCTCTTCGAGTTCCGTCAGGCCCATGACCAGCTGGCAACTCTTGATGCCGTTCGGATGAATGTATTTGTAGATCGTCCGTTTGTTGGCATCTTTCTGACTCCCTAACCGCACGGGTTCTGCGTCCGCGAACTTTGCATGCGTCGTGGGAAACTCTTTGTGAGCCGGATAGCTTACGAAATAGAACATCGCCGGCTTGTCACTGTGACTGCTCGCAAATTCGATCTCTTTCACACCCCGACCGATATAGAGAGCGTCCTTGTATTCCATGGCAAACGTCTGCCCATCCACCTTCACCGTCCCTTCAGCGCCGATGTTGATGACGCCGATCTCACGCCGCTCCGCAAAAAACTCTGCCGCCATCTCCTTCTTGGTGCCCAGGAGTTTCAGCGGCGCATTCGCTGGGACAGCCGAACCGGTGATCGACCGGTCGATATCGGAATACACCATCGGGATTTCGCCGGGGGTGAAGAGATCTTCGATCAGAAACGACTTCCGAAGATCTGCCGTGGACATTGATTGAAAACCTCGGGGGTCTGTAGAGAACCGGACTTGCATGTGTTATCTCCTTACTGAAAGAACCTTTGTGAAAGGTGTCACAGGATTTTTCCTGCCATTCGAACAATGAGTCGGACCACCGTTGAAATCGTGACGCCGCCAATTGATGAACCGGAGCGTCGGTTACTTTCTTTCCGAGAAAGAAAGTAACCAAAGAAATCTTTCCGAAATCATAACGCACGTGTGGAAGCCATCAACCCACTGGCCAAAATTTCGGTGCGTAGAGGTTTTTTAATGTCTCTATGGCGTGGTGCGTGTGCACCGAAATTCAACCCACGGTTCGATCCGCCCCTCCCGCCTGCCAATGATTTCGGCAGCTCAGGGCCGAGACGAGGCTTGCGGGAAAAGATTGACAGTTCATCGGGAATACAAGCCGTCACTCATTGACAATCAGGTACGCGCCTTTGAAGTCCTGATTCCTCGCTTCGATCACCGTGCGCGAGCCCTTCATGGGCCTGAACTCGATTTGCGCCCGGCCGTTCGCCATTTCTATGACAGAACTCCGTGTTGGTGTTCCCTCGTCGATCAGCAGCGAACCGCCGCCATCGCTCGTGAAATAGACTCTCTTGTTATAGTCAAGACATCGCTGCCCCGATTCATCCACCGCGGTTGCTGTCACGAGGATCAGGCCACCGGGCATTTGTTGTGACGTTAGCTCGATGTGATCCGCCTGCGTGTTTTTCCGGGTCGTGTAGTGAAGGACCATTGAATCGACGCTTACAGTTTTTCCGCCATTGTATCCTACAGCCCGAAGCGCGTTCGGACCTGCAGCAAACTTCACTTTCCAGTTCAACCCACACGCAGGGAACACGTTGATGTCCCGCGTTCGCTTTCCCTGCGTCGTGCCGTTCAGAAAGAGCTCGACCTCGCTGCAATTGCTGAATACTTTTACTTCGCGTGACAATTCCGCGGGGCCGCTGCGCTCCGTCCACGTGTGTGATTCGATATACACGAACTGCGGAGAGGTCGTCCAGTAGCTTTTGAAAACATAGTAAGCATCTTTCGGTTTGCCCGCCCGATCGACCAATCCCTTTTGGTTGATATATGGAATCGGATTTTCAGGCCGGAGCGGCGTCGGGAAATCCTTGAACGCCCATTGTGCATTCCCCGTGAACCAATCTGTTCGCTCAGAGACATGCAGATACCAGTCGAACAGGTTGACGATATAACTCTCGCTCCAATCTCCCATTTGCGAGATGTTTTTCACCTTCTGAGGTTTGATGTTTTCCTCCCACCCTTCGCTGATCGCCATCCCGTCGCCATCGATCGGGTTTTCCGTATGACGCCCGACGTGGCTGTCGCCGCCATATTCCGCGTGGAAAAACCGTTTGTAATTCTTTCGTGCATCTGCGATCGCTTTTTCAAACGTCTTGTACATCCCGCTGTACCACCCCGGCCACATGGAAGGAGAGACGAGGTCTACCAGGTCGGCACCTTCGGTGAACTTTCGTGTCGCAGTGAGACGATGCGGATCGAGCCGGTGCGCGATCGCGTTCAGCTCTTTGACCATCGACCGGAGCGAATCGAGATTGTCGCCTCGGGGCACGTCCGGAAGCCAGTACATCTCATTGGCGAGTGACCAGATGATAATGGAAGGATGGTTGAAATTCTGGAGAATCTGCTCCTCCAGGAGCCTTGTGGTGTTTGCTTTCCATTCTTCGCCCCCCATACCGCCGCGGCACCACGGGAGTTCATCCCAAACAAGAATACCAAGTTCATCGCACGCCCGGTAGACTTCCGGGTCCTGCGGATAATGCGCCAGCCGAACGAAGTTTGCACCCATTTCCTTGATCATGCGAATGTCGTTCCGGTGCAGAGAGTCAGGCATCGCGTTGGCGTATCCCGCAAAATCTTCATGCCGGTGCGTTCCGCGCAGCAGGAGCCGTTCCCCGTTCAGCATGAATGGGCCGTGCTCTTTGAACTCAAACCAGCGATAGCCGAGACGATCGGAGACCAGGTCGATGGTCTCATTTCCTCGTTTCAAGGTGACCGTCATTTCATACAACGCCGGATCGGCTGGTGACCAGAGAGCCGGGTTTTTGACGACCGGCAGCGTGACAGAACTCCTCGATATTCCTTTCGGCAACGTGACCGGGCTTTTCCGGCGAACGACTTCCTTTCCGGCCCGGTCCTTCAACACAACTTCGATTTCTCCCGCTTCAACCGCGCTGTTCTCGTTTACAAACGACACGTCGACAACCGTCTCCGCACTCTTCTTCGTGACCGATGGCGTCTTGACGAAGAGCCGGCCGATGCGGGTCGACGGGACAATCTTGAGCCAGACATCGCGCGTAATGCCGCCATAGATGAAGAAATCGGATTTTTGCGATGGAATGATGTTCGGGTCATAGGAATTGTCAACCCGAACAAGGATGGTGTTTTCCCCCTGCTTCACGAAGGGAGTGATATCGACAGAGAAATCGAGATATCCCCCGACGTGTCCGCCGGCGCGAACGCCATTGACATAGACGTCGCTCGTGATGTTGGCCCCCTCGAATTCCAGGAGATACCGGGCGTCGTTCGTTGCCAGAGGGATCACAAGGTTCTTCCGGTACCAACCTGCCGAGCGGCGGTACCCTGGAATCATATCGACCGCATCTGTCCTATTCCACGTATGAGGTACATCGATGTGTTGCCACTGTTTCGCTGAACGCTCTGTTGCGACGGGCTCTTTGCCATCGTCCTCCAGATACTCCCACCCGCGATTGATGTTCATGACCTGCCGGGGTTTCACGTCGCGAACAACTTGTGCTGATGCCAGGAAGAATGGCAGCAGAAGCAGGAGGGTGATCCGTCTCTGTCTCATTGCGTTTGTCATTTCGTTATGATACTCACCACAATTGGTGATGATATTCTTTTTGAAAATGTTGCCAGGTACTCTGTCCACGAATCAGCCGTGGAAAAATCGCCGCTGAGCGTCCATCCTGCTCCGGTGTAGTATGTGACCGGCTTGCCCAATTGAACGCTTCCAAGAATCAAGGCGTGAATGGTATCCTCTTTGATCTTGGCAATGTTCGCCTTCGGCATGAAAACGCCGGTTCCGAGGTAGCCGACTTCCTCTTTGTCCGTCGTCAGTCCCCAGAGACCGACCCATCCGGCGTTCTTGTCACTGTAGGTTTGAGTTCCTTTTCGCTTCACGACTCCCGCCGCGAATGAAACTTTTGCTTTTGCGCTCCCGGCCGAAAACGTCACATCGACCTTGTTGAGGTTCACGCCGCCGCTGAGCGTGATTCTCACAACCTGGGTGATTTTCTTTCCTTCATATTCAAACGGATTGTACGTAAGCTCAAAGATCGCCATCAGCGGACCAGCAGCAATGATTCTGTACTTCTGAAAAACTCCGGGTTGATACAGCGAGTCCCCTTTGATCAAAGCGCACGCTCCCACACCAAGGGTCCGTCCGACGCTGAAATAATCTGCACCCTCGCCATGGTCTTCGTGGTAGGAGATCTTCGGCTCCTTCTCTTCCCCTTCATACCACTTCTTCACAATCAGGTGACGGACACGTTTCGTCCAGACATCGATACCGTTGTTGACATCCTTTGCCATCGCCGGACCGTACATCCGGAACGCGATCCGGTCGTTTTCCCACGCCAGATCTTCGCGGGGGACCATAAAGCGGGCATCCGTCAACGAAATGACAAGTTGCTTTTCACCGGCGCCCTGCTTCACAACGAACTCTTTGGCTTCCTTTGGCTTGAAGCTGGATTGAAACACAAGCTCCTCCGGCTTGCCGTCCTGATCGTAGTCGACAACCTGCGACAGGAGCGGCGTCTCATTGTTCTTCTCATAAACTGCCACGGTTGCCGGATCGAGCGGGGCGGGCGTTCCTTGCAGTGATGACCATCGCACCACGACAATTTCGCCGGGGCGCTCAATGTTCAGGGGATTCGACACCCGCACGACAAGTTGTTTCTCTCCAGCCGTCAGTGAAGCGGCCAGAAGAAAGAGAGTAATCAAGACCTTGAGATTGTTTGTCATGCTGTTCCTTTGCGGTTTTTTTGAACTCTGATCACACAGACGTTACTGGTTCTTACAGATTGTTTTCTCTGTGACGATCCCCTTTCTCTGTAAAACCGGTCAACAAGAGTCTCAAACGGCAACATCGACTAAAGTCCCAGCCCGCCTCGATGCTCCATAAGGCTGGCGGGGACGTCTTTGAAAACGCGAAACCCTTCGGGTTTTGTGAGTTATTGAGCCGTCCGATTTACCCCGTGAACGGGGTTTATCGGATGGCGGGCCAAGAGTCTGCAACAGCATCAAATTTCACTCCACCCAGAGCACCGGCTGTCGGATGGGCACATTTCGTTGTACTTCAGCGTTTGTTGGATCAGGATCGAGTTTCTTCCACGCCTCGATATACCTCTGTTCGTTCAGTGCGATGCCTGCAAACAGGAGGCTCGGTTGGCGCACCGGGAAGTACTCGAAGTACATCACATCCTTGGGATAGGGCCATTTCGACTTATCGACAATGTAAGGATACAAAAACTCAATTCCCTTCCGCATATTCCGACCATCGGAAAGCGTGAATTCCCACAAATTGTCGCCGGGGACCGAAAGGACCTGGCATATAAGTGCCAAGCCCTCCAGGTTGAACAGAGAGTAGTTATACGGTTTTGTCCGTCTCAATTCTTCCGGAAAGCTCCCGTTTGCCGCCATTTGTTTTGGAAGGAGCACAGTCTTGAATCTCGTCCGGCAAAACGAAAGTGATGCTGTGTCGCCGACAAGATGAGCGAACGCCGCCGCCTGTGAGATCCACCAGGTGCCATGATTGTTCTTTGCATCCCGCTCGTCGATGCCGTACTGATGCGTCATCATCCATGCGAGGTACTCCGCGAACCACTTCTTGATGGCCGATTCCTCGGCAGCGCTCATTGAGGGAGACCCCGAAAGAATTTCCACTGAGCGGGCAATTTCTATGAGGTGGATGGTATCGATGATGCCGGTCCCTCGTCCAGTGAACTTTCCTTTGATTGCCTGCGCGTACTTCAGATGAGGGAACATTTTCGTCGAATCAGCGACGAGCCATGCCTTGAGATGTCTGACAGCCTGAGCAGCAAACTTCTCGTCGTGCGTGATTTTGTAGGCTGCTGCCAGCGTTGAAACCGCCTTGCAGAAACGCTGCATCATTTCCCGGTGCTTGTTGAAATTGTCCGGGTTCGACATGCCGTCGCGCTGGACGTACGGTCCCTCGGGGTTCTTCGGATCGGGCCACCAGTAGTCCCCCTCCGAAAAATACTCATGTACCCCCCCTGCGCTTCGAGGGGATGAGAAGGCGGCAACTGTCAAAGGAGGCTCCTGCAAGTACCGTTCGGCGCCACTCAAGACACGGGCACGGTCAATGGCTGCAACGTCGACCTTCACACTCGCCTGGCTCTGTAGCGATGTGGGTCCGAATAACAATATCCCAACACAGAGCAAGAGAATTGCTCCCGGGGCAATCTGCACGTCGTGCGTTCGCTTGGTCATAGGTCTATTTCTTCAATTGAACATATCGCAGCATCGCTTCGATGAAATAGTAGTCTGCATAGATTATGGAGACATCGACTTGCGACTTTGCCGGCTTGCTGCCCACGGCGTGGTTCAACACCGCATGGGAATTTGTTCCTTCCGCGAGATAGGGAGCGGTGCAGAGCGAACGAAGGATGTTCTTTGCCCGATCCAGATATGCAGCCTTTTTTTCCGGTTCTTTTACGTAGGAAGAGAGCTCAAACAGCGCGGACGCACAGATTGCCGCGGCAGAGACGTCACGCGGCTCGTTTGGGATCTCGGGAGCCTGGAAATCCCAGTACGGAATATTGTCCGAAGGAAGACGCTCGATGAAATAGTCAGCCGCCCGCCTTGCTGTTTCCAGAAAACGAGGATCCTTTGTGAAGCGATACGTCATGGTGAACCCATAGATCGCCCATGCCTGACCGCGGGCCCAGACGGATTCGTCCGCATAGCCTTGATGGGTATTCCTCACAAGTACGGATCCGTTTGTCGTGTCATAGCTAAGAACATGATACGATCCGCCATCCGATCTGAAGTGGTTCTTCATTGTTGTCTCGGCGTGCTTGATGGCAATCTCGCGTAACTTCGGTGATCCCCCGTGCTCGGCCGCCCAGAATAGAAGCTCGAGATTCATCATGTTATCCACGATGACAGGATAGGCCCATTTGCGGTTATCCCACGACTTGATGCAGCCTACTGTCGGGTTGAATCGCAATATCAGAGTCTGCGCGGTCTGCTGAATCACCTTCATATAGTCATCCGAGGGTGCCAGCCGGTAGCCCGTGCCATAACTGCAGAAGATCTTGAAGCCGAGGTCATGTGTCCCTCTATCGAATTGTTCATTGGCCATCCCGGCAGTCCAGCGCTCAGCGGATTGTCTGAAGAATGGGTCTTTGGTGTACTCATACATGTACCAAAGTACCCCCGGGAAGAAACCGCTTATCCAATCGCGCGAGGCCGATGTGCTCCACTTCCCCTCGGGTGTCGTGCTTCGGGCAAACTTCGTGCTGTCATTGATCTCTGACACTGTCTGTCTTGCCTGCTGCTGAGCAAACTTCAGTGCATGAGAGACCAGCGCATCGAGGCCTTGAGTCTGTGCACTCGCCGACGCGAGCATGAACAACGTAATCAGGAACGCAAGAAGAACATGTCTCATGGTATCACTCTGTTTTGAGCTGAACGTTATTTGGCATACACCATTTTTTGGACCAGGTGCTTTCCTTCAAACTGGAGCTGCAGGAAATATACTCCCGAACTCAGGTGCGACGCGTCAAAAGTCGTCATACGCCGCCGTTGCCCTTCAACGACACCGTCGAGAAGGACTCCCACTTCCTGACCGAGCATGTTCAAGACTCTCATGGCCGCTCTTCCGGTCCGGGGAATCATGAAATCAATATTGGTGCGTGGATTGAATGGATTTGGGTAGTTGGAACGGAGCCAGAAATCTGCAGCAGACCCGGACGATCCGACACTCTTTTCCTCGACGCCCGTCATGAGCCCTTGTGGTGGCCCAACATCTGAGTGTGTTAATGGCCTCCGGACTTTTTGCGTCGCCGAAATTTCGTCGGCGCCGACGTCGAATTGGGCATCTCGTGGTTGTCCATCCATATCAAGCGTGATATACGCAAATGATCCCACAGCTCCGTTCACAACGGGACTCGACACTGCGGGCCGCCATAATCCATCCGCCGACAGAGTCAACTGCGGACTGATCGTCGCGATCCCCTGGGTTTGAGACAAGCCGAGTGTCGCTCCAAAAAAGACATTTCCCTGCCACGTCAAGTTGATCGGCGTATCCGTCAGCGTGATCAGCGGCGAGCTCGATGCCTGAACAACATTGTTGGCAACCAGGCAATCAAGCGGCGGCAAACTGACTTCTGCACTCTTGCCTCCTCCCAGGTTCATTGTATGAACATTGTCCACAAACGTGTTGAACGCCACGACTGCGCGTTTCACCTGGAAGTACCGGTTCAGGGGCGAGTTTGGTACACCATTCATGATCGTCAGAGCAGAATACAATTCGTCCCCTGACGTTCCGCTAACATAGTTGTTGAAAACCCTGTGATCTTCACCGATGATGCGGATACCGCCGGAATTCCGCGCATGGTTTCCCAGGAAGAAATTCCCCTCTACCGTGCAACGATTGCCGTGACGCAACGTGAGCGTTCCCTGGCAACTGAGAAACGTGTTGTATCGATAGATATTGCCGCATGACTTGTTGGAGATGGTTTCGATCTCGCCATTGCACTCTTCAAAGAGATTGTATTCGACGATCGTGAAAGAATCGTACATCGACCAGTCACTCGTCCCCACCCGTATTGTTTCTCCACCATTCCAGCCGTACAGTTCCGGACGATAGGCGAAGTGATTGTGATCAATTTGATGGTAGTTCGGGCGAGCCGAAAGCCAGACCACCAACGTCGTCCCGGAGTTCTTTTTCCCCTCAAAGTAGCAGTGATCGACACGATTACGGGTTCCATACATCGAGACCCACTTATTGTCCTTCGTTGAATCCGAGGGGCTGTAGTTGATGATCGCACAGTTCGTCAACCTGCACGAATCGCTTTCACCACTCGTGCCCCTGAATTCAATCACATCTCCTGATGGGCTCGATCCGTTCTTGAACATGAGGCCGTCGACAATTAGGTTCCTTCCTGAAATTCTCAGATAGGACGACCCCGAAAGTACCACTCCCCCGTACGATTCGACCCTCAACAGGTATGGCGCCGTGCTGGTACCGATGCCTTTGAATTCGATCAAGGCATTCGACCAGATTCCGTTGGTCATCGTCAATGTGTCACCGGGCCGTGCAATACCCATCGCAGTTACTATTTGTGCGGGCGTTGACACCCGATGATCCGTTGCACCGAGATAACCCGGAAGAACTGCTGCCACGATTACCATGATCGCCAACACACGGAGATGGTTTCCACGAGCTTTACCTGCCTGATGTTCGACTCCATGGATCATTTGGAAAAGATCACCTTCCACGTTGTTCTGCTGCAAAACCAACACCCGTCAGAATTTCAAGGCTGCGTCAGCAGTCAGATCCTGACCATTCCACACCTTTTTTGCCGTCCACGGAACCGGCGGGGATGTCCAGAATTCGTCATCCGGCGGTAATCCCAACGGAAGAAATGCTGCTGAACAGAGATAAAGGCTTCCCGTCGAAATGTAGTCCTCGGCCAGATTGGGTTGATGCCCGCTGAGACCGAGTTTGAGCCACCCCTTGCTGTCAAAGTTTGACGGATGGCCAAGAGTCTTCTGTACCACAGCTCCCAGGGCGCAACGTACTTGTGACGGAGTGATTTCTTTCGGCAATTGCCTGAGCAGCGCTTCTTGAGCCAGATGATGAAACGCCCCACATCGGTATGCAATCGACCTGCCGATGGCAGGGTAGCTGCCGTCTTCAGCAATCAAGCGCTCAAGAATCGCCGCGTAGCGTGCTGCGATCTTGCCGAATTTCTCCCCCATCGCTCGGTAGCCGGGGTCCGCATTCGAGACGACGCGCAATATGACACGCATATATGGTTGAATAACAAAACTGTTATAGTAGTCCCAATGGAATTCCGGCCCGTCCCCGAAGACGCCATCACCTTTGTACCACTGATCGTGCTGACGGAGCGCATAGTCGATGCGCATTGTATCGTACTGTTCGCCGATGTGGAGAAAGAACGTTTCGATGAGCGCGCTGAACAGCAACCAATTGTTGAACCCCGGCTTTATTGTTCGTGTGCGCTTCAAGGCTTCAACGACATTGTTCTTTGTCACGTCGTCCGCCTGATTCCAGATTCTTGGTCCACGCAGCAATCCGAGCGCCAGGAAGGACGCATCAACCAGCGGCTGTGATCCCTCACTAAAGTTCATGAAGTCCTTCGCCCGTGGATTGACAGCATTTGAGAGAGAGCGCTGGACAAGTTCAAAATAGCCTCTGCGCAAACGGCCTTCCTGAGAATTGTCGTCCGCCAGCTCCAGCCATGGAGCGAGGCCGGAAACAAGTCGACCAAATCCCTCCAGATGCGTGAACTTCGTTCTTGAAGCAACGTGCTGAGGAGCGCGTGCTTCGACGGGCATTTCTTCCCTCAACCGATCGTCTGCAAGCGCGGTCAGCAACGGCTCCGAGATTCTGGAAAGCATCGCAACCCACTGCCCGCGATCATCGTCCGTAGGAGCAGATACTTCAGCAGCCGAAGCACGGCGTATCCCCGGAAGAGCGTCGAGCACCCCGAGGACTCCCATCGACTGCAGAAATTTTCGTCTGACCATACCCATTTAACTGGCCATCCGCTCTTAGTTTGCCGTGAGGATGCTGTATTTCTTGAGAAACTTCTCGATCCTCTCCTTGATCATCTCATTCTCTTCTTTCGTGAACCGGCCATGCTTGCCGCCGGGAATTGTCACGAATTCATTTGGAACCCCGAGGCTATCTAACGCTGCGTGCAAACGCACAGCGTGAGTACAGGGAACCGTCGGATCAGCATCGCCCTGCACCGAGAAAACGGGAGGCAGGCCTTTGCGAATATACGTCAATGGTGAAACTGCTCTGGCAATTTCTTCCCCATTCGGTCGGACGCCAATCCACGATACCGCATATCCCTTCCGGTTGACGCCACCGAGCAGATCATTCACGTCTGTGATTCCATAGTGGTTGACAATGGCAGCGACACGAGGCGTCTCAACGGTGGCGCAAAGCGTGTCGTAGGCAACACCACTTGGCAGCATTCCCGTTATGAGCGCGAGATGCCCACCGGCAGACGTTCCGCTGAGAACGATGCGCCGGGTATCGACATTGAAGCGCTTCGCGTTCATTCCAATCCATCGGAGAACGCAGCGGCAATCCTGAACAGCGGCAGGAGCCAGGGCTACAGGAGTCAGGCGGTAATCAACATTCACGACGATCCAACCGTATTCGAGATACGGAATGATCTGACCCGATACCGAATCCTTGCTCAGCCGATTCCACCCGCCTCCGTGAATCCAGACCAGAACCGGAGTGGGTTTTAGTGCATTCTTCGGGACGTAGAGATCAAGCCGGCTGCTTGCCGTATCGACTTCACTGTAGATGACGTTCTCAGTGATGTTGTACTGATCTTTGAGGCCGCCAGTCCATCTGGAGTTCTTTGACAGCTGAGCGAACGCTGGCAGGCCAACAAGAAAGAGCAGGAACAAGAATTGTGTCTTCTTCATCATTATAGTTTCTGTGAGCCGAGGAACATTCCGAATCAAATCAGTCGCTTACTTCCCAAAGAGAAGATGAATTCTGTGCGAACGACCCTTCGCGCCCGCCAAAGCTGATGCCAATTCTTCATACGACTTGTCGTTGTAGAAAATCGAAGCCGTGATCAGGATTGGATGGTACTGTGCCGGATCGAAGCTCTTGATCTGTTTGTGTGTCCATTCCTTTTCATCGCGCAGGTAGGGAATGACCCAATCGAGCGCCTTGCGAATGCTTCGGCCGTCAATCGATTGAAAATTCCAGAGATCGATGCCGACAGTAGATCCGATCGAAGCAAGAGCGAAGAAGGCTTCTAGATTAAATGCGACGTAGTGCTTCGATGTCGTGCGCGCAAGTTCACGCGGCTGACTTCCATCGGGCTCAATTTGTTCCCCTATTCGTTCCATCTTCGCCTGCTCAAGGACTTTCCTGGCCAACTCCCGCTTGCCGGCAAAGAGAGCCATGGACGCAACCTGCACGTCGTACCACACGCCGTGATTGTTTGTCGATTTTGCTTCCGCCTGACCGAGCTTGCTTGTCTGCATCCAGGTGAGGAATTGATCGAACCAGTTGACCATATGTTTTTGGTCCTCGCCGGTCCAGCCTTTGTAGCTCCCCAGCAAACCGATTGCATCGATCACCTGTGTGAGTCCGCGGGATTCGATGAAGCCCGACGGGCGTCCCGGACTCGCACCCTTGATTCCCTGGGCGAAGTTGAAATTCGGATTCATGTGGGTTGCTGTATCGATAAACCATGTCCGCACGAGTTTTACCGCGTGCTCTGCATAGCGCTCCCCGCCAGTCAGGTAGTACGCAAGCGCCAGCGTCGATACCGCACTCACCATTGTGCCCTGGTTCGGGTAATCGTTCATTTCGTAGATTTCCGGATTCACCTCGCCGTCGCGGCTGATGTACGGCAATCCGTCGGCCCTTTTCGGATCGGGCCAGTAGTAGCGGGCAAGGCTCATGTAGTCGTGCTTGTCTCCGCTCGGTGGTAACTGTGATTTCTCCATCACGCTGACAGGTGCCATCACCAGCACCTTCTCGGCGTCTTTGATGAGCTGCTTCAGCGGAAGCCGGAATTCTTGAGCGTCATTGAGGCACGCCGTGCGCACGCTGGCAAGCACCGCCGGATTCGAGAGAAACACCAGCGGGGCCTTCTGCGCGAACGCGAAGAAGAGCACGAATTGACTCAGCACTACTATTTGCATACGACGTGACAACGGATTCTTCCCTCGATTTCTACTTAGATTCAACTGAACCACAACATCAATCCTGCAAAACCCGTTGGGTTTCGCTCTTCGTTATAGACGTCGGATTCTATCCGACGGCGCGCACCTCTGTTTGCCCCGCCGCGAGCCGAAGGTAGACCCTCCAGCCCGTCCGGTGGGACAATGCAAGACCAAATGTCCTTATTTCACAAGAAGCATTTTTTTTGTATCGACAGAGCTAACAGCCTGCCCGTTCCGACCTTCGGTCGGGACGAGGTCTCGTCGTGCCGATGGCACGACGGACAGTCTGTAGAAGTACGTGCCGCTTGTCAGATTGCTTGCATCGAAGGTTACCCTGTACCGTCCCGCAGATTGCTGTGCTTCAACCAGCGTCGCCACTTCTCTTCCGAGCGCATCAAATACCTTCAGCGTCACATGGCTGACAACTGACCCTTCGACTCCGCTCAGGGCGGGCAGCTGATAGCTGATAGCTGTGCTTGGATTGAACGGGTTGGGGTAATTCTGTTCAAGGGCGAATTCAGCTGGAACCGACGACACTTTCTCCACCGCCGTGGCGCCACCAAGCGAGTTT
>QYQB01000094.1 GCA_007280275.1 bacterium | reverse complement strand
TTGGAGGAGTGCCGGTCAAGTACTCTGCGCATGAGTTCCTTCGCTTGTTCGAGCTTATCCTGAGCGCGGCTCTGCAACTCCACTGGAAAATCGCCTTTATGGAACTTCAGAATGGCAACGAGATTCTCTCGGACTTGAAGAGTGTCCCCGAGCTCCAACTTGAATCTCGAAAGGTTCAGCCTGCAGACGATCTCGTTGTAACGATTGTTTTCCTTCTCATCTGCGAAAGCCCGGATCAACCGTTCGTAGGCGTCTGCAGCTTCCCGGGAATTCCCCAGTTTATGCCACGCAGTCGCCAAAGCCCACAAGAATACCTGGTTCGCAGGATACCGCTCGAGCCCGGAGCGAGAACACTCAATGGCTTTGTCATATAATCCTGCGTCAGTATAGATCGCCGCAAGCATGCTCAGAGCCGTGTAACGATTGTAGAGACCCCGATCGATTGTCTTCTTGAGAAACGAAAACGCTTCCGGCCTGGCATCTCCGATGAACGGAATCCAATTGAAATACTCAGTTTTTCGACTGCGCCAGTAGTCGAATGCTCCAACGCCGCCATACGCGTCGAACATCGACGAGTCCAGCCTGATTGCGTCTTTGAACGATGACACCGATGCGATGCCTTTCAACGTTCCACTCAGCCAGTCGCCGCGATACACGTGGGCGTAGGAATCGTATCCCTCTGCCGTTCCGACAAAGAAGTGCCCCCACTTTGCCTCTCCAGCTCTTTCCATCAACCCCTTTGCCTTCTCCTTCCCCAATCTTATCAAGGAATCAAATCTTGCTTCATCAACGTGCAACTCCAGGTCCATGGCCTTGGACTGCATCACTCCGGCTCTGTAGACATAACCGGCGGGGTGATCAGGAAATTCCCTGGTTGTTTCTTGAAAGAGCGAATCAGCCTGACGATGTTTTCCCTGCCAGTCGAGATCAATTCCTTCCAGGACGAGCGCGTGCAAACGGGCATCCGGTAAAACGGTTTGCGCCGGGGCAGACGCAATCAGTCCAAACCATGCCAGGCAGCACAAGCCGAGTTGTCTCACGCCTACCTCTTACTCTGTTCCAAATATGCGATCCCCGGCGTCGCCCAAGCCTGGCAGGATGTAACCCTTCGAGTTCAACCTCTTATCTAACGAGCATGTGAAGATTGGAACCTCCGGGTGTTCTTTGTGGACACGCCTGACCCCCTCCGGCGCAGCGACAAGGGTCACACAGACCAACGTCTTAGCGCCGCGTTTCTTCAGGTAGGTGATGGCTGCCGCAAGGCTCCCCCCGGTAGCAAGCATGGGATCCAAGAGAAAAACCATGGCCTCCCTGAGATTCTTCGGAACTTTGAAATAGTAATCAACAGGCTTCAGAGACTGTTCATCTCGATAGAGCCCAATATGCCCGACCCGCGCATCCGGAAGAACTTCCACGAATCCGCCAACGAGACCCAATCCTGCCCGCAGAATCGGGACGAGAACTACCGGGCGCGAGAGCACATAGCCTGTTGTCTTTGCCAGGGGAGTTTCCACAACGGCAGACTTCAATGGAAGATCCCTGGTTACTTCGATTGCCATCAGCGTGGATGCACGACGCAGTACCGAGCGAAACTGATTGCTTGGAGTTCGCTTGTCTCTCAGAAGCGTGAGGTCGCGCTGAACGAGCGGATGGTGCAGGATGGTCAGATTCTTCATTGTTTGTGTCACGAAAGAACGGTTTATTTTTTCTTGAATGTCAGGGTGATCGGGACACCTTCGAAACCAAAATGTTCTCTGAGCTTGTTGAGCAGGTAGCGTTTGTACGATTCCTGGATCAGCGTTGGCTCATTGCAGAAGAACGCGAACATTGGGGGTTCGGTTTTGATCTGCGTGATGTACTTGATCTTGATTTCCTTCGGGCTGGAGGATTTAGGAGGATTTCTTTCGATCTCGGGCAGGAGAACATCATTCAGTGTGCTTGTGTCGATGCGCTTGCAATTCTCCTCGCGAATGAACTTTGCTTTTTCCAGGAGCTTGTAGATTCGCTGCTTCGTCAAAGCGGAAACAAACATGACTGGGATGTGGTCATAGAGCCCGAGCTTTTCCTTGATGAAGCTCTCATACCCTTTCGCCGTATTTGTTTCCTTTTCCACAAGGTCCCACTTGTTCACGGCAATCAGAATCGGACGGCGACGCTCCAGGGCCGACTCCACAATGTGAAGATCCTGCACGTCAAATCCGCGCTTGGCGTCGAACAGAATCAGCGCGACGTCGCACCGTTCGATGCTGCGAAGCGTACGCATGGCGCTGTAAAACTCAACGCTCTCTATCAGCCTTTTCCTCTTCCTCAATCCTGCCGTGTCAATGAGTATGAACTCTTCCCCGTCGTGCTTCAGAAGTGAATCGATGGGGTCTCTTGTGGTTCCCGGAATCTCTGTCACAACCTGTCGTGTCTTCCCGAGAAGAGCATTGACCAGGGAGGACTTCCCGACATTGGGCTTCCCCAAAACAGCCAGGCGGAGCCTGGTTTGGTCAACCTCCTCAGACTCCTCGGGTGTGAACGCTGAAGTCACAACGTCGAGGAAATCGCCTATCTGACGTCCGCCCAGGGCAGAAATGGAAAGCGGCTCTCCCAGGCCAAGCGAGAAGAACTCGTTCACGTCGTTCTCTCGTTTCGCGGAATCGATCTTGTTTACCGCGAGGCAGATGGGCTTCCGTGATTTCCTCAGAATGTTCGCTATTTCTTTGTCGAGAGGAGTGACGCCAATGACAGCGTCAACCACAAAGACCACAACATCCGCCTCCTCAATGGCGATTTGTGCCTGTTCCCGAATCGCCCGTTCGAAGACGTCGTCGGATTCTGGAACAAATCCACCTGTGTCAATGATTGTGAAGTGAACCCCAGCCCACTCAGCTTCGGCATACTTGCGGTCACGGGTTACGCCCGGCATGTCGTGGACTATCGCCTCTCTGGCACCCAGGATTCGATTGAACAACGTGGACTTCCCCACGTTGGGACGGCCCACAATTGCGATAATGGCAGAAGACATGGCAGATAATTCCCAGTTATTAACTAAGGTAGCCAAAATTGGCCAGAGATTCAATGAACACGGCAACAGACATGTGGGGGTGCGTGAAACGGAAAAGGGTAAGGTGGGGAAAACGAGTGTTGTAAGAATCGTCGGGGCGGCGAGATTCGAACTCGCGACCTCTTGGTCCCGAACCAAGCGCGCTAGCCAGGCTGCGCCACGCCCCGATCACAACGAACAACTGAAATATAATCAATAACACGCCGAAAAGCAACGTCGATGTCGCCTTCCTACCTCGCCATCTCCTTCCTGTACTCGTCAGTAATTCTCCGGGCGGCCGCTTCCAAATTAAGAGTTTCCGTCATCGGGATATGTCGAATCCTCTTGTCTGCCTTGAACCACGTTATCTGGCGTTTCGCGAATCGTCGGGTGTTGCGCTTGATGAGGTCAATCATTGTTTCGGCGTTCACGGTTCCCTCGAGATAGTCGAACACTTCCTTGTATCCAACCGTGTTGAGCGCATTCAGGTGTCTGTCGTAACCCATTCCCGCAAGTTTCTGCACCTCATCCATCAATCCATCCGAGATCATACGATCTACGCGGTGATTGATCCGAGAGTACAATTCCTTTCGTTCCCATTCCAACCCGAATTGTATCGCTTGATAGTCCGGGATCTTCTCTTGTTCAGAGTGGTATTCTGAGAGGGGTTTGCCCGCTATGAAAAATACCTCCAGCGCACGGATTACCCTCCGAGGAGTAATCTCTTTCATTCTCTGAAGAACAATGGGATCAAATTTCCCAAGAGTATCAAGCAGTGGCTCGAGACCTCCGGTTCGAAGCTGATCCTCAAGCCGGGCCCTTATTTCCGGATCCCTTCCCGGACCACCGAACAAGCCGTCGATGGCCGACTTTATGTAAAGACCAGATCCTCCAACGAGAATCGGAACCTTCCCTCGGTCAAAGACATCCTTTACCACCTTCTTCACAGCATCGCCAAAAAGTCCTGCGCTGTACTCTTGCTTCGGATCGAGGAAATCAACGAAATGATGCGGGACTCGTTTTCTCTCAGCCCGTGTAGGCTTAGCAGTCCCGATGTCCAGATATTTGAAGATTTGACGTGAATCGGCTGAGACGATCTCTCCATTGAGGATCTCTGCCACCAGCAGGGACAACGGAGTCTTTCCGGATGCGGTAGGGCCGACGATGGCCAGGATGCGTCGGGTCTTCAATGAAATGCCGGTTGCTTTTTGATGGCTCGTGCTGCCTCCTCAGTGTCTTTATTGACCGTTCCAGCCTTTCTTTCCAATCAGCGGCACGAACTTGAACCCTTTGATCACCTTCTTTTCGAATGCGTCTCCTATCTTCGTGATAACATGAAGATCTTGCATGTCGAGGTTCCCGACAGGGATGACAAGCCGTCCGCCATCTGCAAGTTGCTGCATGAGGGGTTCCGGAACATCTGGAGCAGCAGCAGTCACAACAATTCCGTCATAAGGGGCGAAATCCGACCATCCGAGGGTGCCGTCTCCTGCTTTCGAACCTATCCGATATCCCAACTTCTCAAACATCTTTCGGGCCTGCAACAGCAGATCGACATGTCTTTCTATGGTGAAGACCCTGCAACCCAGCTCTGCGAGAATCGCTGCCTGGTAGCCAGAGCCTGTTCCAACCTCGAGCACTTTCGCCCCCGTTTTCAAGGACAATTCCTGGGTCATGAACGCAACGGTATAGGGCTGCGAGATCGTTTGTTGCTTTGCTATGGGAAGTGCAGTGTCATCATATGAACGGTTGATGAAGGGCTCTGAAACGAACAAATGCCGCTCGACTTTTGCCATTGCTTGCAGAAGGCGCTCATCGCCGATCCCGCGATCTTTCAGTATGCCGATCATTTCACTGCGTTCATCTTTGAAACGGGTCATGTATACTCCCTGAGTAAGACTTGAAGAAACCGCTTGGTCGTTTTCCAATGCGTCATGTGACTGGGCGCAGTACCATAAATCGTTGCAATGGGGACAGATGAAATACGAAAGCCCTTTCGCGCTGCCTTTATGAGGAACTCAGTTTCCGCCTCATATCCGTCTGCTTCTACTTCGATGGATAGCAGCACTTCCCGGGCAATCAAACGAAAACCAGTCTGGCTGTCACGAATCCTGACGCCGGTACGTGCTGATACCAGCGACGAGGTTATTACGTTCGAGAGAATCCGATGAATCGGCATCCCAGTTCCAAACCGACGGCAGCCCAGGATAATATCTGTTCCTCCTGAGTCCCAGGCGGCAAGGAACTTCGAGATCTCGGCCGGATCGTGC
>QYQB01000334.1 GCA_007280275.1 bacterium | reverse complement strand
GATCCTCCGATCCTTCTCTCCCATCAGAACATGTCCGAGTTGATGAGCGACTGCCAGCACGCGCAGCGACCTGACCGTGTCGGCGAACAGAGAATGAGGACCATTGAAGGAGTAGATGTACCCCTGGTTGTCGCCGATGTCAGTCCATCGTGCAGCTTGCACCGCCCCGCTGACCTTGATTGCCAGCTCGTAGAAGTGTTTTTCCCACTCGTCGTGCGGTATTTTCTTCTCCCGCACCAGACGCAGGAGATTGCCACACGTGCTCATCGTGTTGAATCCATGATCGTGGACGCCGACGTGGCTGACGTGCCTCGGCATCTCCCGCAGGGTTCCCTCACGGCCGATAGCCAGAAATTCCTTTTCTCCCGATATATCATATTGAATGACGGCGGAGCCGAATTGAAATCCCTGAGTCCATTCTGTCCACCCTCTCGAAGTGTACACTCCCTGGACGGTAAATACCGGAGAGCCCTTCGCAGGATTCCAGGTGCGTCGAAGATTCAGAATCTTCTGGCCCGATACTTCAAAGAGCCGTTCGACCACAGGAACAAGGGATTGTAACTGGAGTTGATCGTCAATACGGAGCATAGTAGTTCACAGTCTCTTTATGTTTAGCCCACCGTCGATGTAAATGACTTCACCGGTGGAGAATGGGAATTGACCTGAGAGAAGAGCAACCGCCGCCTTGCCCACATCTTCCGCCGTCCCCCACCTCCGGAGCGGCACCAGACCTTCGGCAATCTGCTTGTCATACTTTTCTTTGACTGCGCTCGTCATATCCGTGGCCATGACCCCAGGACGGAGCTCGTACACTTGTACACCAAGTTCAGCCAGGCGCAACGCCCACAGTTTGTTTACCATCGAGAGGCCAGCCTTCGAAATGCAGTATTCTCCCCGATTGAGCGATATCGCCTCAGCCGATATCGAGGAAACAAAAATCACTTTAAAGCCAGCCGGGAGAAGCGGCTTCGGAGTCTGCCTTAACCAGTAATTGGCGACGCGCTGCGTCAGGAAAAACGGCCCCTGGAGATTGATTCTGAGCACTTCGGAAAAGGATTCCTCGGTCATTTCGGTCAGATCACTTCTGACCTTCGGTGCAATGCCGGCATTGTTCACAACAGCGTCGATGCGACCAAATTCCGCTAGTGTCTTCTTTACGAGCCTCCTGACATGAGCGGATTCACCGATATCCGCCTGGAGCGGTATGAACTTCTGCTCTTTGTTGATCCGGTTCGAATCACAAAGCGAGACGGTCTCGAGCGCCGACTTCCGATCTTTTGCGTAGTTGACGACAGCTGAGTACCCACGCTTCGCGACCTCGATGGCGATTCCTCGCCCCAGGCCCCGGCTTGCACCGGTGATAAGGATAACGGGAATCGTCTTGTTCATTGACGGCAACCAGAAGTGAGTGGAAGGGGCCAGAATTCATCTGCGTTTTGGCCTTGCCGATGCATGTGCGCCTCAAAGTACTAAACCAATATCCGAAAGACAAGGAGAACAGTTAGGGCCTGTCGCCACTTGTCAGTGGAATCTGATCAACATTTTACCTAAAATCCCCCTATTAATTCGCACGGCTCCCACCTCACTTGTCAAAGGACGATGACTATGAGCAGATACGACCGCAGAGAATTCTTGAAATCTTCCCTCCTCGGCAGTTCAGGCGCGTTTCTTTCATTGCCAGCTTTCTCAGGGATAGCGTCAGCCGGTCCAAAAACTTCCGCGGGTGAGAACAAGTTCCTCACAAGGAAGCTCGGCAAGACGGGGATTGAGCTCCCAATCGTCAGCTTTGGAGTGATGCGTGCGGACAATCCTGCACTCGTCAAGGCGGCGTTGGACGCCGGCCTCGTTCACTACGACACGGCACATGGCTATCAGCGGGGAAAGAATGAGGAAATGCTTGGAGAGGTGCTCAAGGAACGACCGAGGGATTCATTCGTCCTGGCGACGAAGGTCCCGCCTGAAGAGGCCGACAACAAGACGGGCGAGCTGAAATCCGGCACCACAAGTAAGGCCTTCCTCGATAAACTCGATATCAGCCTCAAGAGACTCAAGCTCGACTATGTCGACATTCTCTATGTCCATGGTATTTCCAGGAGAGAAGGCGCCCTCTTCCCTGCTATGCTCGAGGCAGTGCAGGCCGCAAAGAAAGCGGGCAAAGCGAAGCATGTGGGACTCTCGACACACAGAAACGAACCGGAGGTAATCCAGGCCGCAATCGACAGCGGCGTATACGAAGTCGTGTTGACATCGGTAAACTTCAAGCAAGATCATTTTCTGAAGGTCAAGGAAGCGATCGCGAACGCAGCGAAGGCCGGCATCGGCATTGTGGCGATGAAAACAATGGCAGGCGGTTTCCATGACAAGGAGCGGAAGCAACCTGTCAACTGCAAGGCCGCTCTGAAATTCGTTCTCCAGGATGAAAATGTCACCACGGCGATTCCAGGCAACACGAATTTTGACCATCTCACGATGAACATCAGCGTCAATTCCGATCTCACGATGACCGATGAGGAACGAGCAGATCTCACCATCGGAAAGTCTCAGGGCGGACTGTACTGCCAGGGATGCGAGCATTGCGTATCGGGCTGCCCGAAGGGCCTGCCGATACCGGACATGATGAGAGCGTATATGTACACGTACGGTTACAGGCAACCTGAGATGGCGCACTCCCTCCTCACAAGTCTCGATGCGCGCACTAATCCATGCTCCGACTGCGGACACTGCACTGCAGTCTGCGTCAAAGGATTCAATGTAGCCGAGAGAGTTGCCGATGTCTCGCGCCTGGCCAACGTACCATTGGAGTTTCTTGTATAGGGAAAATGAATGAGAAGGTTTTCTGTACCAGTACTAGTTCCATTTCCAATAGTTCATTTTGTATTTTTCAACGCAGAGCCGCAGAGGACGCAGAGAATCGCAGAGGAAAAGGCACTAAACTCTGCGGTGCTCCCCGCCAGGCTCGAGGGATTCTCAGCGGCGGGCAGGCGCGATCTCCGCGTCTCCGCGTTGAGAACCATAAGACCCAGAGCACAATGTTCTTTTCTGGGAATGGCACTGGCTCTTCTTCTGGGCTTGTTTTCGCATTCGGGAGCGCAGACCCGAGAGTCGCTCTTCCCGGAAATAAAAGGCTGGCAGCTGACCATCGAGCAGACCGTTTACACACCGAATAATCTGTGGGATGTGATCGATGGAGCTGCGGATTTATTCCTCGAGTACAATTTTGTGGACCTCCATATCGCTCGCTATCAGAAATCAGCCGATCTCGAGATCAAAGTCGAATTTTACAGGCACAAATCGGCTGTCGATGCATTCGGGATGTATTCACAGGAGCGATATCCCGACTATCATTTCATCGATCTCGGGACACAAGGGTACCTCGAGAAGGGGGCGTTGAATTTTCTGTGCGGCGAGTACTACATCAAGATCTCGACGGTCCAATCGGAAAAGGCTGCCCAGGACGGATTGATGACGATCGGTGGGTCTCTGGAGAAGCGCCTTAAACGCACGAAGTCGTGGCCCAGCTTGATTGCTGCATTTCCCACGAAGGGAAGACAGGCAAACACGGAGCAGTATGTCGCCAGGAACTTCCTTGGCTACAGCTTTTTCAACAATGTCTTTACAGCCAGCTACAATGATGGCGCCTCACTGATGGCGTTCATCATCCGTCTGGAATCACCTGATGAAGCCAGCAAGACAATCGAGACGTATCTGGCTACACTACCGAAAGAGGGCAAGTCGAAAACCGAAGGGGGACGTTTCCGCGTTCGTGATCCCCACAACGGAATTCTTACATTCATCCTCAATCAAAACAATATTTACGGCGTCATTGGAGCTGAAGACAAGATCTCGGAGACCCTGCTAACCGAACTTGGCCGAAGACTGGCCGGAGTGCACTGAGAATTGGTGGATTAGTTCGCTGGCGCGATTTGTTGGATGTACACGTGCTCGAAATGAATTTCGAGTTACATCAAGTTCTCGGGCAAATCTTCTTGACAAGTAGTCCTCTGCATCGTATATTAAATGTGGGAATGCTCTTCAAACCATAATGACTTTGGAGGGTGTTAGCTCGGAGTTATAGAAGTTTACATACGCCTCTTATTCAGAAAGGCTGAGGGAACAGGCCCGTTGACGCCTTAGCAACCGGTCCCGATACAAGGGATGCTGGTGCTGCATCCTGCCCCGTCGAGGAATCGAGCGAGGGAAAGATAAGAGAAGACGCTTGTTCGGAGCCTCTTCAGGATATCATTTCCCTGAGAGGCTTTTTCGTTTTATTGACACGGCTGTCGGTTCGCCGTGCATCTTGAGGAGACACAATGAGAGTATTGAAGTTTGGCGGTTCGTCTGTAGGGGACTCGGAACGAATCCGGGCCGTCATCGACATCGTTATCGAGTCGCAGAAGAACCATGGACCGATTACTGTCGTCGCCTCGGCGATACAGGGTGTAACGGATCAGCTTGTGGAAGCGAGTCGGAGCGCGTTCCGCGGGGATCGAAGCTATGAAGACCTCCTCAGCGAACTCCAGCAGCGACACACCTCCATCGCGAACGATTTGCTCGGGATCCAGGCTGACGTGAACTCCCACCGGTTCATTGCTCAAGCTTTTCTGGAACTGCGGGAGTTCATTCACGGGATCTGGATACTCGGCGAAATCACGAACCGAACTCTTGACTTCGTGATAGGTTACGGCGAGCAGCTTTCCTGCACTATCATCGCAGAGGCCCTTCAGCGCCGCGGATTTCCGGCCAGCTATGTTGATGGTCGGACACTGATACAAACGGACCTGACCTATGGATCAGCCCAGGTCAATTTCGACCTCACGAACTGGAATATTCTCAATCATTTCAAGAACCGGACCGACATTCAGGTGATCACCGGTTTCATCGCCCGCGGACCCGGGAACGAGACCACGACGCTTGGACGCGGAGGTTCGGACTATACAGCGTCCATCATCGGTGCCGCACTCGATGCCGATGAGATCGAGATCTGGACCGATGTCGACGGTGTTATGACAGCGGACCCGCGGAGAGTATCGGAAGCCTTTTCTCTGGAAGCGCTCTCCTTTGAAGAGGCATTGGAGCTTTCGCACTTCGGCGCGAAGGTCATCCATCCACCGACAATGCTTCCGGCACTTCACAAACGAATACCGATCCGGATTCGCAACACCTTCAACCCGACGTTTAAAGGCACACTCATCAGCGAAGGCCCGGCTTCTGCCAATGACGGCCCGGTGAAGGGGATCGCCTGCATCGATCGAATCAGCCTGTTGAAGGTGACCGGTGAAGGCATGATGCGAACCGTCGGAATAGCCTCCCGGATTTTCGCAGCGCTGGCGCGGAAGGAGATCGAGGTTAATCTTGTCACTCAGTCTTCATCCGAGCACAGCATTTGTCTCGCGATCACATCCGAGCACATCAGGACGGCCCGGGAAGTCATCGAGCTGGAATTCCGGATTGAATTGCATCACGGACAAATTTCCGCGATCACCGTTGAAAACGACTGCTCCATCGTAGCTGTGGTCGGCGAACGGGTCCAGAATATTCCGGGCGTCACCGGCAAGGTGTTCGAGGCGCTCGGACGCAACGGTATAACGCCGCGTGCCATTGCGCACGGTTCCTCGGAACGCAACCTCACCCTGGTTCTGAAGCAAGCCGATCTCCAGAAGGCAATGAACGCGCTTCACGACCATCTCTTCCTGTCGAGGCACAAAACCCTCAACCTTTTTCTTCTCGGGCCGGGGGTCGTCGGCAGCGCGCTCCTTGAACTCCTCAAGGATCAGGAGGAATCAGCCCGGACATCGCTTCGCACGCGCTTCAGACTGATCGGCATCGCGGACAGCCGGAAGATGCTCTTTGATGAGCACGGAATCGATCTCTGCAACTGGCGTTCACTCCTCTCTACGAGCTCACAACCATCGGACCTTGGCGAGTTCACGAAACGGGTGCGGCAATTCAACGCAGCCAACTCCATCGTCATTGATTGCACGGGGGTCGAGCCAGCAGTTCAGGAGTATCTGACTCTCCTGAGCTCAAGCGTCTCGGTCATCACTTCGAGCAAGGTAGCCAACACGCTCACGATCGACTTCTACCGTCAGCTCCGTTCGGCGGCTTCACAGCATGGGGCGGAGTTCCGGTACAGCACCAATGTGGGAGCAGCGCTGCCTATCGTCGATTCGATAAAGAGCATCATTCAAACCGGCGACTCGATCGAGCGAATCGAGGCAGTCCTTTCCGGAACGCTGAGCTTCATTTTCAATAGCCTCAATGCCGGCAGATCGCTCAGCGAAGCAGTTCGTGAAGCTCAGCAGCGGGGATATACTGAGCCTGATCCCCGCATTGACCTTCGCGGGACAGACGTTGCGCGAAAGCTGCTCATCCTGGTACGTGAGGCCGGATTCACGATGGAGATGGATGATATCGTGATGGAACCCTACCTGCCCGAGGATGTCTTCAGCGGAACCGATTTTGCCACAGCGCTCAGCAACGCTGATCTCGTTCTGGCTGAACGAAGGGCTGCAGCGAAGCAACGCGGTCGCTCTC
>QYQB01000131.1 GCA_007280275.1 bacterium | reverse complement strand
GGGAACACCACTGTGTCAACCTCATGATACAAGAATGTGAAGGGGTTGTACTTCTTGTACCAGTGTGGATGTTCAAGATTCTCCTTCGCTTTTCGTATGTCGCGCTTGTAGTTGATCCACCGCGCAGCCTGCACGGGGCTGATGACATACGCCACGAAGAGGGATGCTGTCAGCGTGATAATCAGCGTGTACGGAAAAAACTTCATGAAGTCTCCCACAATCCCCGGCCAGAACGCCAGGGGGAGAAATGCCGACAGGGTCGTGATCGTTGAGGTAAGGACGGGTACGAAAACCTCGCCGGCCGCCTTTTTCGCGGCTACTTCAGGGCTTTCCCCGTATTCCTGCTGATGCCGGTACGTGTTTTCAATAACGACGATGGCATCATCAACCAGGATGCCGAGTACCAACACCATGGAGAACAACACAACCATGTTCAGGGTGATCCCAAGAGCGGAAAGGACGACGAATCCCACAAACATTGAGAGCGGGATCGCCGTCGAGATCAATAGGGAGTTCTTGAACCCGAAGAACATGAACAGAGACATCACAACCAGGAACATGCCGGTCAAGACGCTGTTTTCGAGCTCTTTGACCATCCTTGTCACAAACTTCGACTGGTCATTTGAGATATCAATAAAGATGCCCTGCGGGAGCGAGGTTCGCTTTTCGGCGACGATTCGTTTCACTTCGTCCGATATGCGGATAAGGTTCTCACCAGCGCGTTTGCGCACATGAACTGATACCACCTCTTTCAAGTTCAGGCGAGCGAAGGTCTTTCGGTCTTCAAAAGAGTAATCGACCTTTGCCACATCGCGCAGATAGATGGGCTTGCCGTTCTGCATCTTGAGCACGATATCTTCCAGCGGGCGTACTTCCTTGAACTCGCCCGGGATGCGAATCGTCAGGTTCTTTTCCTTTGTGTCGATGGAGCCGCCGGGGATGGAGAGATTCTCGGCACGTATGGCGTTTGCGATATCGTCAAAGCTGATCTGGTAAGCATTCATCCGGTAGACATCGGCGTTGACCTGCACTTCCGGCTCCAGTCCGCCCGTAATGTCCGCTCCGATAACGCCGGGAATCGCCTCGATCTCATCACCCAAATCATCTGCAATCTTCTTCAATCGTGCCAAACCGACCTGCCCGCTCACGTTGATGTAAATGATGGGGAATTCGCTGATATTGATCTCATTGATCACGGGATCAAGAATGTCGCTGGGAAGCTGCGATCGTGCCGAACTGACCTTGTCCCGGACACGCCGTAGTCCTTCATCAATATCAATGCCGGTATTGAATTCCACTTGAATGGTGGAGAGCCCCTCTTTGGAAACGGAAGTAATGTGTTTGATGTCCTTGAGTCCCTTGAGCTCCTTTTCGAGCGGTTGCGAGATCAATCCCTCGATGTCGACGGGAGACACACCGATGTACGGAGTCGCCACGATGATGAGCGGGATCTTTATATCGGGGGCAGCTTCGCGTGGAAGACCCTGGTACTCGGTCCACCCGAAGAACACAATCAAAACCATAAGAATGTACACGGGTGTCTTGTGATCGACTGCTATACTCCAGATTTTCATGGTCTGTCTCCGCTATTGGGTCACGATGACGGGTGTACCGTTGATGACTTTCTGATACCCGGAGACGATGAGGTGGTCACCGACATTCAATCCCTCGAGCACCTCGACCATGATTCCCTGGCGTCCACCGAGTTTCAGCCGTCGTTCTTCCGCCTTACCATTGTTTTCGACGTAGGCGATGATGCGGTCCCGATCCACAAGCTGCAAAATGTTCTCGCTCACGAGAATTGCATTTGGCTTTGTCTCGCGGAGCATCTTCACCTTTGCTACCATCTCCGATTTGATCTTCCGGTATGGGTTGGCTATGATGATTTCCGCCTGCATAGCACGATTGGCGGACGAAACAGTCGACCCAACGAAGCTTACCCTGCCCCTGAGCGTGTCGCCAGGTAAAGCATCGAACGTAATAATGGCTGATGAGCCGACAGAAACCGAGCCGGACTGCAGTTCCGGGATGTCTGCCTGAATCTTGATCGTGGACGTGTTGACGACGCGGGCAACGGGAACACCCGGGGGTGCAAAATCGCCTTCATTGGGAATTGTGTTGTCCACGACACCGTCGAACGGACTCCGGATCTGTGTTCGCTCCCAACGGGCTTTCATCAGGTCCGCGTTTGCTTTGGCAGCGTCACGCCCGTACTCAAGGTTCTTCATCTGAAGCTCGCTGATGCCTTGCTCGTCGTAGACCTTGCGCTGTTTTTCGAGGTTCAGTTGTGCCATGTTGTACTGCGCTGCAGCCGCATCATAGCCTGCCTTCAAAACCTCGTCTTTGAGCAGGACGATCAAATCGCCTTTCTTGACGCTCTGCCCTTTTTTGGCTTTCCATTCCTTCACGACGCCTCCTTCTTCCGGGCTCAGATTCGCATCTTCCGAGGCCTTGACCGTACCGGAGACTAGTATGCCGTCGACCAGTCGGGATGGTTTCAGAAGCTCAATCCGTACGTTGACCGGCTGGACCTTGCCGCCATTGTTGGTTGTCCCCGGCTTGCCGCAAGAGGACAAAAGAAGGGCGCAGAGAATCACCAGAAACGCAACAAAAACTCGTGTTATGCTGTTCATGGATGTGTTCCTTTGATAGTTTACTTTGCTTCAGTTTCGAGGAGGTAGCTTGGAAGGCGTCCGATCAATTGATCCAGATCTGCGGAAGCCACCAGATAATCATAGATAGCCTGTACGCGGTTGACTTTTGCCTGCGTTAGTGCAAGCTGAGCGTCATTCACTTCCAGTTGGGTCGCCGCGCTGCTGAGAAATCGCGCCGTGACAATTTTGTACCCTCGCTCGGCCATCTCGGCAGTCTTGCCTTGAGCTTCGACCCGCTTGCGCGCTTGTTTGAGGTTGCCGATAATGGAATGTAATCCCGTCTGGAGAGTTCTCTCAAGGCTCACCCGCTGCTCCTCGCTCTTGCGTTGCTCGAGCTGGGCCTGCTCCACTCGGGCACGGGTCTGCAAACCCTGGAACAGGCTTAGCGAGAGCGATAAGCCGACAGTTGAGCCCTTGTAGAAGTCATTGGTGGAAAAATTGAATTCATTCTTCGCTGCCTGATATTGATATGACCCAAATGCGGCAATCGTTGGCAAGTAACTCGAGCGTTCGGCACTGACCACGGCGCCGTTAAGGTCGATCTGGCGCCTGATGGCACTCAGCCCGGGATTCAATTCAAGCACAAGCGCTTCCGCCCGTGAAAGGATTGCCTCGTCAATGGCCTGGAACGAGAGGCTGTCTGTGAGGGTGAATTCGTCCTTGTCTGTAACTCCGATCGTGTTTCGGAGGTTGTCCATGGCGAGGCTGAAATTGGTCTCGCTCTGGATCACCATCGGCCGGAGATTTTCAACGCCCACCGAGGCACGCAGTTCATCATACTCTGATACGATGCCTTGCTTCAGCATCACCCGGACGTTTTTGAGATTGTCTTCCGCGTTTCGAAGACTGGAACGCATCAAGTCCAGAGCCTCGTGCGCCAGGAGCGCGCTGTGGTATGCTTTTCGCACCTTTGTCACCGTCTCGACCTGTTTCGCCTGATAGAGATCTCGTGCGAGCTCGGAATAGATATGGGCTGCGCCCACGCCGATGAAGACCGCTCCGTTGAAAAGTATCTGTCTGACGTTCAATGAAGCGCTTGCGGAAAAACCCGGCGCAAAGGAAACCGGAACCAACTTGCCCGTCGGCTTTGATATCGTAGAATCGATATCCTTCATGAAGCTATACAGGAAGACATCAGGAAAGAACGTGACCGGCTTATCGATCATGTGGACGTATTGTGCAGACAGGTCGACTGCCGGCAAGGCATTTCCCCAGGCCTCGAGGACCCGCGCGTCAGAGCGTTTGACTTCAAGCCGGGCTGATGAGAGATCCGGGTTTCGCTTCATCGCCAACTGCACAGCGTCCCGAAGCGAGAGACGTTGCGGGGAGGCATCTTGGGACAGTGCAGACGACACCAGGAGTGCTGCCGCGAGCGGCAAGGTGAAAACAATCAAGTATGGTTTCCGTTGTAGATTCATGTATTCCTCAGTATTGTGTTCAGGCGTTCGCAATCGCTGCTAGTGCTCTTCTTCCTTCTTCCGTACAAATTGCGTCGAACAACAAAGTATTTGAAAGTTTCAGGGTCTTGGCGAGATCGATGTGAAAGGTCTCTTTCCAGATTAGGCGCTCACTGTCAATTCGAAGCATCAACGCTGTGGCGCTTGACCAAAGAATAATTCCCACTTCGACCGGATTCAGATCGTTGCGAAGGATTCCCTCGTCGATGCCCCGCTGGAGAATTCCGTTCACCAGATCCCACACACGTCGATTCAGCGTCCCGCAGTTCCTTCTCATCTCGTCGTCGACCTGCGTGTGGAATTGCGGGGTCTGCAAGAAATGCATCATACGGAAATAGTCTCTGTGATTGTTGAAGTAAGCGGTGTAGGCATCCCTAAGCCGGATCAACATCTTCGGAACGGAGTCATTGCTCCTAACCACCTCAGCGAGCATCTCAAGGAGAATCTCCATCCCGCGCATCATCACTGCGAGATACAAATCTTCCTTGCTCTTGTAATAGAGATACAAAGTGCCCTTGCTGAGCTCTGCTGTCTCTGCGATCTCATCCATGGTCGCAGTGGACAATCCCTTCTCAAAGAACACACGCTGAGCTGCATCAAGAATCTCCTCCCTGCGTTGTTCCTTCTCCCTCTCCTTCCGTTCATGAATTCCCACTTTTGACTCCAGTGCAATGAATGACTGATGGTCATTTTATACGGGGAAGTTTAGGCAAAAGTTGTGCTTCCATCAAACTTTTTTTCAAAAATCTGCTCGGAGGCTTTCCAAGCGGATAGAATTAATGGCTGCCAGGCCTTGTCAATGCCGGAAGTCCTTGGAAATTAAGGCCTTCTGAGGTTTTGCCTTTCGGCCGAAAATTGAATACTATTCACTCAAATGAGCAGCCTTCGGTACAAAATAGGCATCAGCTATTTTCTGCTGGTCTGCGTGAGCCTCGCTTCGAGCGTTGTGGCTCTCTATAACTTTCTGGAGTTCCAGAGTTCTGTCGGCCAGATGATGCGGGAAAACTATCAAGGCGTTCTCTCGGCAGAGCACATGTCGAAGGCCCTGGATCAGCAGCAGCAGGCCCAGGAAGCATTGATCTACGTCAGCGTCCCGATCGGTGGAGAGCCTGTACAGACAAGCTGGAAAGATGAGCTGAACCTAACCAAAGGGGTCTTCCAAAAAAACCGTGATGATTTCATCCTCTGGTATCGCACTGCGACGGAGAGTGTTCTGGTTGCCACGAAGCCTCCTGTCCTCGACAGCATCTTTGTCGCCGATTCAACCTACCTGGCAAATTCTGATTCACTGTTCAAGACCCTCGAAGTGAGGAGCAAGCGGAGTGTGGCGCGCACGTTTTACGAGAGAAGCCTGAAGCCTCTTGTGCAGACCCTGAAAGGGCAGTGTTCGCGCTTCCTGCAATTCAATCAGGCGGCAATCGTCTCCGCCGACCAGAGGGCCAAGGAGGCATCGAACAACGCCGCGTTTGCCGTGCTCTTTACCTCGGTCTTCGCCATCGTGCTTATTCTCTTCGCAAGCGTTCAAGTCTCCAGAACGATCATCAGGCCTGCTGAGAAGCTGACGGAGGCCGCGCGCCGGATCGGCCAGGGGCATTTGAATCAGAAAATCGACATCACAACAAACGACGAAATCGGTGAACTCGGGAGCGAGTTCAATAAGATGACAGAGCGGTTGAGAATGTATGAAGAGATGAATGTCTCTCAACTCATCGTGGAGAAGAAGAAATCTGAAGCGATTGTCGCCAGTATTCCTGATCCGGTCATCATGGCGGACGAAGAGAACAAGGTCATGCTCATGAACCAGGCAGCGAAAAGATTGCTACAGATCGACGGCACCGATTGGCAGGGGAAGTCCCTCGGCCAGATCGTCAGCGATGAACGCTGGCTGAAGCTGCTGAGCGGTGGCGGCGTCAGTGCGGAAGAGTTGGCGAAGCGGGATACGCTGCTTTCCATCCAACAGCCTGGGGAGCAAGCACTCTATTTCCGTCCGCGGCAAACGACCATCGTCGATGAATCGAAAAACATCCTCGGCGTTGTCACGCTCCTTCAGGACGTCACGCGCTTCAAGAATCTCGATCGTATGAAGTCTGAATTCATTGCAACGGTTTCGCACGAACTTCGGACTCCCCTCACGTCCATCAACATGGCTGTGGATATTATTTCTCAGGAGGTCCTTGGGAAGGTCAATGAACGCCAGCGGGACATGCTCACCACGGCGAAGGACGACTGCGAGAGGCTTACCAAGCTGGTAAAAGAATTGCTGGATATGTCCCGGCTTGAGTCTGGAAAATACGAGTTGAAGAGGGAACGGATCAACCTCCGCCTGCTGGTTGAGGAAGCGTTGAAGCCTTTGAGGCTTCAGTTCCGGGAGAAGGGCATCCGCCTGGAAACGGAGATTCCGGCGGATACGCCCGAAGTTCCGGGCGACCAGCGTCAACTCTCATGGGTTGTGGCGAATCTTGTCAGTAACGCGCTGCGCTACACGCCGGCCGATGGCACTGTGACGGTTCATTCCGATCTCCTCAGTGACTCCGTACGGGTATCCGTGAAGGATTCAGGGCGGGGCATACCACCGGATGCTGTCGAGGTGATTTTTGACAAATTTGTCCAGATCAAGCAGTCGACCGACGCAACGCCCGGAAGTGTGGGGCTGGGTTTGGCAATTGCCAAGGAGGTGGTGGAGGCTCATGGGGGAAAGATCTGGGTTGAGAGCAGTGTAGGGCGGGGGAGTACGTTCTTCTTCACAATTCCGCGATCGGAGAGAAGTTCCTGATGACACAACCGGTACCAAAAGTCCTTGTCGTTGACGACGAGCCAAACATCCTGAAGACTATAGGGGTCTGCTTCAACGCCATCGGCTACGAAACACAGCTGTTCGCGAAACCGCAGGATGCGTTGGAGATTCTCCACAAAGAGAAATTCGATCTCGCGTTTGTGGATCTGAAGATGGCGCCGATTGACGGGATGGAATTGCTGGGTGAGATCAAAAAATTCTCTCCCGACACAACAGTCATCATTATTACCGCCCACGGCTCCATCGACACGGCCATCGAAGCAGTGAAACGGGGTGCCTACCATTATCTGCAGAAACCATTCGATTTCAAAGAACTCCAGCTCTTTGCTCAGAAGGCCTGGGAATACCATCGACTCGCACAGGAAGTGCAAGATCTTCGAAATCAACTCAGTCTCGCCCAGGGAACGGGTGAGTTGATCACACGAAACCGTGAGATGCTCGCGCAGATTGATCTCGCGGCGCGTGTTGCTGACAGCACGATTTCTGTCCTGATCGAGGGAGAAAGCGGTACCGGAAAAGAGCTCTTCGCTCACTTCATCCATGAGAAAAGCTCTCGCTCTCAACAGGCATTCGTGAAGGTGAACTGTGCTGCGATCCCGGAGCAACTTCTGGAGAGCGAGCTCTTCGGTCACGTCCGGGGTGCCTATACAGGTGCTGTGAAGGACAGGCAAGGAAGGTTCGAGCTCGCGAATGGCGGGACGATCTTCCTCGATGAGATTGCGGACCTTTCGCTGGGGATCCAGGGAAAACTTCTTCGGGTGCTTCAAAGCAAAGAGTTCGAGCGCCTCGGCGAAAGTGTGTCACAGAAAGTTGATGTGCGCGTCATCGCTGCGACGAACAGGAACCTTGAAGAAGCAATGAAAGAGGGCGCTTTCCGCGAAGACCTCTTCTATAGACTCAACGCCGTTCGTCTGAAACTTGTCCCGTTGCGTGAACGCCCGGAAGACCTTTCCATTCTTATCCCGCACTTCCTCCAAATGTTTGCGAAAGCCTCAGTAGTCGACCTGACACCGGAAGCAATGAAGGCTCTTCGATCCTATCGGTGGAGCGGCAATGTCCGGGAGCTTGAACACGTCATCGAACGGTCGGTCTTGCTTGCTCAAAACGGCATGATTGAGCTTGCGCATCTGCCTGAGGAAGTTCGAATAGCCCTGGAGCAGCCTGGTGTCACCCGATCGTTGGAAGAGATGGAAAAACTCCACATCAAGCGGGTATTGCAGCAAGCGAAGGACTATGACGAGGCGGCGAGAATTCTGGGCATCGACCCGGCGACGCTCTGGCGAAAGAGGAAGAAATTTGGGCTTTGACCCGCCGATGTGATCGTGCAATCTGCAATACCCTCCAATCCCCTCTAATTCAACAACTTGCAGTGAAACCACCTTCATTATCTGGAATGGTAGTGCAGAATTCAAATACCAGCGCACAAGAAGAGATCTATGTGGTCGAATAGCGCCGTTTTCCCTGCATTTTTTGCTAACTGCATGGCATAGCGATTGCCTATGCCCGGGTGAACAATCAACGAGAGCCCGGCACCGAGCCGGGTGGTCACCCCTAACGCAAATAGTTGGAGGAGGCATGACAATAAAAGTCACCACCATGAATAATCTGGAAATCGCCGTCATTGAACCGCGTGGGTCATTGATTGGCGGTGAGGAAACGGACGAGCTCAAGGCCAAAGCTCGTGATCTGCTTGATCAGGGGAATCGGAAGTTGGTATTGGATTTGGGCGGTGTGTCGTACATCAACAGCTCTGGCATTGGTGCCTTGGTTGGGATCCACACGATGTACACAAAAGCAGGCGGGAAGATCAAGCTGTGCGAGATGGGCAAGGGAGTTCAAAATGTTTTTGTCATCACGCGTCTTGCCAGTGTCTTCGATTTGGAAGAAACTCGCGATGCGGCAGTCAAGAAGTTCTAGCGTTCCTTATCTGTTGGCAGTAGTTCAATCACCACATAATTAAAGGAGTACCTATGAAACAATCTGTCTTCATTTCGGCTGTTTTGGTTTTCGCGTTGGTCGCGTCCTATTTCATCTACGAGTACGGACTTCCAGATTACATCAAGGACGGTGGTCCACTGGTCGTTGGTTTGATCGCGATGACAATCATGGTTGTTACATTCATTTTTGAGCGTATTTTCTCTCTCCGCAAAGCTCAGGGGCGCGGTTCGCTCGCGGTGTTCTTGAAAAACGTCACACAGGAAATCAACAAGGGCAACATCGAAGGTGGAATCGCCGCGTGTGACAAGCAGCGTGGATCCTGCGCCAACATCATCCGCACCGGACTGGACAAGTACAAACAAATCATGCACGAAGGTGATGCGAAAGGCCAGAAGGAAGTCATGGCAGAAGTTCAACGCGCAATCGAAGAGGCAATGCTGCTTGAAGTTCCTCTGCTCGAGAAGAACCTTGTCGCCCTGTCGACGATTGCGTCCGTCGCCACGATGTGGGGTCTACTTGGTACAGTGTTAGGCATGATCAAGTCATTCCGCGCCATGTCCAAAGGTACTCCGGATGCCATTCAGCTCGCGTTGGGTATCTCCGAAGCGCTCGTCAATACCGCCGGTGGTCTTATTGCGGCGATCCTTGGTATCCTTGCGTACAATTTCTTCACGACCAAGGTCGACAATTTCACCTACATGATTGACGAAGCCAGCTATTCGATCGTTCAATCGCTGGCAGAGAAAGCTCCTGCTGGAAAATCCAAATAACGTGAGGGTCAGCCATGCCGAAAATCAAGAAAAAACGCGTCGGGTTCAGGATTGATATGACCCCGATGGTGGACGTGGCAATGCTGCTGCTCACGTTCTTTATGATGACGACGCAGTTTCGACCCGAAGAGGCGACAGCGATCGATCTCCCGGCTTCAAACGCCCCGTTCAAGATGCCCGAAACGGACATCATGGTTGTTACCGTGAACAAAGAAGGACGCGTGTTTCTGGGAGTCGATTCTCAAGTGCTTCGCGCACAGCTTTTTGGCGAAGCAAACAAGCTGCGCCCGTCGATGGAGGTTGATCGAAAATCGCTTCACGATTTGCTCATCCAGGCGAGAATTTCGAACCCCAAACTGCGAACGCTCGTCAAGGGAGACAAGGAAGCGCCCTACGGTCCTTTGGAGGACATCCTTGACATCCTGCGGCAAGTGAAAATCACACGATTCAATCTCGTCACTGAACTTGAAAAAGCCTAACTAATGGAGCCCATCTATGTCAGCAGTTGAAAGTGGTGGTGATGCCAAAAGTCATGGTCGTGGTGGGAAGAAGCACAAGAAAAAACGCCGCCTGAGTATACGCATCGATATGACGCCTATGGTGGACGTTGCTTTTCTGTTGCTGACGTTCTTCATGCTCACGACATACTTCAGCAAGCCTCAGACGATGGAACTGAACCTTCCACCGGATGAAAAATCACAGGTTGAGGTTGCGGAATCAAACCTTCTGACGTTGCGCGTTGCTCCCGATGGTTTTGTATTTTGGAATGTCGGAACTGAGCCTGCGCATTACATCGAAATGAAGGAGCTGAAAAAGTTTCTGGAGGACAAGAATAAGGAGAATCCGAAGCTGATCACGCTCTTGAAGATCGATCGGGAGGGCAAGTATAGAATGATGATCAAGATGATGGACGTAATCAATATCGCGAAGGTCACCCGTTTTAGTCTGGCGCCGATGAATGAGTATGACAAGCGCCAGATCCAAAAAGCTAGGGCAGCGTAAGGGAAGGAGCATGCCGATGGAACAACTCAACATAAAATATAAAACCGACTACGGTGCGTTTGAGCTCAAAAAGATCTACCAGAAGTACCTGACGATGGCTCTTGTGATCGGACTGGCCTTTCATTTTCTGGGGGTTGGTGCTTACTGGGGTGCGGTCTATCTTTCGAAGGAAACCGATCCGAAAGGGACCATCAGGCTTATCCTCAAGTACAGCGATCTGGGTCCACCTCCGTCAATGACGGATGCGATGGCTGCATCGGTCACCGCGGCAAACGCCGGTGTAAAGCCGAGCGTGGGTATCCCGGTTCCTGTACCGGATGCTGAAGTGAGTCCCGATCAGACGATCGCGACCCAAACGGAAATGAGTGCGCAGACGGCGCCGATTGACCAGGGTCCTGGTGGAGGAGACAGGGAAATCAAGATCGAGGAAGACGAAGCTCCGCCTGCTGACTACGTCCCATACGAAAAAGCGCCAGAAGCGGTGAAGCAGATTCAGCCGAAGTATCCTGATCTTGCAACGCGTGCCGGTCTGGAAGGCACCGTGTGGGTAAAAATCTGGGTCGACAAGGAAGGAAGGCCGAAGAAGGCCGTGGTTCAGAAGAGTGACGCCGAAATCTTCAACCAGCCGTCTACAGATGCTGCGATGCAATGGGTGTTCACACCTGCAATGATGAAGAACGGCCCGGTCTCGGTGTGGGTTTCCATACCATTCCGGTTCAAGCTGCAAGGGAAGTAACCGTTGAAATTGTCAGCTGTTTCGACGTTCGTTGGGTATGGCATATCCGGGATGATGTGTATCGTCGGGATTCTTGTGCTGAGCGGCGTCCTGGTGAAAGAAGGTATGCCGGTGGAGCTACGTATGCTCTTTGGAGTTGTGCTCGTCCTGTACAGTGTCTATCGTTTTATGATGACGCGGACCCGAGCACAACAAACTGAAAGCTCAGATGAATGAAATCCGCGATCCTGTTCTCGGTCGTCGTTGTTCTGAGCGTCGCAGGCTGTACGAAGCGGCAGGGGTCAGATCTTCGTCACGGGACATTGAGCGTCCTTGCGACGGAATCACACCTGCCGCTCCTACAGCAACTGGCGGTTGATTATCGCAGCATGTACCCGGAAGTGGAGATATCACTCGGTGGAACCACAACGCGGGGTGCGATCGTGGAGATGGTCAATGACAGCGTACACTGTGTCATTGTGGATCGCCGGCTCAATGATGAAGAACGAGAGGCGGCTCAGAACGCCAAACTCAATGTTGTAGAATCTGAAATTGCCCGCGACGCATTGGTTCTTCTCGTCCATCCGAAGAACAAGCTGGCAATGGTCACGATGGCCGAGTTCGGCTCGATTCTGTCAGGGGAAACGCCACTGTGGAGCACGCTGCCCGGTTCGAAACTGAACGGCGCAATCGAACTCTGCCTGACGGGCAGGAATTCGGGTTTGTACGAGTTGGTGACGCGTGGATTCTTCAAGCTCCAGAAGGACCTGTCGCTCGCGGCAGTCGCAGCGTCACAAGAGAGTGTGATTGTCTACGTTGCCACTCACCCCGAAGCGCTCGGGGTTGTCTCGTTTGTCGCCTGGAAGGATACGACGCAATCCGCATCTCAACTCTGGAAAAAGAATGTTCGTGTAGTGGATCTTTTGGCGAAGGATGCAGAGGGAGTGCTCACGGCAATACGAGCGACTCAAAGAAGTATTTACGACCGGGTTTACCCGTTGACATATTCTCTCTATATCTACACATCGGAGAAAACGCCGGGCACGGCACAGGGATTCAGCGCGTTTGTTGAGGGAGATGTTGGACAAAGAGTTTTTTTGTACGCTGGACTCGTTCCCAAAACCATGCCGTATCGGACTATCCAACTCACTCAGGACTAGGTGTAGAATGAAAAAGCTCGTAACGATGGTGATTGTAGCCTGCGTCGTGTTTGTGTCGGGGCTCATGGCGCAGCCACAGATCGAAAATGCGAAAGAGTTGCTGAAACAGGGCAAGGCAAAAGAAGCCGTTTCGCTCATTCGCCAGGTGCTTGAAACTGCGCCCAAGAACATTGACGGGTGGCAGAACCTCGGTCAGGCATATTGGAAGCTCTCCAACTTTGATTCCGCAAAAATTGCAGGTCAGCGAGTGATCTCGCTCGATGAGAAGAATGTCCAAGGGTACCTCCTCGTCTCGAAAATCGAAGAGGCCCAGAAGGATATGAAGGCAGCGTACGGTACGTTGACGACCGGCCTCGTCGAAAAGAAGGGGGATGGGCAGTTGTTGATTGCTCTCGGGGGACTGTTGCTCCGGGCAGATTCGACCGATCGGGCAATTGTCGTTTTCTCGCAGGCAAAAGAAGCGAATCCGGGGTCGGCAGTGATCTATGACGGCCTTGGGGATGCCTATAACAAGCAAGGGGTTCCGACATTCGCCATCACGCAGTATGAGAAATCGGTCGAGTTGGATTCGATGAACACCGACGTTTACATCAAGCTTGGAAAACTGTATTACAAAGAGCGACGGTACAATGATGCCGCCCGGGCCTATGCTCGTGTTGTTGTACTCGACCCGAACAACAAAGATATCCTGTTGGAGTTGTGCCGGATGTATATGGCATCCAGGCCAAGGCAATATGAAAACGCTTCGACGTACCTGAAATTGTACGTCCAACGCTTCCCCAAATCGGATGAAGCATGGGGGATGTACGCCGAGGCTCTCTTTAATCTGCGCAAGTACCCTGAGGCCCTGGACGCCGCGCAGCGTGTTCTGAAGAATGATCCGAAGAACGGGAAGGCGCTGCGATATGAGGCCACTTCGCAGTTTGTCATGAAGAAATACAAGGAGAGCATCGAAGCCTTCAAAAAGCTGCAGGCAGCCGACACCATGAGAGTCGATGACTTCATGAGGCTCGGCGATGCGAACATGGAGCTCAAGCAGACGCAAGCTGCGGTCACCGCATATGAGGAGATCTTGAAGATCGATCCGAACAAGAAGGATGTATTCAACAAGGCCGCGCAGGCCTTTATGACGGAATCCAAGTATGCTCTGGCAGCGGCGTTGTTTCAGAGAAGGTTCACCCTGGATTCCTCATCGGCGGCGCTCGCCTCGTACCTGAATTATGCTGGTTGCAAGATCCAATTGAAGGAATACGACTCGGCACGCATCGCTTACCGCACATTTATCAGCAAGAGGGCAGACTACCCATCGGCCTGGCTCGGATTTGCGCGGTCTTTGCTCCTCCTGTCATCAGATTCTCTTCAGGCGGCACGGAAAGCGTACGAGGAATGGCTGAAGCTTATTCCTGCGGCCGATGAAGCGAAGTACAAGAAGGAACTCGCAGAAGCCTACAAGAATATCGGTATCGCATTTCTTGTGGATAAGAAATACGATCAGGCTATTGCACCGCTGAAGAAATCGCTGCAATTCGCTGACGCTGATGACGAAACGCACCTCCGACTCGGTCAGGCGTATGCGCTCACAAGCAACAAGGAGGAGGCCATCAAGGAATACCAGAAAGCATTGAAATTGAACCCGAAGAACAAGGATGCCAAAAAGGGACTCGAGATGCTCGGTATTCCTGTCGATTAATTCAAAAGGATTTCTAAAGAAGGGAATTTGTATATGGCAGATCAGGGTGGACAGAAGAAGGAAGACCGTCCGATGACGGGGTATTACATCTTTATGGGATTGGTTGTCGTGACACTGCTGATTATCGCAGGATACGCTGTTCAATTGTATTTTACTCGTTGACAGAATAAACGAACCGCTCATCTCACAAAGAAAGGGTGCAAACGATGAAGCACAGAATGCTCGGCATCGTGTTGATCGTGATTCTTGGGCTGACAGGATGTTCCAAGAAAGAACCACTGCCACCGATCAAGGAATGGGACAGGAACCAGGATCCGTACTTCAAGGTTCAGTTCAACTATCCGAAAGGGTGGTTCAAGGGGGGTGAGTCTGGAAAGATTACCTTTACATCCTCCGACGCCGCTGTTGGGAAGTTCTTCGATCCTACCTCCAAGGAGGCACCAGATGGTGCTCAGATTCTTGTGAGCTATGAAAAGCAAGATACGTTGAAGACGCTTGACGGTTTTGTTCAGGACGAGCGAACGGATCTGAGTGCTTCCGGATTCGATCTGAAGCCTGTGGAGCCTGCAACAGTCGATGGTACTCCCGCTCTCAAGTTCACCTATAGCGGGCGATACAACAATAAGACGGTGATCGAAGCGACCCGGGTGTATATCCTGAAGGATTCTGTTCTCTTCAAGGCAACCTTCTGGGCCTTCAACGACTACTTCGAGCCTTACAAGGCTGTGATCGATACGTTTGCCTCAACAGCGCAACTTCCGAAGGCAAAAGGGGTCAAGGTGGACGAATCCATCCCGTCCTCGACTTATGAAACCCTCAAGAACGATATCATCGAAATCTCATATCCAAGCAATTTCAACCCGGTGCAGCCCGCGCCAAAGGGTGAAGTGTCATTCACGCTGATGCTTCAGGGATATCGCAACGATTCGAACGTCCTTGTCGATGTGCGTCCGGCGCAGAAGCTTGCTCTCGAGAAAGTCGTTGAGCAGAATTCCAAGTTCTACAAGCCGACATCAACCGGCCAGGCCACCATTGATGGCAACAAGGCTTCATACCTGAACTACTCAACGACAAAAGATGTTGCGAGCAGGGCTTATTTCATTGTTAAGAACGATAAGATCTACCGGGTCATTATCAACTACTACAAGCCCTCCGAGAAGGATTTCCTCCCAGCCTTCGAAAAATCCGTTGCGTCGCTCCGCATAAAGTAGTATCATATGCCGGATTTGATTGGGAAAGCCGGGGTAGTGATTGCCCCGGCTTCCCTTTTTTCTAGAAGAACGGTCGAAAACATGAATTCTGCCACAAAGTCTCGAAGACACCAAGAGAAACGTTTGGTTTTCTTTCTCTATCAGATACCTTTGAGCCTTCTGCGCCAGAGGCGCATGAGCCTTTGGCTCAGTGTCTTCGTGCCTGCACGCCAAAGTGCGGCGTTTCGGCACGCAGGCGTGGCACCACTTTTCGACTGAACCCAGGCTCAAACGTTGCCTCAAGACTCCTCAGAAATCTCACACTCTCATCAGGGGGTTACCCGACTAGCAACCAGCCGACCTCGTGTCTTAGGCTGGATGCGCAGCGCCGCTATCCTGGATGGCGATTGGGGTACCAGCGTCGCTTATGTCATGGGCATTGGTTTCGCCCTGGCCGGATACAGCAGTTTCTGGCACCTCTCTGCGATGATGGGGCTGACCTCTCTCGTCGCCATCAATTACATCACGATCTGCCGGTTGTACCCCAACGGTGGAGGCGTGTATGGATCAGTCTACCATCGATCACAGCTCTTCGCCGTTGTCGGTGCGCTCCTTCTGGCAGCGGATTACATCGTTACGATGGCCTTGTCGATTCTGGATGCGTGCCATTATTTCGGCGTCGAAAACCCCGTACTGTGGGCAATCGTCATTATCTGTGTCATTGCTGCTCTCAACTGGTTTGGCCCGAAGCACTCCGGGGGACTCGCGTTACTGATTACAGCCATCACCGTCCTCACGCTCCTCGTCATAGTTGTCATGTCGGCCCCCGCGGCGCTTTCCTCTCCGAGAATCGATCTGCCGAAAGGGGGTTTCCTTCATAATTGGGGAATTTTCACGGGATTCATCCTCAGCCTTTCAGGCATTGAGGCAATCTCGAATATGACGGGATTGATGAAGGATCCGACGAAAGACTCGCGAAGAGCCATTCTTTCGGTCCTCATGAAGGTTCTAATTGTGAATGGCTTCCTCGGGCTTGCGATGCTTGCCGTTCAGGGCTTGAAGCCGGGCGATCATCTTGAGGACATGATCCGGTTTCTGGGTGAACACTACGTCGGAGAGTGGTTTGGATGGGTTGTAGCACTCTCTCTCGGCGTCCTCCTTGTGTCCGCAGGAAATACGGCGCTGAACGGACTCATTTCAGTGCAATTCCTTATGTCGGTCGACAGCGAGCTGCCTCCATCGCTCAGAATTCTGAACCGGCACGGTGTTCCCATCGTCCCGCTTCTCCTTTCGACCGCAATCCCAATCGTGGTATTGCTCCTGGTAGGAAATGTTGAAACCTTGTCCCACCTCTATGCAATCGGGCTGGTTGGGGCGATGACAATCAACCTCGGGTCGACAGCCACTGACAAATCCATCAAGATCCGTACTGTGGTACGGTTGTTCATGGCGATTTCTGCAATCGTGCTCCTGCTCATCGAAATCTCGATCGCAGTCAACAAGGTCCAGGCAGCGTTGTTTGCCTCTGCCATTCTTATCGCCGGTTTGAGCGCCCGAGCGATAGTGAAGGCTCGTGCGAAAGTGCCGGTGCCGGCCGTGGAAGCAGTTCCAGAGGCTGCAGCACCTACGCGGCGTCGACGTCGATCCATTCCCAGCAGAAAATACCTGCTGGCGCTGAAGGATGTCAATGAAAAACTGATCAAGTTCGCGATCGACGAGGCCAAGGCGCGTAATGCGTTCTTGTTCATCCTCCGCGTGAAGGAAATAGCTGTTGGCGCTTTGCCTGCACAGTTGGAGATGCCGACGAACGGACAGGAAATGTTGATCGACCGTATCTGCTCGGACGCCGGGCTCGATTATCAATCGGTCCAGATCCCAAGTTATGATGTTGGGTATACCATTGCCGAGCAGGCGGCGACCTTCGGTGTAGAACGAGTTATCATCGGTGCGCAGCAGCGGAGCCGGCTTGAGTATGTGCTGAAGGGAAGTGTCATGCGCGCATTGAACAGCCTTCTACCCGAGGATGTACAGCTCGTTATCTATGGCGGTTAGAAGCGCGGACGAAAACCCACTACTTGCCACAAGGACACAAAGGCACGAAGAAAAAAAGGAGAGAAAAATGAAATTTTCACACACTTTGGTGTCTTCTGCGCCAGAGGCGCATGAGCCTTTGGCTCAGTGACTTCGTGCCTGCACGCCGAAGTGCGGCGTTTCGGCACGCAGGCGTGGCACAACTTTTCGACTGGACCTAGTCAAGTCACGCCGCTCCTGCTCGCCTCGAAAAGTCCGACCGTATTTCATTCAATAGCAAATAGGCCCACAATAGAGGTTGTCCTTCAAGCCATATTTGTCATTTCGAAATGACAAAGACACTTTTTGGACAGCCTCCGCGACGTGGGGTTTTCGTCTTTGTCTCTGGTTGGCTC
>QYQB01000085.1 GCA_007280275.1 bacterium | reverse complement strand
CGAAGGTGATCGTGTAAAGAAGAATGAACGCGAGATGAATCTGAGGCGAAACGCCGAATTGAAGCGTATTGCCGAAGAACGGATTGTTCGCGGTCCAGATGAAATGTGTCAGATAGGTGAAAGTAATCCCGATGGCAAGAAGGGGCGTTCCACCGGAACTTCAGCGTGAAGTACACGGTCGTCGCCGAGAGCAGGGTTATCACTGAGAGAACGAAAAACGTTTGACCGCCGATAAGCGCTGTAAGGTAACCGAGTGCGAGATGTGACGCGGTCAGATAGATCGACTCTCGTTTGAATGCAACTGAAAGGTTATAGGCCACCACTGCCACGAGCAGCGCAAGCTCAATCCCCGGAGTGGTAATGGCTGGCGCCGTTGTAAAATGCGCGAGTCTCAATGTGGCGAAATAGAGAAGAAGCAGTCCGCCGCCAAGAAGATACCGCGAGATCTGCTGAAAGGACTCTTTCCAGTAATGAGAAAGAAAGAAGATCCCTCCGACGAGAGCATATCCGAACACACTCGGGAGAAAAGAAGGAAGACCATCGTAAGGCAACGTCAGCAGGAATGCGATCCCGAGCGCCAGACCAACGATGCCGGCGTTCGCGAACCAATTTTGTCCCACCCGGAGTTCCAGCTCTTCATCGTCCTCGGCAGCGATCGATGGAGCGCGCGGCGGTTCGGATTCTGCTGCAGGTGTGGATTGGGGAATTTCGAGACGTGCTTCGATGCGCGCGATGCGGGATTCGAGTGCGCGCAGATGGTCGAGGATCTGTTCGCTCGAGAGGTTCTCAGGCGATTCGCCCATGGCCGGGCTCCTTTCCTGCTGATCGATGATGTGTGGTGCGTACGGTGACGGTGTGAGCTTGTTGGAATTTCTACTTCACGAGGATCCGGTCCTTACCGGTCTCTACCGGGCTATGATTGAAAAAGAAAGGATTGTCGTCTCTCGCTCTTCAGTCTGTTTGATACATCGCTTGCAGGAAGGTCCGTCACATCTAACGGGTCAGCCAAGGATCAAGACACCAAGGCAACTTTAATGAAAAGTTTTGCCACTCACAAGTCAATTGCCATCAGGGGTTCCAGGTACCCGTGGTGCGCATTGCGCTCTCTGGCTTCCTCGCGGCGACATTCCCACCGCGGTCCTGAAGTCAGTTCCGTGTTGCATGATTTCTCTGTGGACGCAAATGAAGTCCCATCTTCTTCACCAATTCGGCGAAGCGCGGATCGTTCCATGATTGTTCTGCAATGGGATCTGCCGGGAGGAAAATCAATATTCCGTCTCGCTCTTTGTACGCCTGCTCGAAGTACTGGTAGGCGACATCCATCCTCCCAAGACCCATTTCGAGAATTCCGAAATAGTACGGAGAGACATGAGATTTCCTTGAAAGATCTCGCAGGTCCCGAATAATCCTGCGCGTTTCTTCTTTGTGTCCGCCCAGGCCTTCCGCAAATCCGAGCATGGATAGCATCACGAGGCGATTGCCGGAAAGCTGGATCGCCTTTTTATAGACACTCACAGCCTCGTTGTATCGTCCTGCAACGCTGTAGGTCATTCCTAAGCCGAAATAAGCCTCCGCATACTCAGGATCGAGTTCCAGCGTCTTCTTGAATTGTGCGACGGCCTCATCCAATTTGTATTCGAAGTGATAAATCCGTCCGATGCCGGTACTGACACTCGCCGAGAGGGGATCGAGTTCTTGCGCTCGCATCATTTCTTTCGTCGCGTCGTCGAACCGGCCCATGATTGAAAGGTACAGTGCATACCATTCATGGGCGCGGGCATAGCCGGGTTTGAGTTGAAGCGCCCGCTGAAATTCCCGTTCCGCACCGGGCCAATCCCAATCTATCCGGAACTTGACATACGCGAGAGACGCATGAGCCTCGGCTTGCGACTCGTCGAGAGCGATTGCCCGCGCGGCAAATTTCTTGGCGTTGGCGATGGCCACATCGCGGGGGAGTGAGCCGTAGCCTGCATTGCCGACGAGTGTGTAGCACTCGGCAAGTCCGGCATGTGCCAGGGCAAAGAGTGAATCTTGTTTCACCGACTGCGTGAAAAGATCGATCGCTTTTATCACCTCGTCTCCCGTGCGTTTGTTGAGGTGAAAACGCCCCAGGAGGTACGCCCTGTATGCGTCGGCATTATCCGTCCCCTTTCTCTCGAGTAATTCCTTTTCGCTGGAAAGGAGCTGAACACTCAACGCATTTGTGACGCTTTGAGCGATATCACTTTGAATGGCGAAGACGTCCTTGATCGGTCGTGTATATTCCCGTGAGAGGATGGTCTTCTGACTTTGCACATCCACCAGATTCACGCTAATCCTGGCCTCGTCTCCCGATGTTCGCACGCTTCCTTCCAGAATGGAACCAACCCGGAGCGCGTTGCCAATTTCGGTAATATCGAGTTTGCCACTCTTGTACTTCATCACGGAAGTTCGTGCAATGACGTTGAGATCTCGAATCTTCGCAAGGCTGGAAATCAACTCTTCCGTCATGCCGTCGGCAAAGTAATCGTCCCGGGCATCGGCATTGATATTGACAAAAGGTAGAACGGCGACACGGTTAGCCAGAAGAGGGCCACGCGAGGGCGGGGCTGTTTCCCATACTGCCACCGCAATCGCGACTGCGGCAAGGAGAAGAGAGACCACCAGGCGTTGTGTTTTCCTTTTATCGAGGGCGAACGCGATCCGTTCGATGAAACTGAACCGTCGCTCTTCCCAGGGGCGGATGATGCGGTAGATGTCGACAGGGAGGTTGATGTTCTTGAGATCCCCTTTGCCGAGCCTCACTAGCGTGTAGTCAATCTTGTTCTGGATCTGCCGTGCGACATCTTCGGACAGACAGATGCCGCCCGGTTCGGCCAATGGCTCAATCCGGGCCGCAATGTTGACCCCGTCTCCAAAGACATCCTTTTCTTTATAAATGATGTCGCCGACGTGCAGGCCAATGCGAAGCCGGATGTCGCTCTCGCCGGCGTGGGATTCTGCACGTTCAAAGAGCGTTTTCTGAATTTCGATCGCACAGGTGGTTGCGGCAAGAGCACTGGGAAACTCGACAAGAAACGCATCGCCGATCGTCTTGATCTCATGCCCGTCGTGCCTGGTCAGAAGCGGACGAATAATCGCGCGGTGTTCTTCAAGAATCTGCAGAGCGAGCTTTTCGTCTCTCTGTGTGAGGGCGCTGTAACCGACCATGTCGGTGAACATGATGGCGGCGAGCTTTCGCTGCTCCGTAGGCTTGATCCCGGCGTTGCGGGTACGTGGCCGTTGTGTTTTGTTTCTGGTACCACCGGTTTGTTTTCGACTTGATTTCAATTTGCGCAATCGCATTTTCTTTTCGATCTATTCCTATCTCCCGATGGCCCGATGACTCAATGAACCGATTCCTTTTCTCATTTTCTTCCTCCGGCCAGGCGTTCTGCCGAAGGCATCTTCCTCAATTCGCTCATTGCCCAGACGCCGATCGCAGGTCCGATCGAGAGAAAAGCAAACGCCCATGACCACCCGACGAGATCGACAAAAACCGGTATCAACCAGATCGTGATCAACGTCAGCAAGAATCCCAGGCTGGTCTGTAGTGTCAGTGCAGTGCCGAGATACTCCGGTTCGCACAACTCGGTAATACACGCCGAGAACTGTGCCGAGTCTGCCACAACGGCAAAGCCCCAGAGGAGACAGAGAAGAATAAGTGCGACAGGATTTCCGCCGTACAGAAATCCTACGAGAAGCGCGCACGAACCGCTGACGACCATGGAAAGAATGGTAATCACAGTGCGGCCGACCCGGTCTGCGAGATAACCGGCAAGAACGCTTCCGGCCCCGCCTGCACCGATGACTGCGAAAGCCCCAACGCTTGCCCACGCCGGGTGAACCGATGCTGCCTGAAAGCTTGAAAGAAGAAAAATTGGCACCCATGCCCACATCGCATACAACTCCCACATGTGACCGAGATAGCCAAGGTTCGCGAGGGCAAGGTCCCGTTTGCGAAACGCCTCGCTTGCATACGACCAGTTGAATTTCAAAAAGGGCGCACGAAAAGGACCTTCACGCACAAAGAAGAGAGCGATGATTCCGCCGAGCGAGCCAAATGCAGCTGAGTAGTACAACACGGGTTGCCAGGTGCCGATGCCGCCCAGGGCGTTGATCAAGTGTGGGGCGGCAGATCCCAGCGTCAGTGCGCCGACAAGGAGGCCAATACCAAATCCTCGATCCTCTTTCGTCCAGGTAGCAATGATCTTCATCCCGACGGGATACACTCCGGCAAGCATCAGACCGGTAACAAAGCGAAGAGCCAATGTCAGGGTCATGCCGGGCGCAAACCACGCAACGAGGGCAGTTGCGAGAGAAGCCAACAACGATGTTGAAGCGAAGAAGCGGTGAGCGGCAAAATAATCGGCCAGGTTGAAGAGCGATGATGTAAAAGCTCCGATGACAAACCCCGCCTGAACCGACATCGTCAGCCAGGCCTGGTCTGATCCGGTCAGATGCCATTCAGCCGTGAGCGTTGGTACGACCGCCGAGGCGGAGAACCACACCGACATCCCGAGCAATTCAGCGAGGGAGACGGCAAGGAGCATGCGCCGCTTGTTCTTGAGCGCTGGGTTGGTCATCCTCTTCTCAGGTTTTTCCCTTCTTGATATAGCTGGCTACGGCCTGCTCCACCGAGTCGTGGAGTTCGAACACCTGGTCGAGGTGCATCCCCGTTACAGTTTTCTGAACGTCGCCGCGGACCGCGGCCAGTTTGAGTGCGCCGTCTCTTCTTCCCACCGAAACCATTGCCGCGATGATGGCCCCGAGTCCTGCACTATCGATAAATTTCAGTTCTGCCAGGTCGAGGATGATGCTTGTGCAGTCGTCTTTGAGCAGTCCGAAGACCGCCCGTTCAAAGAGGGATGCGCCGGGTTTACCGACGAACGAGCCGTTCAGGCTCAGGATGCCGATGCTGCCACGTCGTTCTTCATAAATGGTCATGGTGCTGCTTCTTTCCCGACAGATCACTGAGCGACCGGTCGATAGCTGATTGATTTTTACCTGAAGAGTTCCTACTCTTATGCAGAAACCTTCACTTCTTTCCCCATGCCCTTAACCGCAAAAGAGAAATCTGTTCTCTTTCTTCTGAAACCTCCCGCCAGCCGCTATGTGCGCAAGCTGAAAGAAACGCTCGACCGCGATCCAGACTATCTTGCAACCCACAGGGAAGATGTCGCGAACATCATCATCGGATTTCTTGCCGGCTCCGGTCTGCAATGGCACCGTGAGATCTTTGAGCGTGAATGGCCTGGAATTCTCCGCGATGCACTCGCACGACTCTCTGCCAGAAAGCGATAAGCAAAAAATCCGCTGCTCGAGTGCTTCAACGGCTCGATCACGCGATCTTTCGATGGCCTGATGACCCGATCTCCCGATGACTCAATCGTGAGAACTACTTCTTTTTGAGCAGAGCTGTCCAGTTTACCGTCAACGTCGTTGGTGGCGAAATCTCGCTCGTGCCCAGCGAGTTCACGACGACCCTCTTGCCGTCCGGCGAGACGTCATAAACGCCTGCATATTCTTTCGGATATGCGTGGAACAGGAGCTTGCTTTTACCCACATCGACCCGTGAACCTCTTGCAGAAACTTCTGCGTGCACAACCAAACTCTGCGGGTCCATATAGAATATGCTCAAGCCGTCGCGTGACCACCGTGGTCGCGTACCACCGGAAGACGAAATTTGCCACGGTTCCCCCGGCCCCGGAAAGGAGTGCACATATATTTCACTTCGGCCGGATTCATCGGAACAGTACGTCATCCACTTCCCGTCGGGGGAGAAGTGCGGGTCCCACTCGTTGGCCCCGGTCCGAAGAAATGGTTTCGGTTTTTGGTCTTGGCCAATCGGCAATATCCAGATATCAGACCGCGTCTTCAAGTCCGTTGTCGTCACGTACGCGATGAATTGTCCGTCGGCGGACCAATCGAACGGTTGCTTGTTCTCGCTCGATTCGAACAGGAGCTCTTCCTGTCCGGTGCCCAACCGTTTCCTGTAGAGATCAAAGACCCCTTTCCGATTGGATGCGAAGACGAGCTGCGTACCATCGCGTGACCAGACGGGCAGGCGGTCCGGAGCGGCATTGTAAGTGAATCGTGTTCTTGTTTGCCCGGGTAGATCATAGATCCAAATATCGAGATTGTTCGAGACGCGATCGTTCAGCGCGTATGCCAGACGCTTACCGTCGGGAGCGAAGCGCACATCCCAGTACTCCGCCTGATCGCCGACGCGTCCCTCCTCCTTTCCAGTCAGATCGAACATGATGAGTTGCGAACCTGTCTGGGAGCTCCTGAATTGATAGGCCAGAAGGTTGGTACTGGAAACCGAGAAGGCTGCCGCGCCATCCGCGGCGTTGATTTGGATTCTTTCGACCAGCGATACAGGGTCACCCTCGGTGGCAAGTTTCTCCGGGTCGAACGCCACAGCCATGAGTTTGGCCCCGAGGCCGCAGATCAAATACCCGTCTGCATACGCTGCGTTCGTGGTAGCCTGGATGACAAATTTCCGTTCTTTACCGTCAAGCGAAGAAACAGAGATCGCATCTACGTCTGCCCGCACGCCCGTTGTGATTGTCCGGGTGCTAAAAAGGAAATGCCGTCCATCGGGAAGAAAGTACGGCCACCGGTGAGAGGTCTCCTGTTTGAGCGTGTCAAGTTGTGTCAGCGCTACAGGTGTGCCGCCCGATGCGGATACGCGGAATATCGGCGATTGCGACGAGGGGGCAAAAAGAATGCTCCCATCCTGATTCCATGATCCTCCAAGACCTTCTCGGGCCTCGCATATGGCCACGACTGATCCTCCTTCGACATCGAGCCGTTTGAGTTTCCCTTCGGCGAAGAACCCGAGAGAACGGCAATCCGGAGACCAAAATGGATACGAAGCGTCTTCGGTTCCTGGCAGGGGGCGAACCTGCACATCGTCGATGGAGCGTATCCAGAGAAGCCTTTTGCCATTTCCGCTTCTTCCGGAGAACACGAGGCGATGGCCGTTCGGAGAAAGCGTCAGTGGCCCCGTGGACGACAAGGTTCCGATCTCGGCAGGCAGGATCAGGGTCTTGATGGTAAAAGGTGTGGAAGAAGATTGAAAGAACAAATCACGAATCGCGAACAACGCGGTGGAACAGAAGAAAACCGTTGCTGCGAGAACCCATAACAATCGACGCCTCTTCTGTGTGGCAGCATCGATACGTTCAGCACTACGGTCGCTCGAGGAAGTCGATGGCGTGGAGTACGGAATTTCGTGCACGGCAGAGAATGCGTGCCTTGCGTCCGAATCACGCTTGATACGCCTCAGATCGACGGCGACATCCTTGACTGATTGGTACCGCTCATTCGGTTCTTTTTCCAGACACTTGAGAACAACCTGCTCCAGGCGAGTGTCGATAGTGCGGACTATGGCAGAAATCGGTTTTGGATTGACGTTGACGATCTCATAGATGATAGCGGCTTCGTGGACGCCAGTGAACGGTGATTGACCTGCGAGAAGCTCATAGAGGATAATGCCAAGCGAAAAAACGTCTGTACGATGGTCCGTTTCCAAGCCCTGCGCCTGCTCCGGGGACATATAGGCAATCGTACCCAGCAGGCTTCTGGATGTTGTCAGTCGCGTTGAACCGCGGAGTTTTGCCAGGCCGAAATCCATGATCTGCACGATGCTGTCCTTGCGGATCATGATGTTTTCGGGTTTGATATCACGATGGACAATGCCTTTCTCGTGAGCGGCGGCCAGGCCATCGGCGATTTGGATACTGATCTCGACCGATTGTTTTACCGAGAAGGTCTGCTTCTTCTCCCGCAGCGTCTGCCCCTCGATGAGTTCCATAGCAATGAAGATCTGGCCCAGGTTTTCATCGATGCCGTAGATGGTGCAGATGTTCGGGTGATTGAGGGAAGCAGCTGCCTTCGCTTCCTGAATGAACCGTGCCTTGTCCTGTTCCGATGTGGCAACGGAAGGGGGGAGGAACTTGAGAGCGACAGCGCGGTCGAGATTGGTGTCCTGGGCTTTGTAGACTACGCCCATGCCGCCCTCTCCGAGCTTCTCCAGAATCTTGTAATGCGAGATTGTCTGTCCGATCATGAGGAACGAAGCATTGTTAATTGGTGAATTGGTTAGCTCGTCAATTGGTTCGATGCCCTGATCATCAGATGATCCGATGGCCCGATCATCCGCTCCTACCGCGCGCCCGAAATGTAGTTTTCTAGCTGCTTGATCAAAAACTCCTTTTCGGAGATAACCGCTTTAACCACGTCCCCAATGGAAATAAGGCCAATGAGCTTGTCGTTCTCGACGACAGGGAGGTGCCGGATCCGCTTGCTCGTCATCAGATCCATGCATTGATCCATGCTTTGGTCCGGTGTCACCGTGATGACGGAGGATGTCATGAGATCCTGAACCGTGGCGTCGCTCGAGGATCTTCCCTTCAACACCAGCTTACGTGCGTAGTCACGCTCCGAGAGAATGCCGAGCACAGAACCTGCACGTGCCACCACAAGTGCGCCAATGTTCTTTTCATCCATTATTTTCAATGCTGCCATCACGGGTATCTCCGGTTCAACAGACCATATCTCGGGTCCCTTTGTTTGCAGGATATTTCGGACGGTGGTCATGCGATGATCCTCCTCACGCCTAAGAAATCGAACTCGTCGATTGTACCATGGAGTGCTCCTGATTAGCTCAGGTTCTCCCGACGCACAACAATAATCTTTTGTATCGGGCTCGTGATAAGCCTGTTTCCAAATTCAAGGCAAAGACCGCACGAGGCCAGGACGTTCACCTTGATCAAGCTGCCACCCCAGGTGCAACCTGCAATGGACGTTGTCACGGGCGACAGACCTTGTCTGTCAAACCATCCACCTGAAACACGGTATGTTCGTTCGCCCTCCACCATGATCGTGTAGAGCGAATTACATGTCACCACGAACACATAGTCGCCCACCCGGAGGTCTGACCTGCAAACTTCTTTCTCCGTGTCAGCTCTATCGACAAGCCCCTGAAGCGAAACACCGGTCATTGAAAGTGGCCCTGCAAGTGGTAAACAAATACCATTAACGAGAATGACATCATGGCAAAAGATATCCACACCGTGGACGATCTCACCTGTTTCCCAGAATACGTGTTACTGTTTCTTGCGTCGCACAACGACAACGGTGATGTCGTCAGATTGGGGATGGCCTGCAGCGTGGTTCTTTACGGCTGCGACGAGCTGGTCGATGATCTCGGAGGCAGGTGCGTGCTTGTGCTGATCGAGCACAGCAGCGATGCGATCATCGCCGAACATGTCTTCTTCGGCGTTCATAGCTTCCGTGACTCCGTCGGAGTACACAATGAGAATACAGTCTTCTTCCAACGGAACGGATTCTTGCTCGAAGACGAAGTCTGGCAGCATGCCGAGCGGAATCCCGCCGGTCTTCAAGCGTTTGATTCCGGATTGCGAGGAACAAAGATATGGGTTGTCTTGACCCGCGTTGGAATAATGAATCTGGTGGTTCTGCGAGTCGAGGATGGCATAAAAGAGAGTGGCAAATTTCTCGGGGCTGGTGCTCTGATACAATAATTGGTTTGAACGCTCCAAACATGTTTTCGGAGACCCGGTCGTCAGCGTTTGACCACGCAATGTTGCCTGAAGGTTTGCCATCAGGAGAGACGCAGGCAGACCCTTCCCCGTGACATCGCCCAGGCAGAATGCCATACGGTGCTGGTCGATAGGGATGAAATCGTAGTAGTCGCCGCCGACTTCCTGCGCGGGGATAGTTCTGCCGGCGATTTCGTAGCCGGCGATTTCGGGAGAGGTGTGCGGCAACAATTCTGTCTGGATGCGCGCCGCGAGCCGGAGTTCCTCTTGCATCTTCATAAGCGCCAGTTCTTTTTCATGCAGGCGCGCGTTTTCAACAACCTGGCCGGACTGTCCGGCGATGATGGCGAGCAACCGCTGGTCGTCCTCCGCGAATGGCTTCCCGTCTTTCTTGTTGTACACGGTCAATACGCCACGCAATTCAGACTTAACCATCATCGGCACCGCGATCAGCGAACGGATCGAATCATCCCACGGTATGCCTCGGAACCGTTCATCAGTTTTTGGGTCGTTGATCACGAGCGGTTTCTTGTTGAGATGCATCCACCCGAGGAGAGCCTGGCTGAAATGAAAATGCCCCTGTTCTCTCGAGCTCACCATCGTGCGCACCAGCGTCTTCATCGATTGATCATCCTGCTCCTCGACGAGCGTAATGACGCCTTGTTCGGCGTTGCTGGCTCGCAGCGAGCGACGGACAATCGTTTGAATAATTTCTTGAGTATTGAGAGATGCGCCGATGGCACGGGCGAGATCGTTCAGTATTGAGAGTTCCTCAACTGCGCGCTTGAGCCGCTTGTTTTCTTCTTCAAGAGAACGGAACGCTTGATCCTGAGATGGCTGGGGTGGCATCGTCTGTCTGTGAGTTGTCCGCTGAGGGAGAAAAATCCCTTAGATTACAACAACTTAGGGGGGAATTTGATTCCAAAGTACGGAACGGGAGGGTAGAATCAAACGGCGAAAAAAAAGGGGAAAACTCCAGTGTAAATCGTCATTTCTGCATCTTATACGTGATCCCTTCAGTCGCCTGTTGATCTCTGTGCGCGCTTGGGTTTCTTGTCTTCCCGTAAGGAGCGGGCTCCAGGTATAAAGAGCGAGGTACCCGCTGCCAACATGGTAGTGCTGAACTCTGAGTGCATCGCGAGTATAAGTTATGCCAGGTGACGACGTTCTTGTGAACAATTGTCAATCGCTTGTTCACAATTCACAATTATCTATCTGGCTTCGCCCACCTCTCAAAGCCACGCGCTGGTTTCCATTTCCAATCCGGCTCAAAATACTCCCATAGCATTCTTGACACGTGGCGGATGAGGACGTAACCCTCATTATCAGGTTCCCACCGTTGGTCCTGCTGATTCTTGGTGATCACGCAGAACACATAATCGCCGGATGGACCGTTCACGAGAACGACTTCAGATTTCGAGGCGTTGACTGCTCCGCTTTTTGAGGCAACATGGATTGTGGGAGGGATTTGAGAAAGGGCTTCCCCGTCCCAGTACGGCTTCGAAAGAACCCGGAACATCTGTTCGCTTGCATCCGGAGTGATCGCTCGCTCTTCATAGATCATCGCCATCACCTCTGCCATCTCACGCGGCGTTGTCTGCCCCCACTGATAGATCCTCCGCTGCGCCTCCCGTCCGGGGGTGCGGGAGTTGACACGCGTCTGGTGAAATCCATTCCGCTCCAGCCAGTCATTGATCGTCGCTCCGGTGCCCGCCAGTTGCTGGAGCCAGAGAGAAGCGGTGTTATCGCTGAGCGTGATCATGAGCATGACGACTTCAGAGAGGACGATCTTTGTGCTGTCGCGGAACGAGCCCGTAACGCCGTCGTCGTATTTCAATGAGTCGCGGTACAGGAGCTCCTGGCTGTATTTCAGCTCTCCTTTGTCGATCTTGTCGAATACTGCGCATAAGATCGGGACCTTGACCATACTCGCCGTGGGGAAGAGTGTGTCGGGGTGGATGGCTGCGGTCTGGCCCGTCGTGAGGTTTCGCACGTACACGCCGGCGTCTCCTTTGAATACCTTGAAGATTTCCTCAAGTTTCTGTTGAAGCCGGCTGTCTGGTTGCTGTTTCACGATCGATTGCGACGAGGTGCACGAGGTGAGGAGCAGAATGGAAACGAATGCGACAATGAGGCTTACGATGCGGATGATCCTCGAAGTCATGGAGAAATACCTCCGCTTAGTCTTTGAGAATGAATTGATCGCCGATTCCAAGAAGTTTCACACGATCCTGAAGACCGCGCTCCTGGATGAGTTTCTGCATAATACTCTTTGCGTACGAAACCTCTGGTTCCAATCCCTGGAAGAATGTGTCATGGTGAATGGGAATCATAAGCGTTGCCCCGACATCCTCGAAAATCTGAAGTGCTTCTTTCGGGTCGGTGTGCACACGGCTCATGAAATCCCGTGGTTCGATCGGCGCGATGGGGATCAACGCGACATCGATGCGGAATCGCTTCCCAATCTCCCTGAAGATTGCAGGGTCGTACCCCGTATCTCCAGCGAAGAACACGGTCGTTCCTTTGTACTCGATCACGTAGCCCGTCCATGTTGGCTCGGAATTCCAGCCTGCATCAAATCCGTACCGTCCGCCGAAGTGCTTGACCGGTACCGGTGTGATGCGAAGACCATCCATCTCAAACGCCTGCCAGGATTTCGCCGAACGGGTTTCGGCAAATCCGAACTCTGGTGTATACTCTATCCCGCCTGATGGAACAAACAGCGTGGCTGATCTTGGAAGCTGATCGAGACTTCCGTAGCTGAAATGATCGAAATGGATGTGCGAGATCAGGATTGCATCCAGACGCGTAAGGGAAGAGGGATCAAGACCGGGGGCAACGGAGCGCTTGGCCAGAAGTCCGACTGTTCGGGTAAAAACAGGATCGGTGATGATGACCTTGTCTTGAATCTGAATCAAGACCGTTGCATGTCCGGCCCAGAGAATAGAAAGACCAACCGACGCTCGAATCGGAGAAGCGACAATCCGCTCAACCGGACGGATTGGCTCTCCGGCTTGCTCTACCGCCCGCGCCATAAAACGCGAGGCGAGGGAGCTGCAACCGGAAAACAGGATTAGGGACAGGGAAAGAAGGACTACACCTCTCTGTTCTCCGACAATTGCGGGGACAGACAAAATCCCCGCTGATAACGCATCCGCGAGGATCCGTAATATCCGCCCCATCAGCGTCCTCATCAGAAAAACCGAAGTTCGATAGTGCCCATCCAGATCGTTGGATCTGAACTATGCTTGAAGTTGAGCTCGACGAAGCCGAAAAGTGTGGAAACACCAACGACTTTGAACCACGGAGATGAGCCCGCGAACGCGTACTGTGCGACGCCCACATTCAGGCCCAAGTACTCCCCACGTTCAATGAGCGGAATGTGTCCGATAAGCTGGACGGAGCTGCCGAAGTACGATGAGCCGGTTTTTCGCGTCGATACTTGTCCGGTGAGCTTGAACTCGATGGAACCTGTAAACCGCGCCGGGGGTACGACTCTGAACGAATGCCAAGGTGAGACCAGTTTTGTCATGCCGAATGAATACAAGACCGGTGTCGCTTCCCACTCGAAGGCGAACGGAATATCACCGGGGTGAGAGACAACCATCATGCCTGGAATTGCCTGGAGCACGAGCCAGGAATCGATGCCGCCGGGACGGTCTCCCGGCTGTCCTTGCGCCTGAATCGGAATTGCGAGCGCCAGACAAAGAGCGAGCGCTGCTCCAACACGGCAGAGTATAGATCGCACGATTCGACCGATCTCCATTATTCCATTCCTCCATCATTCCACTACTCCACTACTCCACTACTCCACTACTCCACTACTCCACTACTCATCTCCTCCAATACTCAAGTACCACACAACATCCTACAACCCCTAACGGCCCCTATAGGGTTCCATCGATGCTCGAGAAAACAGCAAGGGGCAGCTTGTCGGCCGCCCCCTGGACTGTTGGCAAACTGTTAGTTTACAATCTTGCCGAAACGCATCTCTTTCGCAATTCTGTCCATTCTGTAGATCTTCTCCATTCCCTCGATCAATCCGGAAGAATGAACGGAGACCGTGCGATTCTTCGTATCATCGAAGATAAACCTGCCAGGGAGACTTTCAATGTTTCCATCGAAGACAAGCCCCACCACTTCGAGGTTCTTGTTGATCACCGGGCTGCCGGAGTTGCCGCCGATGATGTCGCACGTAGCAACAAAATTTATCGGAGTGCTCATGCTGAAGTCGGCAGGAGGATTTGCCCAGCGGGCTGGCAGATTCCATGGGTCTTTCTTGCCGAAGGAGTAGTACCGGTCGTACATGCCATAGAAGGTCGTATAAATCGGGGCAACTGTACCGTTGTACTCGTACCCTTTGACAACACCGTCCGCGATACGCAGTGAGAAGCTCGCATCAGGTGGGATGCTTGTGCCGTACACATCGTACATCGCCTTGCCCAACAATTGCAGGAAAGGCTGCTGTTTCGCGGAGATGGGCCGGGCCTGCGCCTGCAGTTCAGAGGTGTGTGCAGTCGCATACTTCGCGAAGTCGAGGACAGGATCTGCAGTCTTTGTGATCTCGTCCTGCTTCGCATTCGCCAATGCTTCGAACTTCTCCTTGGATCCAAAAATGGAGCTGCTCATCAAAGCAACTGCGGCCTGTTCCGGTGTGCGTCCGGCCATCAGCTTGTTGAAGGCTTCATTCTTGTCGCTAAGCGACTTCTTCATGGACGTCAACTGGTCGATCAGCATCGACTTCTCAACTTCTACCGCGTAAGTTCTCGGCCACGAGGGTTTGCCGGCCGGGCGGCCGCGGAAATCCATCTGATTCGTTGCATAGTCGAGAAGACCGGCAGCCAGGGACAACGTCGAAGACAAGTTCCGGATGTTCAGTGGAAGCGCCTCTCCCTGGATAGCCTGAAGCTGCTTTTCGTATGTCGCAATCTCTCCCCACGGATCGCCGTACTTTGCCTTCAGCTGTGCATTGTTAATGACTGCGCTGCGGAAGTTCTTCTCGAAATCGGCCTTTTTCGCAATCATCACAGG
>QYQB01000181.1 GCA_007280275.1 bacterium | reverse complement strand
ATCTCCGCCAGTGTATGACCCGTGCGGGCGGTGGCAACAATCTGGAAGGATGAAACCTGCTTCTGGGATTCCTGAAAGGCACTCACATCCTGAGCGATTTGGAGGTCGTAGACCAGCCGCTTATACAAACGCGAATTCTTGCCTCCGGTGAGTATGTTGGCGAGAATGTCCAGCTCCGCATCGCCCGGTGAGAATAGAGGGGGGGAAATCCATGCCATATAGAGCCGCGGAAGCTGTACGCGGTCCTCGAACGCGAAACGTTTTTCCTCTGCGAGATATGCCGGCGGCGCATCGATCAATGGCACCGGCTGACCGCGGGGAATCTCGCCAAACCATTTCTCAACAAGTACTTTTGTCTTTTCGACATCGATGTCGCCGGCGATTGTGAGGCTGGCATTGTTCGGGGCATAGTACGTTTTGAAGAACTGAACAACGTCTTCGAAGGATGCCGCCGAGAGGTCTGCCATGCTGCCGATAGTGGGCCAGTGATAAGGGTGTGTCGGCGGATACAGGTTCTCTTCGAGCACAAGGGAAGACATCCCGTAGGGTCGGTTTTCATAGGATTGGCGACGCTCATTCTTCACGATGTCGCGCTGGGCATCGACGGCTTTGGGGCTCATGGCATCAGCGAGGTATCCCATGCGGTCCGAATCGAGGAAGAGGGCGAGCTCGAGTGCGTTGCTCGGCAGATCTTCGAAGTAGTTTGTCCGGTCACCCGTTGTTGAACCGTTGTTGTCTGCACCAGCCGCTTCGAGCCATTCGTCGAACTTGCCCGTCGCCACGTTTTTCGATCCCATAAACATCAGGTGCTCGAACAAGTGCGCGAATCCGGTCCGTCCGGGCTTCTCGTTGCCCGATCCGACGTGATACCAGGTGTTAACGGAGACGCGCGGTGTGCTGCGGTCGACGTGCAGAATCACGGTTAGTCCGTTCGGGAGGGTGAATCGAGTGTATGGGACATTTATTCTGAGCTCCTGGGCGCCTGCGATTGAGAGACACAGAATGAGGAATGCACAAAGTCTCTTCATGGAACTGTCCTCAAATGTGATGGAATGATAAAATACGTGCAACGGTCATCTACATTATAAAATTGTGCCATCAAAGACAAGTCCCAGCCCGAACTGGCAAACCAAACGGCTGACGATGACGGGGATGCAGCAGCTTAGGCGCTGTCTTCCGATGTTGATTCTTTCCCTGAATCGACATAGTTTTATCTATCCTGTTTTCCAGCCGCTGGAAACCGATGCTATCGAACCTGCGTTGGATTACCAGGGTGAATGGACCGGAAGGCAGCAGACCCTTGTTCCCCTGCAACCTGACGAACAGGGCATGGGGTGATCTCCAGTCGGCGAACTATGAGTACTTGTGGTGGAATAGTTACGATTCCCGGGACTCGCTCTTCATGGCAGCAGGATTTGCCGGGCAGTTTGTCCTTGTCATTCCGGCGAAGAACATGATCATCGTGATCTTCGTGGATGGCAATGTGACGACTGACCAGGCAAGCATCACGAAAACTTCGTGATTGGAATTCTCATGAAGTATTTGTTCTGACAGGACCCTCCTATGTCCTTCACGCCCCTGGCTGTCTTCCTTTACATTCTGAACTGTAATCAACCGGCCCCTATGCGTATTCGGGACTCGGGCCGGCAACTCTTAACCGAAGGTGAAACAATGCAAGACACATTGAAGCCGCCCTATGTCAGGAAAGTGGGCCAACGGGGCAACATTACTATTTGGGTTGTCGATGGCACATACGTGCGAACGCAGATCGACGAAGAATTCACAAACTACGCCCAGCACTACGCCTTCAAGTTCATCCCGGAGAGAGAGTTCTGGCTTGATCAGGAAGCGGCAGAAGATGAGCAGCAATTCTTTATCGATCACCTCCTGGTTGAATATGAATTGATGAAGAAGGGAGTCCCATACGACGATGCGCTCGAATCGGCCGACAAGAAGGAAAAATCGGAGCGCGAAAAAGCCGGCGACGTCAAGAAGCTCAAAACCGGCCGCGGCCTCGCAGACCCGTCAAAAGTGCACATCAAGCTCTGGAAAACGCTTGAGTCAGGCGTCAAGGTCTGGATCGTCGACGGTCGTCTCGTGCGGAGCGTGTTCGATATCGACTTTACCGAGGGGGGACACGACCACGTCTATGAGTTCGTACCTCATGACGAAGTGTGGATAGACAATGACCTCGAGGAAATCGAGCGGCCGTATGTCTTGCTTCACGAGCTCCATGAAAGGAACCTCATGGCGAAAGGCTGGCCGTACAGCAAAGCTCACGACGATTCAAGCAGAATCGAATTCCGCTGCCGCCATCATCCGAACGAACTGCATGAAGCGCTGGCCTCGGAGGGTTGGGAGTAACGACGTCCGCCGCTTCCGAATACCTTCAGAGCGTTCCCAAGGGTTGCCTTTCACCGAAAACTCTGGTAGTTTCGCAGCATAAGTCAGACAAATCAGAAGTCGGACTTCTACACATAGCAGGAAAGGGACACTTGCATGCGTCTGCAGCTTATCGATTGGATCATTGTCGCAGCATCGTTGGTTGTTTGCTTTTTCCCTGCGCTGTTTTTCGGCAGGCGCGCCGGGAAGAGCACATCGGAGTTCTTCGTCTCGGGCCGGGCAGTTCCGTGGTGGCTTGCGGGCATATCGATGGTAGCCACGACGTTCAGCAGCGACACGCCGAATCTTGTAACGGATATCGTACGCCGGAATGGCGTGGCCGGCAACTGGGTCTGGTGGGCATTTGTGCTGACAGGGGTCGCGACCGTTTTCTTCTACGCCAGATTGTGGCGACGCTCCGGAGTGATGACGGACCTCGAGTTTTACGAGATCAGGTATTCGGGTAAGGCGGCCAGCTTTGTGCGAGGATTCCGATCGGTGTACCTCGGGCTTTTCTTCAACTGCATGATCATGGCTTCTGTCAATCTAGCTGCGTGCAAGATCGCCGGAATTCTGTTTGGCATGGAGCGTTGGCAGACGCTACTGTTTGTCGGTGGGCTGAATGTTGTGTTTGCCACCCATTCCGGTCTCTGGGGGGTGCTGGTGATTGATATGGTTCAGTTCTTCATCAAAATGACCGCCGTTATTGCGGCAGCGTATTTTGCGGTGAATCTGCCCGAGGTCGGCGGTCTCAGCGGCATGGTAGAAAAAATCTCGGCACTCAAAGGACCGAACGGACTAAACTATCTGAACATTCTTCCTGACTTTTCCAATACCTGGGACATTGCAGTGGCGGTCTTTATCATGCCTATCGCCGTGCAATGGTGGGCGGTCTGGTATCCAGGAGCCGAGCCGGGAGGAGGCAGCTACATCGCTCAGCGCATGCTCGCGTCAAAGTCGGAGAAAGACGCGCTGGGTGCCGTCTTGTTCTTCAACATAGCTCATTATGTCCTGAGACCGTGGCCGTGGATCCTCGTGGCTCTCTGCTCGTTGATCGTCTATCCGCAGCTCTCCGATATCCAGACGGCTTTTCCCAATCTCGATCCCAACCTGCTTGGTCATGACATTGCGTTTCCGGCCATGCTGAAGTTCCTGCCGGTTGGTTTCATCGGTCTGATGGTCGGCGGATTAATCGCTGCCAACTCCTCGACGATTCTCACGCACCTGAATTGGGGCGCTTCCTATCTCGTGCACGATTTCTACCAAAGATTCATTCGCAAGGATGCGACAGAAAAACACTACGTGTTGGCGGGACGCGTTGGTACAGTTATTCTATTCTTCTGTTCTTCGGGTTTGGTATTTGTCCTCGACTCCGCAAAGGACGCCTTCGACATCATTTTGCAGGTCGGTGCGGGCACCGGCCTTCTCTACCTGGTGCGCTGGTTCTGGTGGCGTATCAACGCGTGGTGCGAGGTAGTCGCAATGATCAGTTCATTTGCCGTATCAATCGTGCTCCTGGTTCTGAACAAGAACGGCATCCACTTCAGTACTCACGTTGCGCTCCTGATGACGATAGCATTCACAACGGCTTGTTGGCTGGCGACGGTGTTCATTGGACCGGAGACAGACCGGCGCGTGCTGATTGAGTTCTACAAGAAAGTAAGGCCGTTCGGCCCCGGCTGGAAGAAAATCCGTGAGGAAGCAGGGGTTTCGGATGCAGAGGCGAAAGCGACACACGAGAACATTCCAATGGCCTTGCTTGGCTGGGTAGCAGGGTGCACCGTCATCTGGTCTTCACTCTTCACGGTGGGTAATTTCCTTTACGGCAGAACCGACTATGCCCTGATGTTGCTTGGAATTGCCATCATCAGCGGAGGTGCTCTCTTGTACGTGATGAACAGGCTCTGGCCGGACAAGAGGACTGTAAAAGAGTAGGCGGCAGATTCCATTTCCAGGTTGTTTCCGCTTGCAAGAAATCGCTGACATCGTTGTCTAAAGGGGGCAAGAGAAATCAGGGAGTGGACACGAGAGACGGTCGAAATAGTGCTGAGATAGTTTCAAAGCGTTCTGCCAGAGCTCCCGCGCCTCAGCAAGGCGGGGAAACGCCCACGTTTGACGAAATCTACCGCGAACACGGTGGACGAATCCTCAATCTGCTCAATCGCTTCACCTCGCGTGAACAGGTCGCCCGCGATCTGCTTCAGGACGTGTTCGTCAAGGTGTACGAACATATGAATACGTTCGAAAACCGATCGCAAATTTATACCTGGATCTACCGGATTGCAGTCAATCATGCCCTTAACCATCTCAAGCGGGAAAAAAGAAATCTCTGGTTCGACGTGATGGACGAGTCGGTCGGAGAGCTTTTGAGGCGTGAGAGAATTGAAACGCCCGGATTTGGTGCTGGGGAAGTTATGCGGCCCGACGAAGTACTCGAGAATCGGGAGAGGGAGCGATTCACACAGCAAGCTGTGGATGCCCTTCAGGCGAAATACCGGATTCCCTTCGTCTTGTTGAAGGATGAGCACCTCAGTTATGATGAGATTGCCAAGGTGCTCGATATCAGCCTGAGCGCAGTGGAATCACGCATTCACAGAGCTCGCAAAATGCTCGTAAAGAGCCTGGGGCCGTTGATCAGGTAAAGGCTCCCGAACTGCAAGTTTTTTCAATTGATGGTGTCTAATGAGGATGAAAGGTCAGGACAGGTGAAACGACATTCTCACATACGGTCTCTTCTTCTTCCGTGGATTGAGCTGACGCTGAACGAAGATCAGCAGCAGCTCGTCGAAGAGCATCTCAAGGAGTGCAGTCTCTGCCGGCAGTACTTTGATGTTATGTCCCGAGCGTTGCTTCCTTCGCCGGACCGTTCGCAAGACACACTGCTGCCTGATCCATATCTTCCTACCCGCGTCAAGGCAATGGCGAGCCAGTCTGGCGCTGAGGCTCGCAGGGGAAAAAACGTTGTTGTTCTCTGGACGTTGAGATCGGCAATGTTTCTGATTGCTGTCGTCTTCGGCATCTATCTCGGCGAAAGGCTGTCCTACCGGCCATCGACTGTGACCGAACAAAACCTGATCGCAGAATACTCAGAATCGTTTGAAGTGGGCGGCATCGCAGATCGCCTGCAATCGGTCGCACAGACGTCCGTGGAGGACTTGAAATGAAAACCAAAGTCCTTGTCGGCATCCTCCTGTTTCTCATCGTCGTCAATTTGTCTACCATCGGCGTTTTCGTGTATCACCTTCTCCAGCCTGGTCCGCGGCCGGGGGAATCGCTGGCATTCATGGAGGGACGACCGACAGAAATGATGGGAGCGGAGTCTCCGATGATGAGAATGCAACCGGAAGTACGGGAGCGCATGCACGCGCTGATGATGCGTTTCAGGGGCGACGTTCAAGAGTTGCAGCAAAAGATTTTCGTTCTGGAAGACACGACTGTGGTGCTGCTGAAGAACGATCCACCCCCGATGGAACGTGTCAATGATAACCTCAAGAAGCTCTCAGATCTTCGATTATTAATCAATCAAAAAGCCGTACACAATCTTCTTGCAGCGAAGTCCTTCCTCAACCAGGAGCAGCAGGATATGTTCTTCCGTGCCATCATGCAGGCTCGTCCGCAGTCGGGACGATTCGGTGGAGGTGGTATGGGAAGAGGTCCGATGGGGGGACGACCAATGTGGGAAGATGGAAAACGGCCAGATACTGTTCAATCACGCAAACAATCAAAAGAGAGGGTTCAATGAAGAGGCTGATGATGACGTTAACCGTGTCGATGCTCGTTATGTTGGTGTCGGCGCTCGCGCAGCAGGATCAAAAAAAGGAAGCACCAGCGCTTAAGGTAGTCAAGGGGGTGCCGCTCGATATGATGCACGGGCATATGCAGGGCGAGATGGGTGGAATGATGGGCGGCATGATGAGTGGTGCACAGGGAGGTCCCATGGCATTCCTGAAGCTCACGGAAGAACAGCGAACGAAAGTTCAGGATCTCGCACTCGCACACCAGAAAGAAATGATCGCCACCCGGGCAGATCTGGAGAAACAGCGCGCTTCGTTGAAGCTTGAAGTGACGGCAGATAAGTTCAACGAAAGCAAAGTGAAGTCGATCCAGGGTGAGATTTCAAAGCTGACGAGTGAGATTGCCATGAAGACCGTTCTGCATCAGCGGGCTGTCAGAGACCTGCTCACGCCCGAGCAGAAAAAGCAGTTCGATCGGCACATACTGGCAGGAGGTATGTTGGGAGGCCGAGGTCCGATGGGTCCCGGTGGAATGATGGGGAAGGGCGCCATGAAGGGACGAGGAGGAATGATGGGCAAAGGAGGGATGATGGGTCGGGGCGGCATGATGGGAAAAGGCGGAATGATGGGTGGTGCTGGCATGGGCCATGGAGCGATGATGGACAAAAAGGCGGGCCCAGGTGGGTCTGATTGCTGTGGTAAGTGTGAAGGCATGAAGTAGACGATTCAGCGTTTCAGGTTTGAAACGAATTCCCGATTGGTGAAAGCCGGTCGGGAATTTTTTTTCGACTTGCAGTGACTGGCAGAATGATTCTGGGGGGGATGAGGAGGTGCTTGACTTTTACCCAATTGTTCTCATTTTTTCCGTGTGCGCATCTGGACGAGGATTTGACAAATGCGGCATCTCTTTCACAGATCAGAAGCGGCTAGAGCCATGCAAATTGCTCAGAAGGCTGTCCGACATTCTCGTGCCATCACCTGTATTCTGCTCCTGGGAACGAGTCTCGCCCATGCCCAGGAGCCCATGGTGGTCGACACTGTAAGAACATACAGGTTGTCCGGAGTTCTGGTAACTGCGACACGGGGAAGCGGAGAGGCTCTCTCGATTCCAATGGCAGTGGGAATCGTCAGTCTCAAGGATTTCCAGCTATCCCGCCGCTTCAATCTGGAAGATGCTCTCAGCCTCATGCCGGGTGTGTTTGCTCAGAGCCGGGCGGGAGGTCAAGACACTTGCGTGACCATCCGTGGCTTTGGCGCCAGGGGGAGCGGAGATCGATCGGAGGCGGGAATAACCCTTGATGTTACGCTCCATCACGTTGGAGCGTATGCGGCAGATGACGCGAATGCGTATACGATTCCGTCCTCAACCATCATCGGTTCCAGCGCTTCGTATGAATTCAAGATCGGAGCCTTGAGCGTTCGGGGATTCGCCGGCGTGAGCAACGCTGCCGGTTCACAGTATGCTGCTTCGGCGTTCATCAATCCGGTCGGTGCAGCTTTTCTGGAGCCCGGTTTGCCACGGAACTACTTCGGCGGCCTCGACGTGAACCTGGGATTGTGAAGTGCCGGCAAATCGGTGCTCAGACTTGAGGGCCTTCATTGACCATCGTGAACACAAAGAGTTCTAGAGAGCGGGAAGTCGGGAAAGCGATGAAACGGCGAGATTGATCAACCTGCGCACATACGGCACCCCGCCTTTCACAGCGGCAGTTATTCACGGTGGTCCGGGCGCGAGAGGGGAAATGGCCCCCGTTGCAAAGGAATTGTCCCGGCACGTCGGCGTGCTTGAGCCTCTGCAGACAGCGGCCTCTGTCGAACAACAAGTCGACGAACTGAAGGGTGTGCTGCTGCAAGACGGGGAATGTCCGCTCAACCTGATCGGGCATTCGTGGGGTGCGTGGCTCGGCCTGATATTCACAGCGCGCTGCCCGGACATGGTTCGGAAACTCATTTTGGTGGGGGCGGGTCCGTTCGAGGAGGAATATGCCGCACAATTGACGGAAATCAGACTCGGTCGCCTGACCGGGCAAGAAAGAGGCGAGGTTCACGATCTCCAACTGTCGCTGAACGACCCGAATCTGCGTGACAAGCTCAGTGTCTTCGCAAGGTTTGGACAATTGATGTCGAAAGCCGACTCATTCGATGTTTTGCAGGAAGCAGGATCGGCCATTGAATACCATCCTGACACGTATGAACGAGTATGGAGTGAAGCGAAGGAGCTGCGGCGGAGTGGCGAGCTTCTGCGAATGGGAGAGCGCATACGGTGTCCGGTCGTGGCGATTCACGGCGACTATGACCCGCACCCTGCCGATGGTGTCAGGATCCCACTTGCGCGGGCCTTGAAGGACTTCCGATTCGAGCTCTTGCCGAAGTGTGGTCACACACCGTGGTTGGAGCGACACGCGAGGGACCGATTCTATGAGACCCTCAAATCGGAGTTGATCTGAGATGTCCAGGCAAACAATTGCCACTCAATCATTCATTGATCACCAATCCACCAACGAGCCTCTCACCAACTAGCACGTTTACCATTCATCAACCTCATGTCCGTCTACTCAACAGCCTGTCCGAGAAATTGTTATAGCACCTGCAGCTTCAAGGTGCATGTGTCGGACGGGCGAATTGTGAACATCGATCCGCAGCCGCTGAACCGGGCCACACCGAAAGGCGTGTGCCTGAAGGGACTGAGTTATTTCGAACGGGCACATTCGCCTGATAGAATTCTCTATCCGCTGAAGAGGACGGCGTCGGGAGGTTTTGAGAGAATTTCCTGGGATGAAGCGCTCGAGACGATCGCCCGGAGAATAGGATATTTTAAAAAGCACTTCGGCCCGCATAGTATCCTGTTCTATGAGT
>QYQB01000286.1 GCA_007280275.1 bacterium | reverse complement strand
GTGTTGAGGGGTAGGAAGGGGTGAAGAGGGGGGAGTAGGGAGAAAGCAGAAGGCAGTAAGCAGAACGGGTAAGTGCCACGCACCTTAGGGGTAGCCATCTGTAGGTGCGTGGCACTTCCGTGTCAGTGCATATATCCGGGTCCTCGCAAAACACGGCCGGGCAGATTCCCAGTGAATTTCCCATTTTCCCACACAGGCTTCCCGTTTACCAGGACGAGACTCATTCCTTCCGAATACTGGTGAGGATTTTCAAACGTTGCTTTGTCGGTGATTGTCTCAGGATCGAACATCACGATGTCGGCGTAGAAGCCAACCTTTAAGATTCCGCGATCTTTGATTCCGACGCGCTGGGCCGGGAGCGATGTCATCTTGCGAATGGCATCCTCGAGCGAGAGAATTTTGCTTTCACGGACGTACTGGGCCAGGATGCGTGGAAAGCTTCCATATGCACGTGGATGAGGCCTCCCATCGGACAAGGGTCCGTCAAGCGCGCGGGCAGTGGCATCCGAACAGAAGCTAACCCACGGTTGACCCATGGCCATTCTCAAATCCTCTTCTGTCATCGCAAAGACGACACGGCTGGTTCTGGCAGAATCCGCGATGATGAAGTCGAGCATTGTGTCGAGAGGGTCTTTCTTCCATGCAACAGCGATCTCCGTCAGCCGCTTTCCCTCCCATTGTTTCAGGGATGGATTGGAAACGTAAGAGATCATCATCAGCTGAAAATCCATTCCTCGCGCCTTTGCCCTGGCTTCAAGTTCTTTCCTGACCCGCTTGCGAACCATGGGGTCTTTCAACCGTGCAAGAAGTTTTTCCGTTCCACCCTCGTTCACCCATCCCAGTGCTTCGACTGCCGCGCTCAGGGAATTGCCGAAGGCGATATACGGATACACGTCGGCGGTAATGTCTAATCCCTGATTTCGATGCTGCTGGATCATCCGGACAATCTCGGACATCCGTCCCCAGTTGGGCTTTTCTGCGACCTTGAGGTGCCAGATCTCCACCGGTATCTTTGCTGCCCGGCCAATGTCAGCAGCTTCAAGAACGGCCTCAACAATTTTTTCCTGTTCATTACGAATGTGGGTAACGTAGATTCCACCAAACTCGGCAGCGGCTTTCGCAAGCTCGATCAGTTCCTGTGTCTTCGCGTACATCGCGGGAGTGTATTCAAGCGCAGAGCTCACGCCGAACGCCCCCTGCTTCATCGCTTCGCGAACAAGCTGTCTCATCTGGTCCATCTCCATGGACGTCGGTTCCCGGTCCTCGAAACCTATGACGTACTCCCGAACCTGCGCCGCCCCTACGTACGATGCCATATTCAATGCTGTCCTGTTCTTCTCCACGCGGGCAAAGTATCCGTTGAAATCTGTCCAATCGGCGGTGAGATTGTACTTGTCAAGGAATGGCTTCAGTTCTTTGAGGATTTTCTCGTTCAGGGGAGCGGCTGATTCACCCTCACCATTGATTTCAGTGGTAATGCCCTGGGAGATCTTGCTCATCGCCCGGTTATCGACAAGTATAGTATGTTCGGATTGGCCCAGCATATCGATGAAGCCCGGTGTTACAACCTTTCCCCCGGCGTCGATGACGCGCTTGGCGAGGCGGGGGTCAAGCTTTCCGATCGCAGCGACCTTGTCGCGATAGATCCCGATGTCGGCTTGATACCATGGATTGCCCGTGCCGTCGACGATTTTGCTGTTTTGAATGATAATATCATACGGCCCCTCCGGGGAAGTTTGGCAGGAGAGGCAAGCGAGTGCGAGAAGGAGGGAAACAAACGCAATTGGTTTCATGAGATCACCTTGGGAATAAGTGGCAGATCCCTTCAGAAAATTCCGCGAACCGCTTTGCGGCGGCTAACAAATATCGGGTTTAGACAAGCAACAAGACTGCGAGAGCAACAAACAGGATGAACGTGACGACAAAAGCCTTCAGCGGGTGGAGTTTCTCGGCATTTTTCATCCCGAAGTAACAAATGACACCGGGGGCCCCCCAGGCCATCCCGAGCAGCGTCAGGCCAAGGGAAATATTCGGAATAATCCCGGTTTCGTCATCCGGAAATGCGAGCACAGAGACTACGGTGAGCACGCCCGAAATGAATGATGTGAAAATCAAGGGAGCAGTGGCCAGTCCTACGAAGCCGAGAGCATTCGGAAATTCCCCCAACCCCCCAAGCATATCTGCTGCAATGTGGAAGATCATTGCAAGTACGACCCAGAGCAGGTACGTTGTGAGTGTCGAGACGAGAAACGAAATGAGACCGATGCTGAGCGTCTCGGTCCTCAGATAGCCGGCGAGAAACGAATCGAGCGATGTCACAAGGGCGTACGCGGAGACCACGAAAAACGATTCACGGAGACGGGGTGAATCATACAGAGCAATGGTTGTGTACTCCGGATCGAAAAGGATCTGTATGATTTGCTCGAGGTAATACATGCTCGCTTCAAGTTGCCGGCGCGTGGATGAAGACTCTAAAAATGGTACATCAATTGTGCTGAAAAATCAACCTCGAATGTGACCGACGCCCGCTCCAGTCTTGCAGAGAAATGCGGCGATGAACGTCATAATGCCGCTGATTGTGCCGACCGCTTTTCCGCGATCCGTTCCCAGCCCTTGATAAGAAACGGCACAATCGCGAGCGCGAGAAACGCGACCGCAACCCCCACAACCGCGTCCGTGACATAGTGGTAGCGGGCGTAAAAGGTCGAGGCGTAGAGGGACAACACAACGGGTGTAAGGACGTAGAAGGAAGGACGATGGTACCGGTATGCCATCACCCACATAATCGTAGCTGCGGCACAATGTGGACTCGGGATGGTACCGCCGATGTAGTGGAGGTTGGAGCGCATGAGCTCGCCGAGATAGGTGAAGACATATCCGTTCAAAGGGACCGTGTACAGGCTGCCAATTGTCGCTATCGGTCCGGCGACAGGGAAGAGAATGAATCCGATATCGCACAGAATGTTTGTAAAACCGAGCGTGAAGAAGTAATCCTCCATTGCCACGTCGCCGCGCAGATAATAGATAATCCCGCACAGGACCGGATACATCGGAACATAAATGACGTAAGCAAACATCATCCACTCCGTCAGCCCGGGCGTGGTGAAGTGTTGCAGCCAAAGAGTGGGTTGAACGCCGAAGAGGTACTGCTCTCCGTCGAGAACGTATTCATCAAGCCATCGTCCGTGCAGAATGAGCTGGAGTTTGTCCACGGCGCCGAAAAGATACGCGTAGGTAAGTGTTATGGCTGCGACACGGAGGAAGAACCGCAGGAACTTCGTGCTCGCGCGCTGCGAAAGATATACGACGAAAAGATACCCCGCGGCGGCCGCAACATTCTTGAGCACAAGCAGCAACCATCCCTCAACGCGTCCGTTGAAGAGGATCGCCAGGAGGCTGAAGAATGCAAGGGTAAAGAGGATGAGCCCGTCGGTTGCCCGTAAACGGAAGTTGGCAATTTGAATCGTTTTGTCAGTCATTCAGAAGTCATCGTTGGTCAGAGCTTTGGATTGCTGCGCAGCGCTCAACGTACATAGCATATGAAGAAATCGAGCGACACACCCAGGAGCCAATGGAGCAGGATGATAAACAGGAGCGACCGTGCCCGGAAGGCAATAATCCCCCACACCAACGCCCCAATGATGGAACCGTAGATCTCACCGGCTGGCTTTCCGATGTGAATAATGCACGAGAGGGCCGTCTGCACGAGAATGGACTGCCAGTCACCAAGTGATTGCCGGAGTCCAAATTGCATGAAACCCCGGAAATAGATCTCCCACCCGATGTAAAAGAAAAGGTACGCGAGAGCGTGGCTCAAGAACATGGACGGGGACGCAGAGGCTCCCTTGAAGAGAGGGTATTCCGCAAGAAAATCCGGATTATTGATAGAGGAATACGAAGCAATGACGAACACCGGCGCCAAAACGAGGAACGCCTTGAGTCCGAAACGCCAATCGCCAATTTGCAGACCGTACGACGAGATCTTCTCCTTGAACACAAACCTGATCACGGCGAGGGGAAGGAGTCCGAACAACATGAACGCAGAGAAAAACGTATACAACTCTGCCGTTCGTTGTAGGTCATCGAAAAGGACAAATCGTGACGCAAGATCGCTGAGATAGAATCCCTTGGTGCCGAAGTACTTCCACGTCGTCAGAACAAAGGGTGTGAGAAGCAGAATGACAGTCGGTTTCTTGTTGTCGCCGCTGAAGAGTCCGGACAACGAGAGCGAGTTGCTGAAACGGCCCACGGGATTCGGTAAGTTCATCGTTTCCCTCTATTTGCTCGCTGCTGAAGGAGCCACTCGTACGTCATGCGGATTCCCTCTTTGAGCGGCACGATGGTGTAGCCGAGCTCACGTTCCGCTTTTGCTGTCGAATACACCCAGTCCTGCAGGAATGTCTCGACCCATCCCGGTGTGATTTGCGGATAGATTCCGAGCCACTCAGCCTTCTTCTTCTCGAATCCGGAATAGAGATAAGCGATGCGCGGAGGAAGATTCATCTGGAAATGCTTTTTCCCGCTTACTTCGTCTACCATCTCGAATATTTGTTTCAGGGATGCATTCTCACCGCCGAGTATATAGCGTTCGCCAATTTGCCCTTTTTCCATGGCGAGTATATGGCCCCGAACCAGGTCGTCAACAAGCACATAGTTCCCAACATCGTTCCCGCCATTCAGGAGAACGGGGACCTTCCCGCGGTCATACATGTCGATCATCAGCGAGACGGAATTTCCTTCCGTCAGCTTGCCGGGACCGTACACCCGCGTGGGATTGACGATGACGACGGGAAAGCCGCTTGCAGCGTACTGAAGCGCTTCTTTCTCGGCGATGGATTTTGTTTCTTCATATTCGGTGTAGTATCGCTGAGTGATGCGGGGCATGTCTTCGTTGCCGGTGACTCCGGCCGGAGTCGGTCCGAAAGCGACAATGGTCGACGTGAACACGACACGCTTGACACCGGCAGCTTTTGCGACTTCGAATACGTTGCGCATCCCTTCAACATTCTGTTTGTAGAACACCGAGGTGTCGCGTGACCAGTTCTTTGCATACGCAGCTAGGTGATAAACCTGTTTACACCCCTCCATACCTTTCTGCAGCGAAGTTCGATCCTGAATATCGCCGGTAACGAGCTTGATGCGCTCGTGTGAGAGCCCGTCTTTGTTGCTTGTCCCGCGGGTGAGAGCATGGACGGTGTTGCCGCGTTTCACCAATTCGTTGACCAGCTTCGTGCCGATAAAACCGGTGGAGCCAGTTACGAATACTGTGTTTGCTTTAGCCATGAAGTCGCTTGGATGGACCGAATGAAAAGATGTCGACGTGAGTGAATCTAATACCGAAAGGTAGGAAAAAAAGCGTAGAGTCTCAATGAAAATGGACACCGGGTGGATCTGTCAGGTTTCCCGCGGAGTTCAGCATGAAACCTGACAGGTCTTACATGGTGCAGCGTCACATGCGTTTACTTCAAAATCGGCAGCGTCAGATGTGTGCTCCATTCGGGTGAGTGATACACCCTCTGCGTCGTCTTCTGGAAATCCGATTCCTTTGCACGGTAGATGTCCACAAACGTCTGAGGGTTGCGATCGATCATCGGGAACCACGAGCTCTGGACCTGCACCATGATCCGGTGTCCTTTCTTGAAGGTGTGGAAGATGTCGTTAAGGACGTATTCAACCTTCGTCACCTGGTTGGGGACGAAGGGTTCCGGTTTCGACATGCTGTTCCTGAATTTTCCCCTGATCACATCGCCACGCACCATCATCTGGTAACCCTTCAGTTTCACTGCGTTCGGATCGAATCGCGGGCCGCCGCGCCCTGCGAACTCAACGGTTTCCGGCAGGACATCGATAACCTTGACGATCCAGTCGGAGTCTGTGCCCGACGTTGAAACAAAAAGGCTGGCTGTGATGGGTCCGGCAACGGTCATATCTTCCGTCAGAATCTCCGATTCATACACGAGCACGTCGGGACGAGTCCATGCGAATCGCTGGTCTTCGACCGGAAACGCGGAGTTGTACCAGTGTCGGATCTCCGAGGTGTACGGGACGGGCTTTGCCGGATCGCTGACGTACTCGTCAAATTCCCCGCTCTTTGAAATCTGAGTCGGTGCCGAGAACGAGAGCTTTCCCTTTTCGTTCAGATAGAGATTTGTCGGGACTGCATCTGGCGGCGGCCAGGCATCGAGGAACCTCCACACATTGTTCCCTGTCTCAAACACTGTCGCCTTCGCAAGGTGCAACTCGCCTTGACCTTTGAGGTAGTAGTTGAAATAGGGGAATACAACGCTGTCCACAAAGAACTTACCGGTTGATGATCCCCATTTGATCATGCCAAGTGAATCGCCCGAATCATATCCCCATTGACCGTGCGACCAGGGGCCCATGACGAGTCGGTTCTGGTTCTTCGTATTGAGCTTGTTGATCGATGCATACAGATTGAGCGCTCCGTAGAGATTTTCGGAATCGAACCAGCCTCCGACCACGAGCGTCGCCGGCTTGATATTTTTCACACGGGGGAGAATGTCGCGGGCTTCCCAGAAACTGTCCCACGTTCCGTGATTCAAAATATCATTCCAGAACGAGACGCTGTCTTTCAAGTACTTGATGTTTGCGTTTGGAAGCGGGCCCATCTCGAGGAAGAACTTGTATCCGTCAGTAATCCCATGATTGAATGGGCGGGAATCCCTTGTCGTGGGCACAGGACGCGGCCAGCCGAAGGAGGCGAAGAAATCGAACGCGTGAGGAAGCAGGAAGGCGCCGTTGTGGAAGAAATCATCGCCCGACATCCATTTGGACACTGGCGCCTGCGGTGATGTGGCTTTCATCGCCGGGTGCGCATCGATGGTGCCCGTCGTGGAATAGAATCCAGGGTAGGAAATACCGTAGATGCCTGCGCGACCGTTGTTATGCCGGACATTCTTGATGAGCCAGTCTACGGTATCATAAGTATCGCTGCTCTCGTCGATGTCTTTCTTGCCCTTCTTGTTCTCGATATATGGACGGACATTCAGGAAATCCCCCTCTGACATATACCGCCCGCGTACGTCCTGACTCACCATGATGTAACCGTCGCGGTAGAACTTTTCTGCCTGTGAACCGACAAACGGCGGATACATGTTCTCTCCATATGGCGCCGAACTGTACGGAGTCCTATTCAGCAGTACGGGATAGTCCTTCGTCGTATCTTTTGGCGTATACACAGCTGTGAAGAGTTTAACGCCGTCCCGCATCGGAATCATGTACTCATGCTTGTTGTAGTGTTCAACAACCGAGTACGGCTGCTGTCCGAGCAACTCGACGCTGCGGCAAAGAACGAGGAGTGTCACGAAGACGATGAATCGTTGTGGTCCGATCGGTACTCTGTTGATCATTGTGGAGACTCCACTGGATGTGTGCACTACGTTTTACACTGTCGAAGGCGCGGCGGAAACAGTCTTGAGATGCTCCTCCCGTATGATGGTTCGATACAGAGTGGTCTGGCATGCGTAAAAACTCGCTTTCAGCCAGAACCGGGCAAGCATGTAAAGCTGCTGGACTATGAACAGGAACACCAACGGCCAATATGAATTTTGCGGAATGAGCTTGTCGAAAACTGCATAGAGGGCAATAAGAACCACGCCGATAGCCGTCAACAGAAGGTACAGCCCGTATGTATTGACGAGGTGCGGAATTGCAAACCTTGCACCGGCCGCTGTCGAGGCAAAGGCGCTGGAACGATCATCAACCACCATCCGGATACGGGCGTAGTCGAAGATCATGAAAAGAAGGGAGAGAAGCAGCAGAACGCCCACGTTTCGAATCATATAGTAGAGGTACGGCACCGTCTCTGACGCGTCATTCTGCGTCCACTGGAAAATGCTGCTGTTGATCCAGTTGAGAATGACGGCAAAGAAAATGAAATAGACCAACAGGGCGATGAGCGCCAGGCGGAAGAACTTTCCGAAATACCTGGCCCCGTCAATCAGAAACTCCGGGAACGACGAGCGATAATCCTTCGCGTAGATGCCGATGAATCCTCCCGTAAGGAAGGTGTTCACAATGACATAGAGAAGGCTGAGAAAGAAGAGAAGCGACATTGGCCCCGCATTGAGTTCCCAACGGACGAAGAAGTCATACAGGAAGCCGCCCAGCGTTTTGATAAACGTGCCATTCATCTGCATCTCAAGATGGTTGACAAATGGCGCATAGCCAAAAATCGTGTAGTCGAGAGCGCGTGTATGATCGCTCTTCTCCATGTCAACCCGGTAGCTGTCCATCCATGCCGGATCCATCTGCTGGAGGATTTTTTCATCCATCACGGTGTCGCGAAGGTAGCCGTCGAGTTGCTTGAGAGCGGGAAAAGCGAGAACCATGGCAATAAGGACGTTCGCGAACCAGGCGAAAAGGATCATCCTCTTGGTTCGCGATGCGAGCTTGGCTCCTTGTTTGAATGAAGAGATGATGTTCATAACCGTCTCCTGATGGTTTGTTTCAAAAGGCTGCAAATTCGAGATAGTTCTGAACCCAGAACATCCACTTGGATGCATATTTTCGGGCCGCCAATGATCGATACCCTGGCTCCCGGACAGCTTTGCTGTTATTGTTGTAGTTGATGTCCATTGCAAGTTTCTCATCAGGATCGACAATCGCATAGCTGACGGGCGAATTGGTGTAGTAGGTGAATTTCTTCCACCGGTACTGACCATCCCAGCCTTCTCGCCGTAACGATCCATCCTTGAAAACAACGAGAATATTAACGGAGGCAGACACCTCTCCCTCGCGTTTGACGACGACTTCACATTCATAGGTCTTCGTTGCAGGAGTAGGTTCGGATTCTTTTCCGTTCGTAGAGAAGAATCCCGTCGGAGTTGGAATCCTCCGGTTATTGATCCGATCAACGCTGTAGTCGAAGAGGTCCGAGCTGAACCAGGTGTTCGCGAAGAGCCAGCTCTTGTTCTTCCCGCTGACTTCGTTCACCGTCCTGATGAAATCTTCAGTGGTGGGGTGTTTGAAGCGGTACCGGTGATGGTATGTCCGCATCACGCGGTACATCATCTCCTCTCCCAAGTACCGTTCCAGTGTCACGAGTGACAACGCAGGTTTTGTATAGGAATTCAAGCCGTAGGTTTGATAATACTCCCACCCGCTCCTTACCATGACGTCGTTCTTTCCGTAGCGGCGCAGCTCACTGTTACCGGGACCGAGAGGGGATTGGTCGATTTCGTCGAACACGTAGGGAATTCCGACATAGGAGCCAGCACCGGGACCGCCGAAAAAGGTTCGCGATGCCTTGAACGGCTGCCAGCCAGCGTTCATGACACGGTCGGTAGAGTACGTATTGAATCCCTCGTCCAGCCATGCCTCCTCGAACTCATTGTTCCCGATGAGTCCATACCACCACTGATGACCGCATTCATGGACGGTCACACCTTCAGGTGATGACGCTTCTTTCGGGGAATACCGGTTTGTTCCGCCGGTAAAGAGGGTGGGGTACTCCATCCCCCCTGACGCGCTCCCCATGGCAGGATCGACAACCGTAATTGCATCGTACGGGTACTCGCCGTACCATTCGCCGTAGTACCTCAGGGCCTTGAACGTCGCATCGAAATACCGGTCAATCATATTGTCGTGCTGCGGCTGCGTCAGGAGAATTACGGTTACTTCGCGGAGCGGATGGTGGCGATCCGTGCGCTCAGTGGCTTCCATGTCAGTGTGTCTGAACTTGCGGACCGTCGGCACGAGGTCCGGTGAGGTCACCCACGCGAAGTCGTGTACGTCTTCCTGATAAAAATTGAAGGTCGCAGTGCTGTCTTTGTTCTGTTCAACACTTTTCGGTATACCACCCGTCGCTCCGACAACGTAACCCGAAGGGATGGTGATCGTTACGTCGTAGGTACCATAGTCGGCGAAGAACTCCGTGTTGGCATGAAATTGATGGCAGTTCCATGCCCCATTCCACCAGACGCCAATTTTCGGGAACCATTGGGCAACGAAGTGGTAGTTCCGGATGGCACCAGTGCGCGAGACCGGCAGCGGTTGTTTCGTTTCAAACTCGATCTTGAATGTGATCGATTGCCCGTTGCGTACGGGTTTGGCTGATCGAACCTGGCAGACGGTCTGGTCGTCTGTGTTTCCATCGTCGTCCTGGAGGTAACGGAATGAGCTCGTGATGTCGGTTTCACCTCTGGCATCGACGACCTTGATGCTCTTTATGGTGGTGTACCCATAATCGTCGCGGTTTCCTCCGAGCCGACCCATTTGATAGCCGTTCTCTTTAGCAAAAGTGCTGCGATTGTTCTTCCAGGCGTTATGGTAGAGATGGAACGGAAACTCCTGCTGCGGATTGCCGGTTGTGTTTCTCCACTCGAGAATCTCCGATCCGGAGATAATATTCGTCTTCGGATCGAGTCTGACGTTCATCAAATAGCGCACAATCCGGTCGCTTTGAGTCGGCAGCTTGAGATCTTTGTCCCACGCGTCGGCTTGCTGAACAAGCTGAGGGATTGTGGGAGTAGGATGCCGCTGCAGTTCAATGCTCTCGCCGGTGGGAAGTCCCACGAACGCAACGATGACAGCCATCGCGGCCAGAAGAAACCCGTACTCCAAAACGCTGATCAGGATCTTTTTCATCGCACTCCTCTAAAGAGAGTGAATAGTGAAAAGCATGAACCAACTTGAATCGGGTTGGTGAAAGGTAAGAAGTGAGACGGGAGACGAAACAGAAAGCTGATCGCCGACTGCCTTTTTCTGCCTTCTCCTTACTGCTTACCGTCTTCCGCCTTCTCCATACTGCCTACTCCATACTTCTTACTGCTTTCTTACTCCCATTTCGCATTCAGCCACGACTCGAAGATCGACTTCTGTAACGGCGTTGGCTGCACGGACTTTGCGACTTTATATGGCGGCACATTCTGGAGGTGGAGCGCAACTTCAAAGTCGCGCATAGCGTCGTCCCGGAAGAGAGTGATCTTCACCTTTTCTCCGGGTTTGAATTCAGCGATACGATCCTGCAAATCGCTACTCCGCACACGGCGGCCGTTGATGGCAAGAATCTCGTCTCCGATATCCAGCCCGGCATCGTACGCAGGAGAGCCGGCAATAACTCCCCACGCCCGTGCCCGGCCATTCTGGTCCGACGACTGCAGGCCGAGCCACGTCTTTCGCTCGGAATCCTTTGCTTGGAGCTCGAGCCCCGCATACCGCAAGGTCGATTCCCAATCGATCGCAGTCGTTCCGAACACGTAGTTGTCGAACAACGATTGCAGGCTCCCACCTGCGAGATCCTCGGCAATCGTGCGGACATCGTCAACGGTGTACCCCTTGCCGCTGAGGGGGAACCGACGATACAGCGTTCGCATGACATCATCAAGCGAGTACTTATTCTTGGATCGCTGCCGGATCTCCAGGTCGAGCACCAGGCTTACATCGGATCCTTTTCCATAGTAGTCAGTTTCGGCATTATAGGACTGCTGGTTGTTCTTCCACAATTTGATCCACGCGTCAAAGCTCGATTCGGTGACCGATTGAACCTTGTTGCCCGGCCGCTGTCGATCGGATAGGACACCGCTGGCCAGACCGTCGAGCATTCCCGAAACAGGAATGAACCCGGCCCGTGCCAGAAGGAGTTCACCGTAGTACGAGGTTGTTCCCTCGGCGACCCATAGCTCGTTCAAATAATTCTCCCGCATGTAGTCATAGGGAAGAATGCCTTTGGGCCTCAGGCGTTTCACATTCCACGTATGGAAATATTCATGAGAGACCAACCCAAGGAAGCCCCGGTAGGAATTAGGGTTCTTGAAGCCATAGGGACCGGTCTGCATAATTGTTGAATTAATGTGCTCTGTTCCGCCACCGCGGGACGACAAATGGAGCATAAATACATACCGGTCGTACGGGAGGTCTCCCCAGAATTCCTTGTTGGCTTT
>QYQB01000231.1 GCA_007280275.1 bacterium | reverse complement strand
TCGGTAGCTTGGCTTGAACATCATCTTGGCCAGTACAAAGGTACGGTGATCGCTGTAACTCACGATCGCTACTTTCTGGATAATGTCGCGGGTTGGATATTGGAGCTCGATCGGGGAGAGGGCATTCCGTTCCAGGGGAACTACTCGTCATGGCTTGAGCAGAAAAAAGCCCGCCTCGAAATCGAAGAAAAGCAGGAAAGCAAGCGGCACCGTGTTCTCGCCCGGGAACTGGAATGGGTACGGCTGAACCCCAAGGGGCGACATGCCAAGAGCAAAGCGCGCATTGCTGCCTACGAAAAAATGCTTGAGGACCAGGGAGACAAACGGGACGAAGAGATGGAGATCTATATTCCGCCCGGTCCGAGGCTGGGAGATGTCGTCATTGAGGCAAAGAACGTCACGAAAGCGTACAGCGACAATCTGTTGTGTGAAGATATGACATTCTCGCTTCCCCGCGGCGGCATCATTGGTGTTATCGGACCCAACGGGGCGGGCAAGACAACGCTCTTCCGTATGATTACGGGACAGGAAAAGCCCGACTCGGGGACTATTGTTGTCGGCGAGACGGTGAAGTTGGCCTACGTCGATCAAAACCGGCCGCTCGATCCGAACAAAACAATTTGGCAGGAGATTTCGGGGGGAGAGGAACTTCTTCAACTGGGCAATCGCGAGGTCAATTCACGCGGCTATGTATCCCGGTTCAACTTCAGCGGAACCGACCAGCAGAAGCCGACGGGCGTTCTGTCGGGCGGAGAAAGAAACCGCGTGCATCTCGCGAAAGTGCTGAAGGAAGGAGCCAACGTGTTGCTGCTGGACGAACCGACCAACGACCTCGATGTCAATACGCTCCGGGCCCTCGAGGAGGCTGTGACGAATTTTGCAGGCTGTGCTGTCATCATCTCCCACGACCGCTGGTTCCTCGATCGCGTCGTGACACATGTCCTGGCGTTCGAAGGAGAAAGCAAGGTGTTCTGGTTTGATGGAAACTACACGGAATACGAAGAGAACCGGAGAGAACGGTTTGGAATCGCCGCCGATCAGCCGCACCGGATCAAGTACAAGAGACTCGTGAGGTAAAGGAAACCGAGTCGCAATGGATGGTTTCTAAATCGTATTTGTCGCAGTAGCTGACTATCTACCGAAAGGGAGTGAGTTTTTTTGTTTCGACGAATGTTAACTGCCCCCCGCTATTGTAAAGGCCAATCCTGAAAGGGATCGGCCTTTGTCTGCCTGTCGCTCATAGCGTGAACCGGCTATGGTTTTGCTTGCTGCCACCCTGCTTTCATTTGTTCGTGTAGCTTCGCCACCAGTTCTTTGTGCTCAGGCTTGAACACGATGCTTTCCTTGCACAATGGATCATTCTTCAGATCGTACAGTTCCCGCTCCTTCACCTCATTCGTCCTCTGATCAATCCATTCTGTATACCGGTATTGATCCGTTCTCATCGAGTAACCCATCATTTTACGGGGACGCGGATACTGACTGAATGCCGCTTTCTTCCACCGTTTCTTCGGGTCCTTCAGAAGCGGGACCATGCTCACTCCTTCCAGATCTTTCGCCACAGGCAAACCGCATAGTTCCGAAAGCGTTGGATAAATATCAACGAACTCCGTGAGAGCATTCACTCTTTTGCCCTTCGGGAAATCAGGATCAGAGAGGATCATTGGAACATGGGTGTCCAATTCGAAGTTCGTATGTTTGCACCATTGTGAGTATTCTCCTAATTTCCATCCATGGTCGCCCCAGATTATTACAATGGTGTCTTTTCTCAGGTCCAGTCTATCAAGTTCCGCTAACAACTTGCCGACCTGGGCATCCATGAAACTCACGCATGCGTAATATCCGTGAATCAGTTTTCTTGTCTTTGCCTCATCACAGTATCCTACGTCGGGTATGTCGGAATAAGACCGAAGTTCACCCCAATTGGCAAATGCGATGTCGGGTGCATTCTTAGGTTTCTCGGGATACGGAAGCGCAATCTTGCTGCGATCGTACAAGTCCCAGTATTTCTTCGGCGCACAGAAGGGGAGGTGGGGTTTTCGAAATCCTACACCAAGAAAGAACGGTTGACGGTCCTTCTCGTTTTTCGCAGTTGCCTTTGGAGCAAGCCGGTTGAGAGATTCAATGGCCATCTGCGCAAGCTTGCCATCTAAATAGGCTTCATCAGCTACATCACCGCATTCAGTGGCCGGACCACGCATACGAGCGCCGTCTTCAGCTTCAGCTGTATCTTTCTTTGTCTGCTTTCCACCCTCCTTCAGGAGCTTGAGGTTCTCCTCAACCGCATACTGTTTTCCACTTGGATTACGATGCGGTGTGCTGTATGACGGTTCGTCTTCCAGTCCGCCGTGAAACAGCTTTCCCATCCCTTCGGAAAAATATCCATTGTTTTTGAAATGCTGTTGAAGTGTGACCACATCGGGTAGGTTTGTTCTGATGTGTGTTTTCAGATCATACACTTTGGTTGTGTCCGGTCTTTTTCCCGTCAGCAGGCTTGCCCGTGTTGGCCCGCACACTGCTTGCTGACAGTATGTCCGTTCGAAGAGAACGCCGCTTCTGGCAAGGGAATCGATATTGGGGGACTTGACCATCGGGTGGCCGTAGCAACCCAATTCCGGACGGAGGTCATCGACGGCAATGAAGAGTACGTTCTTTCTCCTGGCGGCGATCGAGGTAAGTTCTGACAGCGTTTCTCCAAATAGATTCCTTATCGGAGAGTAGCTTATCACGCCTCCTACACCAAGAACTGCAGCGCTTGATAGAAACTCACGTCGTGTTCGGCTCATTGTATCCTCTCAATAGTGTTCTTGATGAAGAACGTTACATCGTTTTCTTTGAGATCAAGTTCCCCTAATCCAATGGAAGGGAGTAAGCCGGGCGGGTCGGAGTTCCGAGCTTCTCCTTCAATGTGTTGGCGGCGGCAGTATATGCCGGATCGTTGTAGGCCTTTGCTGCCATTCGCAGGATCGGGATCATGCGCTCGTACTCAGATGGAATAATCTGGTCCCATGCCCACTTCTTTTTCCCGAGAGTATAAGGAATGAGGAAGTCGATCGCCTTCCTGATGCAGCCTCCGTTCGGTGTTCTGTACGACCACAGGTCGAGTCCCAACCGCTGACCGAGTGTCGCCAGATTGATCAACCCCTCGAGATTCAGAAGTGAATAGTTGTAGGCCTTGGTGCGAGCAAGTTCCAGCGGCTGCGATCCGTCGGGTTCAATTTGAACGGAAATTCTCTTTGTTCCGACGTTGCGAAGAACCTGTTTCGCTTGTTCCGTCTTTCCGATGAAAAGCGCGATGCAGACACATTGGACATCGTACAAACTGCCGTGATTGTTCGTCGCCGCGGCTTCTTCCTTGCCGCCGTTGCTCTCGCTGAGCCACTTCAAATACTCTGCGAACCATTGTTTCATTCGGTCCGCGTCAACTCTCGTCCAGGCTCTTGATCCCTCCAGCATTCTGATGCCATCGATAACACGGATGAAATCGTGAGTATCGATAATGCCGGTTCCTCTTCCCTCATTCATCCCCCTGATCGCCTGGGCATAGTTCAGATTGGGATTCATCCGTGTGGTGGGATTCAAGAACCATGTCTGAAGGAAACGCACCGCATGTGCCGCAAAGGTCTCATCTCCGGTGATGCAATAAGCCAGAGAAAGCGTGAATACCGACGTATTCAGCATCCGGACCTTTTCCCGGTCGCCGGTCAAGTAGCGCTCGGGATTAATCTGGCCGTCACGGCGGATATACGGCAATCCATCCTTCTTTGTCGAATCGGGCCACCAGTAGGGGGCGATGCTGAAATAATCATGCTTGTCACCGCTCGGCGGCAAGTGCTCTTTGTCGACGACAGAAACGGGCTCTACGCTAAGAGCAAGTTTTGCCTCCTTCAGCATTGCCGAAAGGTAGGGGGAGAGGGTCTTCGGATTCTTCCGATATTCTTCCCGGAGAGCCTGGAGAGAAGCCTTGTTCACGAGCAGCACGTCTGGAGCAGATGGCACTTGTGAAAACAAGCTCAGGGAGAATGAAAGCAATAGCAGACAACCGTATTTGTACATGTGTCCTTCTCGAGAAAATCTTGCAGTGACAATCTGCGATCGTCATGGTCGAGATCGCATCTCAAAGCAACTACATCCATTTGCTATTTTATCAACATCAACTTCTTACTGTCTGAGCGACTGCCTGCAACGAGTCGGCAGACATACAGACCGGAGGGAAAGTCCCGGGCGTTCCAAACGACTTTGTGCAGACCTGCTGGCTTCTCTTCATTGACGAGTTTTGCGATCGCCCTCCCAACCGCATCATACACGTTGAGCTCAACGAAGCTATTAGCTACTAGCCGATAGCTAATAGCTGTTGCCGGATTGAACGGATTTGGATACGCTTCAAGGAGCTGGAAGCCTGATGGTGCAGTTCCGGAAGGATATTTGACTGGATCGTTCACCACATCAGTGACTGGACCGCCCAGATATGATGGACCCACATCTGACAACTTCAGCGGCCGGTTTTTTACAGCGCCTGTCGCGCTATGTTCGCTGCAACCAACATCTTTCAGCGTAGCGGTCGGGGGCCTTAGTCGTCCGCTGATATCCAGGAGCAACGTAGGATCGTCATCAATGTTGGCGATATCCAAAATGGGAGGATAACTGGCGCTCGAGGCGTCAATGGCCGGGCTCGAGGACGACAAACCATAGTACCCATCGGAATTCTTTACGAGCTTCGGGTCAGCATTCGTCATTCCAGCTGGGATGGAAAGTCCCAACGTGCCGGCATACAGGTTTCCGGCCCAGGATATTCCTGAAGCTGAGCTTGCCGTAAAGACATTCCCGGCACTCTTCTTGAAAATGTTGTTCGCCCAGGTGTTGTTTGTCGCACCTTTGTCCAAATCAATATCTCCACATTCGACAAACGTATTGTGGATGAAGTTGATGTTCTTAAGAACGTTCGTGGTGTTAGCGGTATAATAAACATACGTCACAGCGTCCATGCTGCCGCCTACACCTGAGTTTTCAAAGTAATTGTTGTAGCAATAGATGTTGTTGGCTTCCTTGACACGAATGCCACCGGCATTGATAAAGAAATTGCCATATCCAATATTGTCGTCGCCATTTCTGAAAACCATCATAGCGTTTTGATTGCTTCTGAATGTATTGTATCTGAGAACATTCTCGCGGCTCTTAACGGAAATGGCTTCACTGTCTCCCAATCCCGTGTTCTCAAAATAACAGTACTCGACGACCGTTCTGCAGGCATATGCTGATTGTGCACCATTTGCTATCCGGATGCACTCGTTTCCATTGTCGCCGCCGGCTCCAGGCATGTTCTGGAACGAGCAATACCGGATTGTGGCATAGTTTGGCACAATGCCGTTCGGGGCGATATGTATAAGATTTCCTTGGGGAGCAGTCGCGGGTTTGTTTTCGAAGTTGCAGAATGACACTTCGTCGTACTGACCCTGCAGATTGATGTATTTCTGAGCTGAATACCCCTTAAAGCTCAGCTGAGTGAGGACATCATAGTCGCCGCTCACAACAATGACAATTCCATCTATGACGCCCGATGTAAACTGAAAGCCGCTGAATGTTACATGACTCCCTGAAATGGTAATGGCATTCGTGCCATTGAGATAAACACCCCCCGGAGTTGCGGCTTTTACGGTAATGTTGCTGGTGCCAATCGCCAGAGTATTGTTGAGATAGGTGCCGTTGTCCAGGACAATGACATCGCCCGCTGAGGCGCCATTGATTGCCGCCTGAAGCGCCGCGATCGAGGAGACATGTATTTCAGTCGCCTGAACGCGAACGAAGAACAGGATTATCAGCAATCCTGCCATCAAGGCGCAACGACAGATTCTCATGCAGTTCTTCTCACAGAAATGCTATTTCGCATCGGGACCCACGTCTTTTCTGGTCAGGGGTCGAAACCGCAAAGGCTGATGAGGTGAGCGCCAGATTGCTCCCTCTTTCACGAGCTTCGGATCCACTACTCGTACGCCGTCAACGGGGAAACGAGAGACCACGGCTCCGGCTGTCGGCCAGGCGACATTGTTCTTCCATGTGGAGTTCAACGGCTGAGCGAAGACCTTGATGAGCGTGTCCTGATTGCCGACGATGACGTTATTCTCGATGCGCATGCCGACGGGCGGCAGGTGCCACCAGTTCCCCTGAAAACCGCCGCCATCGTATCCGATCTCAAAGTTGCTGGCATTGTTCACCAGCGTATTGGACGCAATGACCGCATCACGAATCCGGAAGTGCTTTGTGAGCGGTTTGCCGTCGCCATACTCCGCATTGCCGCTCGTGATGGCGAATGTCGCATCCCACTTCTTGCCGGTCAATCCCTCAAAGTAATTGTTGATGATGCGCATCCCCGTGCCGTAGAACCGGACGCCGCCGGTGCCCAGCTTCCACGTCTTCCCGGTGCTGTCGAGAAACGATCCGGTTCTGTTGTTGCCGAGGACATAGTTGCCTTCAACGGTGTTGCGATTGCCGTGGCGCAACGAAAGCGACCCCAGACATTCACGAAATGTGTTGTTACGGATTGTATCGTCGCTGGACTTGATGGAGATGTATTCCGGGTCGCCGTCGCACCGTTCGAAGAGATTGTCTTCCATGATTGTGAAGCCACTCGAGAGCGAGTACTCCGCCGATCCCACACGGATGGCTTCAAGCACGTTTTCCACACGGGGACCGATGTCTGCAAAGAGGTTGTGGTCGATACGGTCGTACTGCGACACCTGCGGCTGGGCCCGCATGGTGCCTTCGATAGTGATGAAATTGCCTAGCTTGGATTTTCTTTCGAACTGGTTATGATCGATCCGATTATGGTGACTGAGGCGAACCGAATCTCCCTTTATTCCATCGATCAGGATCCACGAACCGCGCTGCGTTTCCTTCAGATGGAACGTATTGCGACTAATTCGGACGTGACTGCTGGCACGGAGTTCGACGGCGGGGCCATTCGTGCTTTCAAAGTTCAGCCCTTCGACGATAATGTGCTCTGCTGCGACCAGAACAATCCGTGAGTCTCCGACGAGCGTTGCCTTGCCTCGATGTTTTGCGGCAATTGTCACCGGTAGTTCTTTCGTCGCCCTCGTGGCGATCTTCAATTCGCCGCCGAAATCGTATGCGCCATCCGAAAGGATGATGTTCGTTCCTGGCCGAGCTTTTTCTAAGGCATTCCGAAGGCCCTTCGTGGTTCCGACCTCGATTCTAGTTTGTGCGGTGATAGAGGCAAGGGGAAGCAAAAGGAGCAGGCATGTGTACAGAGAGCGAAGATTTGGCACTGTTGTCATTCCTCTCGCATAGTCATGTTGACACGGTACGGGCTAAGAAAACGAAGGGCTGATCGCATGGATCAGCCCTTCGATTGAACCGCTCTACCTTACTTCATCAAGACCAGTTTCCTGGTTTCCGTGAAGGAACCGGCCTGCATCTTGCAGAAGTAGATGCCGGAACCGAAGCCGGCTGCATTCCATGTCGTGGAATACGTTCCCGCTTTCTTCACCTCGTTGACAAGTGTGGCGACTTCCCGGCCCAGCACATCAAACACCTTCAGACTCACGAAGCTGTTCGCTGAAAGCTGATAGCTGATCGCTGTACTTGGATTGAATGGATTGGGATAGTTCTGCTGCAAAGAATACTCCTGCGGTATTCCCGTACCTTGATCCTGCACATTTGTGCTGACCTTCACGGTGGTGCCGGCAGTATATGGTCCTGACAAGGTTCCGGAGACAAGGAACAATGTGTCCGTGATCGTAAGTGCCTGAGACGACGTGACGCCCAACGGATTGTTGACGGTCACATTCTTCACCGTTGCAGGCATAATGGAGCCCGTTACCTGTGCAACGTTCCCGTTGAACACATAGTTAGGAGCAGCCCAGGTAAAACCAGTACCGCTGAGCGGGCCGCAGCTCGTGATCGTCAGCTTCCCTTTGACGGTGACGTTGGCTTGGAGCGCGACACCGACCGTTCCCGTGTTAATGGTGAGGTTGTTCAGAGCGGCGGCGGCGTTCAGATTGATTCGAAAACCAGCAGCGCTCGCCACAGTGTTGGCACCCTGGCCGAGAATCAGGGTGGCTGTTCCGGAGATGTTCGGCGCGACACTGGAGGATGCCGCAAGCTCAGGATTGGCGCCTGTTGTGCTGTTCGGATTGAGAATCGTGATGGTACCGCTCGTGAAGGTAAGAGGATTTGTCCCACCGGTGCCGGTCGTCGACCTGAACGAATAATCGGTCCCAGGGGTAACGGCCGTCGCAAATCCTTTCGGATCGATGATAACATTGGCACCGTTGAATGTTGTCGCACTGACTGCAGCCGTGGCAATTTTTCCGTAGACCACGACCGTGCCTTTTGTAAACGTGCCAGTTGCCCCGATAATATTCGTGAGATCGATTTTGCCGGTGGTCGTCCCGACGCCCACGATCAGAGAATCCGTGGTGTTCACCAACAGGCTGCCGAACACGTTGATATTGCTCGAGACGGAGGCGCTTCCGGAGCCGATAATGTTCAGCGCACAACCGGTAGCAAGAGCCGATCCCACGCCGATGGTTCCTGTTGTTGCCGTGAATCTCCCCGCGTTTTGTTCCCACGTGCCGGCAACAAACGTCAACGGAGTTCCCGCCGCCGTCACGTTGATGCTTGAAATCACCTTGTTCGCTACGGCCGCCTTGTTCAATGTGATGCTCCGGAATCTGGTCGTCGCTCCGGTGCCCGTGATCGTCTGGTCGCCCGCTTTGTTGAACGTGACGTGGCAGATGCCAGCGGCATTTCCCCGCGACATATCAAATGTGCCGTTGTTCGTCAGGTTCCCGCCAACGAAGAGCGTATCGTCATAACCGATATTGAAGACCGCTCCGGTCAGTGCGACCGTATTTGTGGAAGCGAGGGAAAGCGTGATGGTGTTCGCGGTGAACGACGCGATCGTCGTGCCCGTCGCGAGTCCGGTCAGCGTGCCGATGTTCATTCCGGCCACCACGCCCGCTGATGTAGCTGCATTTGTTACAGAGGTGGAGGTTGCAGCCAAGTCTCCAGTGGTGCTGATCGGAATCAGCGCAATAAATGTGCCTCCCGTCGCAACGGTGATATTCCCGGAGACTGTCACGACGCGTATTGCAACGTTGTCAAATGTAAGAGTGCCGCTCGTGCCCTGGCCAACGGTTATGGAAGCAACAGTAACATTTGCATCAATCGTCACCGTCGCCCCATTGGCAATGACAACATCATCAGAGGCGCCAGGAACTGCTCCCCCGACCCAGGTTGTGGTTGCGCTCCATTTTCCGCCAGTCGCTGTGGAAGTAATGGTTCCGGCCTGGAGAGCGGTCGCCAGTGCAAGCACGGCGATAGAAAGAAACAGTAATTTGTGTTTCATAACACCTCCTTGATTGATAGATGAAAGCATGACACGCGAGTGCTTCTGAAAATACACTTGTTGGTCCTGAACTCACTTACAGACTCAGTTTTATCCCCCCGGTAATCGGTACGTAGGATGTGTGAAGCCCTTTGTTAAGCCCGCTCGCATAGCGCGCCTCAACAAACATGTCGAAGGATTGTGTCAGTCGGATGTCAAACCCCATCCCGAACTGGACAAACGCCGAGGTTTCAACGCCGCCGGTAACACTCTGTTGAGCGGTCATCGCTATATCCGAACCGCCGGCCGTCAGAACGCTCGTCGTCGGTAAGTTGATTTCGCTGAGGGAGAAACGCATCACGCCAACGCCGCCGATAAAGTACGGAGAGAGCCGTCCCGAGATCCCTGAAGGAGCAAATCGAAGATTGGCCGACACCGTTGTCATGGTGGTCGGATCAGCAGACGGATTCAACGAGACACTCTTGAAAATCCAGATATCACGCATGTAGTTCGTGTCGAATCCGTTATTGACCCCGTCCTTGTTCAGCTTGAACTGATAGTGTTCAAACGAGCCGATGAGTGTGATGGACGGTGATAACGGCATCCCGGCTGAGAGTCCGCCTCCATACTGCATCGTCCAATAGTTTGCAAACGTCATCGGAGAAGATGGAAGAACATATCC
>QYQB01000128.1 GCA_007280275.1 bacterium | reverse complement strand
ATCATTGGGGGTGCACGATCCACAGAAAGTGTGCTGACGAAGAAAATGGTTTTGCTGAAATAAGTAGCATGGAAACGGCCTCTGCGGTCTTCCTACGTGCGGCACAGAGCATCAACACAAAGAATACCCACGGATCTGCACAGAAGAAGACGGATCGGAAAAAATAAGTGTCTTGCTTGATCCCAACAATCCGTGGGAATCCGTAACTAATCCGTGCCGCTCCGCGGCCAATTCCTCTTCTGTCCAGGGCATATTTCATCAATCTTCTTGCAGTCGAAATCGAACAACCATATTCGGGAAGGGACAAAGCAATGGAGGAGGTTACACAAGTTCACAATCAGCGTCTGGGGACCTATGTAGTTTACGGCATGGTGTTTCTGGGCATGATTTTCTATGCATCCTATGTTCTTGCAGAATCGCGGGGGATGACAGGTGTTACAAGGAAGAACGGCAATGGCTGCAGCTGCCATAACATTTCTCCCTCGACGGGTGTTGTTGTAACGATTGATGGACCGGCGGAGTTGCTTCCGAATCAAACCGGGAATTACACAGTCACGGTTCAGGGAGGACCTGCAGTTCGCGCGGGGACAGATATCGCGGTGTCAGGAGGAATACTGACTGCATCCTCTTCCGCCTTGCAGAAGGCAGGAAACGAACTCACTCATGTTTCACCACAACCCTTCACGAGCGGCAAGGCTACGTTCTCGTTCACATATACTGCCCCGGGCGCGGCAGGGACCTACACCATCTATGCAAATGGCAACAGTGTGAACTTCAATGGAGCTGAGTCAGGTGATCAATGGAATTTTGCGCCGAACAAGACGGTCACCGTGAAGACTGCGACGGCCGTCGAGAACTCTTCGACCCTTCCAAATGAGTTCTCTCTGTCGCAGAACTATCCCAATCCATTCAATCCATCAACGGCGATCGCATTTCAAGTGATGCGAGCCAGCCACATATCGCTCAGGATCTATGACGTTCGAGGGAGCATAGTCACAACACTGATTGACGGCGAGAGGGAACCCGGAACCCATAAATCGAGTTTCAATGCTAAGGGGTTACCTTCGGGCGTCTATTACTATAGTCTGGCTGCGGATGGGGTCGTGATGCAGACGAAGAAGATGACACTGTTGAAGTAGAGGTGGGATCGAATGACGGGGGCTCTCTGCCGGTTGGGCGCTTCCTCGCAGCAGAGGGGTCAAGGCGGGCGTGTTGGTGGAAAGAGTATGGAATTTCATGTATCATATAAAACGAAAGCGACTTGTGATGCCAAAGGTGGAAAACAGTTCCTGGTTCTTCGTGTGCTTGCTGGCAATGACGGCATTGGTCCTCGCTGGCTGTACTGACATGGGGAATGCTGTCGGCACCGATACATCGATTTCAACTCCGCCTCCGCAATCAGGCCAGGATGTTTCGTTTCAAAGCCAGATCTCGCCGATCCTCCAGCGTTATGGATGCAACAGTTGCCACGGCGGCAGCGGAGGGCTCACTGTCCAGACTGTAAGCCAGCTTCTGCAAGGAGGCCTCCACGGACCGTCGGTTATTGCGGGGAAGGCAGATACGAGCGGTCTGATAAAGAAGCTCTTGCCTAATCCCCCGTATGGTGATCGGATGCCTCAGGGGGGACCGTACCTTCCAGACAGTACTATTCAAACCATCAAACTGTGGATCAATCAAGGGGCGAAAAACAATTGAATACTCAGACAGTCAACAGAGGACAAGTGAAACGAATACTCATTCTCTCATGTTCGCTGCTCGCAGGAGTTGTCGTTCTTACCGGCAATGCCGCTGCGCAAGACAGCAGTGCCGCCACGCCTGCAAAGGAAATCTCGTACACAAAAGATGTGGTCCCGCTTTTCGAGAAGTTCTGTGCAACGTGCCACAATGCGGACGAAGATCATCCGAGCCAGCTCTTCATGGATTCCTATGAAACCCTGATGAAGGGAGGGAAGCATGGCAAAGCGATACAACCGGGTAACTCGAAGGAGAGTCTGCTTCTTCAGAAGATGAATCCGGCTCCTCCGTTCGGCAAGAAGATGCCGCCGAGCAAGAAACTAATACCCACCGCAGGGCAGATCGAAACATTGCGCCAATGGATTGACCAGGGCGCCAAGAAGAACTGATCTACTTCTGTCCTTCTCCCGATTTCAAAGACCTGAGTGACGTGCAATGGCTCCGACGCTGATTTCGTCAACGCTTGTTCATAAAATCCGGCGGCCTGCAGCAACAGTCAGCGGAGAACATCCGGCGCTGATACTGCTGCACGGTCGCGGCACGAATGAAGATGACCTTCTGGAACTTGTGGACTACCTGGATCCGCGCCTGTTCATTGTCAGCGCCCGCGCTCCATTCCGGTTCGATCAGGGTTCGGGGGGCTACACGTGGTACGAGGTCCAGGACGTCGGAACTCCGCATCCGAAGCAATTTGAAGAGAGCTACAACCGTCTGGTTCAGTTCGTTGATGATGTGAAGCAGCGATATCCTGTCGACGGCCGCCGGGTGTTTTTGCTCGGGTTCAGTATGGGTAGCATCATGTCGTTCGCAGTCTCGCTCACGAAGCCGCAGATGGTTCGCGGCATTGTAGCCCACAGCGGGTATATTCCGGAAAACACCTCCCTTCAATTTGCATGGGGTCAACTTGGGCATCTCTCGCTCTTTGTTGCCCATGGCCTGGACGATTCCGTCATCCCCATCCACTTCGGTCGACGTGCATATGAGTTGCTTTCCAAGACGCAGGCAGACCTCACCTACAAAGAGTATCCCATTTCCCACTCCATCAGTGAGCAGAGTTTGTCCGATCTCTCGGACTGGCTCCAGAAAATGCTTGCTGTTCCAGCGGATATGGAGTAGATTCACGACGCACACCAACCGGCGTATTCACTCTCTCGAGCGCGTTCGTGAAGAAACAAACCCGAAGGAAGACAGCGTCATCAGCATTTGGTACTTCAGGCCGCATCAGCCACGATTCCTCCCGTTTTTACAACAGCCGTCTTTACGGCCCTCCATCTGACAAGACAGCCGGACCATCGCAGGAAAAAGCGCTCCCCCAGGACGTTTTGAATCGTGTGTTCTGCAAGAGCAGCGAGTCCATGGATGAGCTGGCGGACAACTCCGTCCATTTGATGATCACATCTCCCCCCTACAATGTGTCCAAGGAATATGATGAGGATCTCACCCTGGACGAATATCGCGAGCTTCTCAGGCGGGTACTTCGGGAGACCTATCGGGTCCTCGTCGATGGAGGAAGAGCGTGCGTCAACGTGGCCAACATCGGACGGAAACCGTACATACCGATTCACGCGTTTCTTACCGAGGACATGATAGAACTCGGATTTGCGATGAGGGGAGAGGTAATCTGGAACAAGGGGGGGAGTGCAGGACCATCGACCGCATGGGGAAGCTGGAAATCAGCAACAAATCCAACGCTACGCGACGTTCACGAGTACATCCTCATCTTTTCAAAAAACAGCTATGCCCGAAGCGGAGCAGGAAAAAAGAGCACAATTGAACGGGATGAATTCCTGGAGTACACAAAAAGCATCTGGACGTTTCCCTCGGAGTCGGCGCGGCGCATCGGTCATCCGGCTCCATTTCCGGTCGAACTCCCCCGAAGGCTCATCCAGCTGTACAGTTTCGAAGGAGATGTCGTGCTGGATCCGTTTGCAGGAAGCGGGTCAACCTGCCTCGCCGCGCTTCAAGCCAATCGGCTGTTTGTCGTCTATGAGAAGAGCCGTCGCTATGTGCGATTGGCGGAGAAGAGAATTCGGGAGTTGTCACTCGAGGAAAAAAAGCGGAGTATCAAAAAGGAGGATTGAAAACTTGCGTGATTCGGTGTATATTTTCCTGGTATTGCAGCCCCGATCATTTCCAGCCATCTACTTCATTCATTCCTTCAAACATTCTATGAAAACGAACACGATCCTCCGCTTCGCTTTTCTTGGCATCGTCTGCGCATTCGCTGCCTGTTCGCAGGAGCCGAAGACTGACACGCCGGTGAGGGGAGTGCTCGATTCCCTAAAAGCCCATTACGCGCCGGATCGACGCGTTGCGGTGTTTGATATTACCGTTGGCCAGCAAGGGAGTGTCGTTATCGCACGGGGGGAAGTTGACAATCTGAAGTCAAAAGAAGATGCGCTGTCGACGCTCCACACAACACTCGGAGGTCAGGTGATCGATAGTATAAAGGTCCTGCCCGATCCGCAGCTTGGCGAGAAGCGCTATGGCATCGTAGCGGTGAGTGTAGGAAACGTCCGGTCCAATCCCCGGAACTCTGCTGAACTCGCAACGCAGGCGTTGATGGGTACGGTCGTGAAGCTTCTGAAGAAGCAGGGGGGATACTACTCTATTCAGATGCCCGACAATTACATCGGCTGGTTGGAAGAGAACGCCATGAAGATCACGAACGCAGCAGGCGTTGAGGAGTGGGAAGCTGCTCCGAAAGTCATAGCCACGACCTATTTCACGATGGTGCGAGAGCAGCCAAACCCCGGTTCACGTCCCGTCAGCGATGCCGTCGCGGGTGTGCTGATGAAGCAGGTTGGGGCATCGGGCGGATGGATAGCAGTGGAATTGCCGGATGGCCGTAAGGGCTACATCGAGATGTCGAACGTGGAAGAGATTGCTCGCTGGAAGAAGTCACGGAAGCTGACAGCCGAGAATATCGAGAAGACCGCGACGATGTTTCTCGGGATTCCCTACCTCTGGGGCGGCACATCGCCGAAGGGGATGGACTGCTCGGGGTTCACGAAGATGGTGTATCGACTCAATGGACTTGAGTTGAGTCGAGACGCGGACCAGCAGGCAGTGGGGGGTGAGGAACAGAAGCCGGGAGAAAACTTCGAGAACCTGAAGAAGGGGGATTTGTTGTTCTTCGGGAGGAAAGGCTCCGCGGAGAAACCGGAACGCATCAGCCACGTCGGTATTTATCTCGAAAAGCAGGAATTCATTCACACGCCCGGAGGGTCGTGGGTGAAATTCAACAGCTTCGATCCATCAGCTTCCAACTACAGCGAGTCTCTTCGCAAGAGCTTTGTCCGCGCCCGGAGGTACATCGGCCCGGCACAGATCCCCGAGGTCCCGAAAAACTGATTCAGCATTCCCTCCACTGGCTCAGCCTGCAATAGCGCTTGCCCGGGCTAGATCTTTTTTACGCCTATCCCAGGCCTGTCGGTCAGGGTTACCCTCCCGCCGAGGATCTTTGT
>QYQB01000221.1 GCA_007280275.1 bacterium | reverse complement strand
CTGATAGAGAAAGAGATCTCGCCAGTGGTAAAGACGGAATTTGGATATCATCTTGTTCAGCTTCTTGAACGAAGGGGTGAATCGGTGCACGCCCGGCATATCCTGGTCCGGACGGAAAAAGGGCCTGCCAGTGATACGGCGGCCGTTGTCCGGTTAAACGGGTTGCGTGAACGCGCGCTCAAAGGTGAACTGTTTGCAGAGCTCGCCCGTAAGAATTCGGAAGACGATGAGACGAAATCCATCGGCGGCGATTTGGGAACGGTTGCGGTCGACCAACTGGAGGCTGATTTTGCAGTGGTCGTGAAAGATCTCAAGGCAGGAGAAATCAGTCAGCCGCACAGGGTAACGTTGAAGGCATCCTACGGATACCAGATTGTCCTCCTGAAGAAGCGCACTCCCCCGCATGCTGTCAACCCGACAGAGGATTTCAAGCGGATCGAACAGATGGCTCTCTACCTCAAGCGCAATCGCATGAACAGCGAGTGGATCGAAGAGCTTAAGAAGAGTATTTACTGGGAGCTTCGCCTGTAATCCGGCATCGACCGGATTGCTTCGCATCAGGAGTACATCCGTCAATTTCACGGACAACGATCTTCATGAACGACGTTAAGACAGTCTCCGAACTCACCAAAGCCTATTCTGACATCCGGGCTGAAATCGCCAAGGTCATTGTAGGGCAGGACCGGGTCATCGAACATCTCCTGATTGCGCTTCTCTCCCGCGGACACTGCCTGCTCATTGGTGTGCCCGGGCTCGCCAAGACGCTTTTGATCAAAACGCTGGCAGAAGCACTGGACCTCAAGTTCAGCCGGATCCAATTCACGCCGGATCTGATGCCAAGTGATATTACCGGCACCGAGATTATTGAAGAGAATGTTGGTACGGGTCAGAAAGCCTTCAAATTTGTTCAGGGACCCGTGTTCGCGAATATCGTCCTGGCCGATGAGATTAATCGAACGCCTCCCAAGACCCAGGCGGCTCTGCTTGAGTCGATGCAGGAGCATCACGTGACCGCTGCCGGTCAGACCTATACGCTGCAGGAACCCTTCTTCGTGCTCGCGACGCAAAACCCCATTGAGCAGGAAGGGACCTATCCGCTGCCGGAAGCCCAGTTGGATCGTTTCATGTTCAATCTGTGGCTCGACTATCCCTCCTTCATCGAGGAGGTGGCGATCGTGAAATCCACAACGAGCCCGTACAAGGCGGATCTCAAACGTATCCTAAGTGCGAAGGAGATCAATGCATTCCAGGATCTTGTGCGCCGGGTACCGGTTGCCGATAACGTCATCGAGTATGCTGTGACGCTTGTCGATCGGACGCGCCCGAGCGCGCAGGCTGCCCCGGCATTCATCAAGAGCTGGATCCGATGGGGTGCGGGACCCCGGGCTTCACAATACCTTATTCTCGGAGCAAAGACCCGCGCTATTCTGTCCGGCAGACATACTCCCGACATCGATGACGTCAAAGCGCTCGCGCCTCCGGTGCTCCGACATCGCATCGTTACGAGCTTCAACGCCGAAGCTGAAGGTGTATCAGCAATTCAAATCATCGAACGACTTGTGAGTGAATCCGGATCGTGAATTGGCCACTACGGGGGGGTGATGCTCTACGGGTTTAGTCCGAATCTGTGGTCCGTGTGGCGACGGAGAAGTCCGATCTGGTTCGTTGGGAGCTTCGTCACGATCTTCCTGCTGTTCGTTTGTGTTGGCATTCTAAGTTCCGCCTGTGTTGCTCAAACGCAGCGCTGCTGGATCACGTTTCGGGATCGTGGTTCACCCAGTACTACTTCTCTTGCCAATCCGCGCATGTTGGGCATATCGGACCGCGCTTTGTGGAGGCGGAGCAAAGTCCTTCCTCCCGAGCGGCTCGTCGACGAGTTAGACCTCCCTCTCAATCAATCGTATCTCGATCAATTGCATTCTGCGGGCATTGTCATCCGCTCGTCATCGCGGTGGTTTAATGCTGTCTCAGCAGAATTGACTGCATCTCAACAATCCTCGATTGCGAATCTTCCATTTGTGTCCACGATCAAGCCTGTCTCTGTTTTCTTCAAGCGTCGTCCGGAGACGACACCGGCTCCTCTCCACCAACCGTTGTTGAAAAACATATCCCTCGCCGGAATCGACTACGGCCAATCACTCGTCCAACTCACCAACATCAAAGTCGTCGATGTGCATAGCCGTGGCGTAGCAGGCGCCGGCGTGGTCATTGGATTGCTGGATGACGGATTCAATCAGCATGCCGTCCATCCGGCTTTGAAAAACATCAAGATCCTCGCAGAGTACGATTTTGTTCAACGCGATAGCAATACAAGCCGAGCTCCTGGTGAGTATTTCGATCAAGGAAATCACGGGGCTGGTACGCTCTCGACCATAGGTGGATTCGAGAACGGGAGTCTGGTAGGTGTGGCGTTTGGGGCATCGTTCATACTGGCTAAAACGGAAATTGACAGCAGCGGCACGAACGCTGATTTTCGGATCGAAGAGGATCTTTATGTGGAAGGCCTGGAGTGGGAGGAGCGCATGGGCGCAGACGTGGTCTCATCATCACTGGGCTACAATCTTTTTGTGGACGGACCAAGTTATTCCTATCAAGAGATGAACGGCGTGACGGCGACTACGTCCAAGGCGGCACGGATAGCAGCACGGAAGGGTGTTCTCCTCGTCACGGCGATGGGGAATGAAGGAAACTACCGCGATGCAGGCACACGCTCAACCGGTACTATGATAGCACCGGCTGATGCAGATAGCATCATTTCGGTCGGTGCTGTGAACGCCGATGGCTACATTGCAGGCTTCAGCTCAACGGGTCCGACCGCTGACGGCCGGGTCAAACCTGAAGTAGTAGCCCAAGGGATCTCGGTGTTCACAATGTACGGGGAAATTGGATATAAGTTTGCGAACGGTACTTCGTTTTCGACTCCGCTTACTGCCGGTGTCGCGGCGCTCATTCTCTCCGCTCATCCGTCTCTGACTCCGATGCAGGTGCGCGACCGGCTGACAAGCACGGCGAAAGCTCTGTATGGCAGCGCTTCGGAAAATTCTTCTCATCCCAATAACTTCTACGGCTGGGGTATGGTTGATGCCCTGGCGGCAGTCGGTACTCTGCCGGTTGTCCCGGTCCCGGGATCGACGCCCGATCAGTTTGTCCTCCATAGCAACTATCCCAATCCATTCAACGGATCCACAACGATCATAGTCGAGGCTCCGGGCGAGCAGCAGATCGATCTCGCCATCTACAATCTTCTCGGTCAACGGGTGCGTACGATCTTCAGAGGAAAATCTCAGGCTGGCACAAGTTACTTCCAGTGGCAAAACGCCCTGAATGACGTCGGGGTTCAAGTTGAAACAGGTGTCTATTTCTGCCGGCTCGCTGCATCCGGGTCACTTCAATTTCAAAAAATCCTGTACATCAAGTAGCTTGGCAATTCCACCTTGACGGTTGATCCGGATGCCCGACCTCCTTCTTACGACTTCACTGCACGTTGCCCTTCTTCTGCTTGCGGCAGGAGGAGCAGGAGCGCTAGCGGTTCTCGCTTACCGGTTTACAATTCCTCCCGTCTCCCGCACGCTCAGAGTGACGTTCATGCTTCTGCGCGGTCTGGGTCTTTTTTTGCTTTTGCTTCTGCTTGGCGAGCCGCTTCTTTCACTCGTCTATCACCGATTTGAAAAGCCTGTGCTCGCCGTTCTCATCGATCAGTCGAGAAGCATGACAATTCAGGACAAGACCGGAGACAGAAGGGCGATCATGCTCAAGACTCTGGATTCTCCCGAATTGCAGACAGTCGAAGCAAAGAGTGAGGCGCTGTTCGGGGTCTTCGATACGAAACTTCATCTTCTGCAATCGTTCGCAAAAGACTCCATTTCGTTCAAGGGGGAAGGGACGGACATCGGCGGTGCATTGAAACAACTGAAGGATCTCACATCCGGGCGGAATATTCAGGGTGTGCTCCTCATCAGCGATGGAACTAGCACGGCCGGGCCGAGTCCTCTCTTCGAAGCAGAAGAGGTTGGTTTGCCTGTGTTCGCGATCGGCATTGGTGACACCAGCGAGCCGCATGATGTGCTCGTACAGAAGGTTCTTGCAAACACCATTACGTATGTGGGGAACAAAGTCCCGGTCAACGCGACGCTGAAAAGCTCAGGGCTCAACAATGAGCGGGTTGAGGTGACGCTGCTTGAAGAGGGGAAGATGCTCGATCGCAAGACCGTTTTGCTTGAGCCGGGCATGCGACAATACGATGTCCCGCTTTCATTTGTTCCCAATCTCGACGGCACGAAGAAAATCACCGTGGAAGTCTCGCAGCTTCCGGGCGAGGTAAGCTATCAGAACAACAGGTCGTCGTTCTACGTAAAAGTCCTCAAGAGCAAGATGCTGGTTCTCCTGATTGCCGGCGGACCCAGCGCTGATGTCGCAGCGGTGCGTCATGCGCTTCAGGATGATCCCAATATCGAAGTGCGATCCTTCATCGATCGGGGCAATGGGGAGTTTTACGAAGGAATTCTGGCCGACCAGAATTTGCGGGATGCAGAGTGCATCGTGCTCGTGGGGTATCCCGGCACGGGGAGTTCCACTGCCACCGTGCAGGCGATCGCAAATGCGCTTGGGAGCCGGAAGGGCCTGTTATTTGTCCTGAGCCGCACAACCGATTTCCGGAAACTCCCGGCGCTTCAGGCGTATCTTCCGTTCACCGTCCCGGCGCTCGCGGGGGAGGAGACACAGGCGTTTTTCGCCGTGTCTGATGTTCAGCGCAACAACCCGATTCTTCGCGTCTCGTCCTCGCTCGATGTTTGGGGCAAGCTTCCACCATCGTTTACACTTGATGGGTCCTTTCACGTGAAGCCGGAGGGCATCGTACTTGCTTCAGCGCGAATACAGGCCTCGACAACCGGTGATCCGCTGCTTCTCAGCAGCGATGTCAATCGCTCAAAATCTCTGGCGGTCTTGTGTTACGGTTTGTGGCGATGGAAGAGCTACTCCGATGGAATCCCAGGCGCCGAACGGATCCTGGAAACCTTCTTCAGTAACAGCGTACGCTGGCTCGTGACACGCGACGATGAAAAGCCGGTCCAGGTTCGACCGACAAAGGAAATCTTCGGGGGATCGGAACCCGTAGAGTTTACAGGCCAGGTCTATGACGAAAACTATCGCCCCATGGAAGCAGAAATCTCTCTTTCGGTTTCTCAGAAGGGACAGACGAGCCGGTTGTCGCTCACTTCTTTGGGCAATGGCCGGTTTGAAGGGGCTTTCGATCCCCTCCCGGAAGGGGACTACACGTATCTGGCGCAGGCACTTGCGGGAGGCCGGCAGATTTCTGAGGAGCACGGTTCGTTTTCCGTCGGCGGGTTGAATGTCGAATTTCAGGAAACACGCGCGAACAGACTTCTTCTGCAACAACTCGCTGCGCGGACAGGAGGACGGTACTACGAACACCATGACCTCCGTCGATTTCCAGAGGATATTGCCGCTCTGCCGAATTTCCGCCCCCGGGACATACGGATTGCCCGGCAGTTTGAGCTTTGGAACGAGACGTGGATGCTCGGCGCTCTTGTAGCACTCTTTGCGGCGGAATGGTTCTTGCGAAAAAAGAATGGAATGCTGTGACTTCTCAGCCACCAAGGCACCAAGGCACAAAGAAAATGGTGGAATACTTGATTCCCTTCGTGTCTTTGTGGCTAAGCAATTACGGAATGTTTTGACCTTCGACCAATGATCCCAACGACATGAAAAAAACCTCTCTGCTGATCTATTCTGCGCTGATCATCTTCAATCTCTTCTTTGAATCAGTCCTCCTGGCTCAATCCGTTGTGCGCGTCGATAGTTTCTACATGCCGAGCCTTGGAAGAACAAAGAAGCTCTCCGTTCTGCTCCCGACGAAGTACGATCCGGCAAAACAGTATCCGGTTCTGTACCTGTTGCACGGGTACAGCGGCGGGCATGAAGATTGGTGGACAAGAACAAAGCTCAGAGAATACGTGCGGGAACTTCCGCTGATTGTCGTGATGCCAGATGGGGAGAATTCGTGGTACGCCAACTCGGCAATGGAATCCAGCGAGCGGTTCGAGGATTACCTCGTCAAGGATCTTCCTCAGTATGTACACAAACTGTATTCAATCGATACCACGCGGCAGGCGATTGCCGGACTCTCGATGGGCGGATACGGCGCAATGATGCTCGGGCTCAGGCACCCGTCGAAGTACGAGTTTGTCGGGTCTCTCAGCGGCGCCATCACCTTCCCGCGGGGAATGAACGACACAACGCGGCCGGCAGAGCGATCCCTTTTCCCGAGTCTCAGGCGCGCGTTTGGAGAAAAACCAAATAACTCCCGCAACGCGCATGACGTTTTTCTCCTCTATCGGCAAACGCCGAAAGACTCCCTGCCATATATGTATATGGCAATCGGCATCCAGGACGGTTACCGCAGCTTTCTTCCGGGTCACAGAGCGTTTACAGATCTTCTCCGAACGTATGGTGCAGCCTACGAGTATCACGAGACGCAGGGAGGACACAACTGGCAGTTCTGGGATAGAGAAATCCAGCCACTCCTCAGGCGCATGCGCGAAGTCCTGAAGTTCTAGCTCCGGAGTATCGATGTCGCGGATTCGCATCACACAATCTCTTCTTGGAGGCGGCACGCGGAGTGCTCTGCTTCTTGCGCTGATCTGCTTGCAGTGTTGGCCGTTCGCTCAGGAATGCGCCGAGGCAAGCCAACTCTCGATTAAGGGACCAATCCAGGAAAGGCCCTCGGACATCCCCCACGCGTGGAAAGGGCTCATTGGTGAGTACACGCTTGACAACGACACGGTGCGTGTTCTCGAACAGGACGGAGCGTTGCACTTCAAGGATTCCAGGGGTCTGTATCGGCTGCGGGCGGAGGGAGACGATCGCTTCACAATTTCACCATCCTGGCGGAGTGGGGATACAGTGTGCGTTTTTCGGCGGAATGCCGCTGGGCTCGCTGTCTCCTTCGCGGCGCAAACCTCGACGTTCAAACGAATCTTCTTCGGGGGAGAATCCGGAGCGTCGTTTCGCATAACGCCGCTCAAATCCATTGACGTGTTGCGGAGGGAAGCCCTCCAAGCGTTACCGCCAAAGGAAGAAGGGGCCTTTCTGAAGCCCGATCTGGTCGAACTCAAGCTCCTCGATTCGACCATTCATCTCGATATCCGCTATGCAACGACGAACAATTTCCTGGGAGAACAGTTCTATTCGCAGGCAAGAGCTTTTCTGCAACGGCCGGCAGCCGAAGGGCTTGTCCGGGTGCATCGGTCGCTGCGCGAGCTGGGATACGGCGTGCTTATCCATGATGCGTATCGCCCGTGGTATGTGACGAAGATGTTCTGGGATGCAACGCCGCAAGAGCATAAAGATTTTGTCGCCGATCCTGCAAGAGGATCGCGCCACAACCGCGGCTGTGCGGTCGATCTCTCACTCTATGATTTGAAAACAGGCGCGGCGATCGAAATGGCAAGCGGATATGACGAGTTCTCACACCGGGCATATCCGAATTATCCCGGCGGGACATCACTCCAGCGATGGCACCGTCAGCTTTTGCGTCGGGTGATGGAAGAACAGGGTTTCAGGGTGTTCGAGGTGGAATGGTGGCACTTCGACTACAGAGATTGGCGGAACTATCCAATAGGAACCCTCACCTTTGAAGAGATCCAATGATGGATACTGCAGCGATACGTGAAAAGCAGGCAATAGCACTCAGCTCGGTGTTGGCCGGACTGGCTCTCACAGGGATGAAGCTCATCGTTGGACTTTCAACGAACAGCCTCGGCATTCTTTCTGAGGCGGCACACTCCGGATTGGATCTTCTGGCTGCCCTCATCACCTTGTTTGCCGTCAGCGTATCCGACAAACCGCCTGATGAAGATCATCAATACGGCCACGGGAAGATGGAAAATGTCTCTGCACTCTTCGAGACAATTCTCCTGCTCGTGACGTGTGGATGGATCATCTGGGAGGCGATCGAGCGGCTCATCACGCGCTCCTCTCACGTTGAGGCCACCATCTGGAGTTACGGCGTCATCGTGGTCTCGATCGTGATTGACATCAGCAGATCCCGGGCGTTGAGTCGGGTAGCGAAGAAATACGACAGCCAGGCGCTCGAAGCAGACGCGCTGCACTTTTCCAGCGACATCTGGTCGTCGCTTACAGTTCTCGCAGGCCTCGTGTTTGTTTCGCTTGGATACACCAGTATCGACGCTGTCGCCGCCCTGGGCGTAGCAGTTCTGGTTCTCTTTGTCAGTTATAGACTGGGCCGGCGAACGATCGATGCTCTGATGGACCGGGTTCCGAAAGGTTTGGCCCAGAAAATCGAGAAGTCCATCAGGACAGTCGACGGGGTGGAGGAACTGAGGTCCATGCGGGTGAGGATGTCAGGTGCGAGGGTCTTCGTCGACGCAACAGTCGGTCTCCGCCGGACAATGCCATTCGAGCGCGCTCACCTGATCATGGACGAGATCGAGAGAGCGATCCACGCGATCCAGTCCACTGCCGATGCGACGGTTCATGCCGAGCCATTTCAGGGACCGGATGAAACGATTATCGACAAAGTGCGCATGATTGTCGTGAACGAGGGACTACGGGCTCCACACAACCTTGAAGTCCATCAGTCCGGCGGCAAATATTTCATTGACTTCGATGTCGAGTACAGTGAAGGGAGCACATTTGTTGAGGCTCACGCTCTTGCTCTCGGAATTGAGGAGAAGATTCGAAACGAGATCCCGTCCGCCGAAAGAGTCACAATTCATCTCGAGGAGTTTCTTCCCGTTGAGGGAGAACTCACGTATGTGACGGCCGAAGAGAGCGATCTTTGTCAGGCAATCGAAACGCTCGTTCTCAGTGACCGGCGCATTCGCGGGTGTTCCGACATTGCTGTTCTCAAACACGCTTCCTACCTCCACGTGACACTGACGTGCAAGCTGGATAGCACGAAAACTCTCGCCGAAGTTCATCAGATCATTACACAAGTTGAGGCGCAGCTCTATCAGAATTTTCCCCAGGTTCGCCGGTTCATGATCCATGGCGAACCAGTCTGAGGTACATTCGCTCTTTCCCTCGCTTAGCAGTGCGCCTTCCGAAGAAGGCTTTGTTCAGGATTCGCCGACGGTGTGCAAGCTGCGATACTTTTCGTACGAGGTGAAATCGTCTCTGCGCCACCTTGCAGCAGCTTTGTGCGGAGTGAAACAGTCTTCGTGCCATCATGCAGAGGTCTCGCGCAGCCGCATTCTGACAACGCGTTGGCGAAGCTTCAGCACCCGGGGACTGAAGTCGAGAGCGGATCAAATTCGCATTTCTGACTTGCCTTTTCAGGCTCTTCTTTTCACGTCTTCTTGCGCCGTCAAGACCAGATCCCTTCTTTAGATTCAACCGCTCCATGATGACAATGTCTCAATTAGAGTCCTTTCAAAATATACCGAGTTTACGGTATGGCGCTCCCACTAACATCATGGCAATCTGTCATCGCACAACGATTGCGAAGAAGCGCATTCTGCCAAACGCTTTGGCTTGACAGTGCAAAGCGCAAAGTGTATGTTGCATCGCAGTTGATTGCGACTGCCCCCCCGCACCGTTTGACTGAATGAGGTACGGTGTGTCAATGCTCCCCAACAGTCGGCTCGTGCTAGCGATGATCCTCTCAAGCATTCTCTTTCCCCTTCTCTCTATTGCACAGGTGACGATCAAGGAGAAGGTGGAGATAAAGCCGAGAGTCAAACTTCCTTCTACCGCGGCGGTAGAACTGAAAATAGCATTTCACTGGGCTGCCGCCCACTCCGGGGGACAAGATTATCTGATGCACCTTGGCGTTCTTGCACCAGGCAATCGCTTCTTCGGATTCAATGCGTTTACTGGGTCCCAGGCCGGCAACTATACAGAGCTGATAACCGATGATGACGGTATTGCTTACTATGGCGAGTCGACATATATCGACCCCAACCCATATTCGGGTCCGTATATTTTTTACGCCTATGTAGATAGAGACACGAAGTTCATTACTTACTACTATTACTACAGAGTACACATTCAGGCTGAGGGTATAGTAGATACAACGATCTACTTCCCCAACAAGCAGTGGGATCCAATGTACGACAGGCCTTTTATCTCCAACGAAATCTACTATACATACCATGGTACCCCTGCTGGGCCTTGCTCTGGTGCCAGTTTCGTGTTTTCTGAAATCCAAGATGTGCAGCATGGTGAGACAAGAACCTTACACGCACCTATTTTGGATGACTGTGGAAACAATGTTGACCCACCTCCGGAATATTACTATAAGTATGAACTTCTGGGCGATACATTGAGTTGGGGAGTTCTGCGCGATCCCAACACTAGGAGAATGGGTACCGTGCTCGATTCAGTGGCATCGACGATCGTGGAGTACTGTGCGTGGGGGAAAGAACCCGACTGTCAGAAAGAGTTGACGGTAAGAGTGAGCGCGGAAAATGGATCCATAACGCCTGCAACGACAACCTTTACAGTGCTGCCACCGGAAGCGCGACTGATGCTTGGAAAGTCAACCCTGTCCTTCGGGGATACCACCTTGGCCACCGTGCAAGTGCGATATCCCGGTTCGGAGTGGATGGACCGGCCGGACGATTGGAGAACAAGATTCGGGATAGTCCAGGCTGACACGTTTGGACATCTGTATTTGATCGACAGCAGTCAGACTGGTTCTTATATCGATGCGTGGGAATCGAATGTAATCTACTATGCCCATCCCCAATCCGAAGCCGATTCACTTGATGTTTTAATTCAGGTCGTCTCGCATGAACCCAGTGGTGGTGGAGACACGCGTATAGAACTGATAGACCATCCAAACGCGAATAGTCTCCAGCTGGAACGCGCGACGAAAGCTCCGCAGCCCAAAGTGGTTGCCGGCACGGGGAAAGGGAATCCAGGCCTAACATCCATCCGTTACAACTATGCCACGCACTATGGACTTGCCCGGCTCGTACTGAAGAAGAACGAAATTCTTCTGGGGGAAACCAAGTACTATCAGGCAAAGCCCGATCCGAATAATAATGCGGGACTCATTTTTGTGGAAATGAGCGAGACGAGTAGTTGGGTGGCAGGTGGTCAGCCGGCGCAATTCACCGTGACTGCGGAAAAACCGACAAACAAACTTGGTGTCTACTATGAGTTCAGGGATAACGACGCACTCAAGCTGGCTGGTGATATGATCCGATTAATTGGCAGATATTGGAGGCAGGACACAACGTATAAGGTGAGGCTAAATGCCACCTCCGGTACTCGTTCAGGCAGTATTGTAATCGAGGTGAAGAAGCCGACGAGACTACACGATTCGGAAGTTTTCCCCAAGCCATTCAAGACAACAGAGAATATCAGAGGTTTGCCGCTCGACATTGACGAGCTTTGCATCCGGTATGGTGGAAGTATTGGGATACCGCCCCAGGTGATAAAAGGGCAAATGTTTCAGGAGGGTGACAAGAGTGGTGATCGGATTAATCCGTCGTATCGCTATGAACCTTGGCAAGATTCTCGGTTTGCTAATCAAGCGAATAGAGAGAATGCACTCGCATATGCTCAACAACCATTTTGGGTGACAGGCAAACCGCCGAAACCAATGGGTCTTGGAAAGGCCATCCCTGCACAGCATACCCCCGATGAACACAAGAATGTAATGCCAATCTACTATCCGGAAACGTCCACCACTATTGCAGAATTTGCACTCGGCCATTGGGAGAAAATCTACTGGAACTCAAAGGATTACAAAATCCCCGGCTCAGCCGAATTGACCAGAATTTGGAGAGAAAGGTTTCTGAGATACTTCGTGCAAGCACTGACCGTCCGTACCTCCCCGCCAGTTGCGAATCCTGATCAGCTGGCGACATTTTCTGTGAAGCAGTATGTCAGAGACAACTACACGGCTCTTGCTCAAACTCGCAAAGCTGCCTCATATGGACTCGTTCAGATTATTTATACAACTGCCATTATGCCAATGCTTGGCTTCAACAAAGGGAAGTCCGTCGATGCGAGCTCATCCCCCGAAGAACTGAGCGATGAGACGATAGAAATGCCCTTCTATGAATCATTCACAGAGAAGAATCTGCGCAGAGTATTTGGAGATAAGAATGCAATCGTTCCGGAAGGGGATTGGGCCAAAGGGTGGGAGGGTACGTGGAAGGAATCATTTAAACCCTACAACGATGATCCCCCTTATGCCAAGAGTGTGTTCAATCATGCGAAGAAATTCTACCCTCAAGCGAAATAGGAGAGGAATGGGATGAAAACTATCAAAATACTTATCAGAACGGCTTTCTGTTTTCTTCTTCTCTGGACGGCTCCCGTCTTTTGTCAAGAGAACGGGAACGATCCCGATGATCCAACGGGCGCATTAAGGGCACAACTGACGAATGTCGTACGCGCCCGGTTTGGCAATGACTATGAGGTGGCATTCTCCGTTCTCGATTCGGCACTCGCACGAAATAAATGCACTAGCAGATTCGGTGAAATAACTGATCCTTACGGAACACTAAGAGGATTTGTGCTGTTCGCAGCTGACAAATCTGACGCTGAAGACTCCGATCACGGAATCATGGGATTATACAAGGATGGACAAATTGTCTGGAGCACGAATCCGATCCTCAAGGGAACATGGTACGGGACATTTGCCACCAGAGATATCAATCAGGATGGAAGAGTGGAAATCCTTGTTGAGTGGACTCCCGGATCTCAGATCATGGTAAGTCATCTGTGGATAATTAGTTGGGATGGCTTGAATGGATCCGTGATCAATCAAATTGACCCAAGAAGTGGAAGTTCCACTATCCATGCAACGGAGAGCATGTTTGAATTGATCTCGACCGACACACTATCGGCCATGGTAATTCGCGGGTATTGGCCAGAGGAGGAGACATTCTCCTATTGGTTCCCAAACATACAGGTTTCGACTATGCCGTACGTGACGTATAGTTGGGATGGGCAACAATATGGGCTTTGGTCCACCACACGACAAATTGGTCGAAACGAATGGCTGCCAGCTAATCTTTTGCGCGTGACTACGTCATGCAGAGTGGCCAAAGCTGATTCCTTGAGATATCAATACACCATCAAGAATTCGGCGCAGAGCAGACAGCCTCTCAGAGCATATGCACTGTCTGGATTGTGTCAGGACATTACAGTCTCGAGTTCTGCTTTCTGGGAGTACTGGGGCTACATGTCGAACAATCCAATAGCATACTGGGCCGCGGCAGAAACCAGTAGTTCTCAGGCAGTCAAACCAGGAAAATCAATTAACATCGCTCTAATGAGTAAGAGATTGCCATCAATTGTGCGATTCTATGGACAAGGTCAGCGGCCGGCACTTGAGGCTACCCCAGCGAATGTTGATCCCAATGCCGGAAGCCAGTTTATTACCGATTTGTTATCCAACTCGTTTCAAGGCGTCACTATTGGGCCAACGGATACTTTGAGTCCTTTTATTCCTTTGAATTTCCTCGATACACTCGGCGAGTACACCACTCAATCTCGTTCACTTGGTTGGATCAAAGACCAGCCAACGTCGGATAAGTATGTCGGTTACTTCAGTTCAGCTAAGGCTAGTTTACTGCAAAACAACACGGCTTCAGCGCGGGCAACTCTCCAACGGGTATTGCTCGATGTCAACGTCGACAGTACGGCCAATCTCACAAGCGAAGCCTACGCCCTCATCCGCTACAACACGGAATATCTGTTGGGACGAGCGCCAAGCATTCCCCCACCCGCACCCGGCCTAAGCGTTAAACTAGTCAACAGCACCGGCACAAAACTCACCGGCGGCTCACTGCAATACTATGACGGTACTTGGAAAGACGCCACGAACAACAATGACGGCGCATTTAGTATTGCAACAAGTCTCAAGACCTTGAGCCTGCGAATGACATACGAATTCGGTACGCAGACGAAGTCAAATGTGACCGTCGGATATGATACCGTGGCTTTCCAGACGGTCAATGCCCAGGTCAAGCTGCAGAACAGCCAGGGAACCTCAATCGACACGGGCACAGTCCAGTACTATTCCGGCGCTTGGAGGAACTTGGGGACAACAGCAACCGGTGTCGCGAGTAAAGAGCTGCTCCCCGGCAACTACTCGTTTAGAATGACCTACGCCTATGGGAGCAACGATAAACAGCAGGACATCGGGACCATTCCGGTGGTTGTCTTCCAGACTGTGAACACCACTGTTCAGTTGCAGAACAGTCAGGGGAGTCCGATGGATCAGGGCATTGTGCAGTACTACTCGGGGGCCTGGAGAGTCTTCGGCGCGACAACGAATGGGGCCGTTTCCAAAGAGCTGCTGCCAAACAACTATTCCTTCAGAATGACCTACGCGTTTGCAGGCAACGACAAGCAGCAGAACATCGGCACAAATCCCACGGTGGTTTTCCAGACCGTCAATGCCACTGTGCAGCTGAAGAACAGTCAGGGTAATTTCATCGACCAGGGGACAGTGCAATACTACTTCAGCTCGTGGAACAACCTTGGCGTCACCACCAATGGGGTAGCGGCGAAAGAGCTGTTGCCAGGCAACTACACGCTCAGAATGACGTATGAATTCGCGACCAACGATAAGCAGCAGAACATTGGTACTAATCCCGCGGTCGTGTTCCAGACCGTCAATGCGATAGTTCAGCTCCGGAATAGCCAAGGTGCTCCAATTGATACCGGTAGGGTTCAGTATTACTTGAGTTCCTGGAAGGATCTTGGTGTAACTTCTAACGGTGCGGCTGCGAAAGAACTACTTCCGGCCAATTACACGTTCAGGATGACTCACGAATCGGTCACG
>QYQB01000173.1 GCA_007280275.1 bacterium | reverse complement strand
GCCAAGTATATCCTCGGCCCGTCGGATGTGGTGACTCTCAGCCTCTGGGGGATCGTGAGTTTCTCAGACGCGCTCACAATCACGCCGGAGGGGACGCTCATTATCCCGACCGTCGGTGAGGTCAAGGTCGGCGGGAAGAAGCTCTCCGAAGCAAAGGAAATTGTTTCCGGGCTTGTGAAAAAGAAATACACGGCCGGGACAGTAACCCTGACGCTCACGGCCCCGCGCTCATTCGTTGTGACGTTGCGGGGTACGGTGCTGCGACAAGGACAGTTCGCGGTGACTGCTGTCGACAGGGTGGAGAAGCTTCTTCTCCTCGGGGCCAGCTCAACGGCTCTGGCGCCTACCGTGACCGTGCCGGGCGGGGGCTCACAGCAGGAAGGTGTTCTGAACGCCGAAAGTGTGCTGCGTCCCCCTCAGCTGTTTCAGCGATCAGAATTGTACGATCGGGCATCGACGCGCAGCATCCTTCTCTTTCGCCGCAACGGCGACACCGTCCGCGTGGACATTCCCCGCTTCTACGCCACCGGCGAGGACCAGAACAATCCGTTTCTCCTTGATGGGGATGTCGTTTTTGTGCCTCAGAAAGACCTCACCAGATTTTCGATCGGTGTTTTTGGCGCTGTCAACGCTCCGGGCCGGTATGAATTTGCAGAGGGCGACAGTCTTCTCGCACTGATTCAGATTGCGCAGGGCGTAACACCATCAGCCGATCTGAGCCATGTCCGGTTGACGCGCGTCAACGAGCGTGGAGAAGAAGACGGAGAGAGCGAGACTGATTTGAACGAGATGTCGGGTGGAAAACGACCCAACATCGCGCTGAGACCCGGCGACAGAATTCTCGTTCCGTCGACACCTGATAACAGGGGGGTGTACGGAGTGACCGTAACAGGCGAGGTCAAGAAGCCCGGTACGTATCCGATTCTTCGAAAAGGCACACACCTCTCCAGGCTCATCCGGGAAATGGGCGGTTTCACGGACAAAGCCCTTCTGTCAGGAGCAATCGTCCTGCGCCGCGATGATCAGGAGAAGCAGCTCTTCGGTATGCAGTTCTATGCACTGCAGAGTTTGAGAGGCCAGCAGGTGACTGTCGGAGATAGCGCGTATTTCAACGCTGACCTGAGGGCTTCGCGGCATCCCGTGGTAGTCGATTTCGTCAGGCTGATTCAGAATAGCGATACTACGCAAGACATCGTGCTTCAGAACGATGACTTCATCTATGTGCCGGCGGATGGCCAAACTGTTCTCGTCCACGGCCAGGTTCAGAGGCCGGGCTACCAGCCGTTTGTACCGGGTGTGGCTTCCAGTTTCTATATCGAAAGGGCAGGGGGGTATTCGGAGCTCGCGGTTTCGGGCGAGACCAAAGTGATCAAACAGGCTACCTTGGAATGGCTTGATCCGGCCGATACGTCGATTCAGCCCGGCGATCAAATCTATGTTCCCAAGAAACCTATCCGGGATTTTTACCAGACGTTTTCACTTGTCCGCGATATTGTCATGGTTACCGCCTCGCTGGCAACGGCTCTCATTCTTGCATTTCAAGTGTTCCGGTAGCTGAGCGTCCGCTGCGGCGAAACGCGTTCTTCGTGCCGTGATGTGTGCAATGTCAGCAGATGCGGCGCGGATGGTTCTTTCGACATGTCGAACTGAGAGGAACATATGGGGAAGAAAACAACTCAATCGCAACAACCTTCCGAAGAATTGATCGATCAGAGTTCCGTGCTCTGGTTCATTCTGTTCCTCGGCAGGGCCCGACGCTTTGTCCTGGTCTCGTCACTGGTGATTGCAGTGTCGTCTGCAATCGTTGTGTTCCTTCTCCCTGTGCTCTATGAGAGCACCGTCACGTTCGTCCCTCCGCGGGAATCAGGCGTCCTGAGCTCGCTTGGGTCATTGAGCACAGCGTTGCGCGAATTCGCTCCGCTGCGGGCGATCGGCGGCATCGGCGGCGCCAAAGGCACGTCGTATAACTACCTCTCGATTCTCGGCAGCCGGTACGCCAAAGAGGCGATGGTGCGGAAATTCGATCTGATTCACGTGTACGATGTCTCCGACTCGTCGATGGAGAAAACAATGAAGGAGCTGGAGGACAATTACAGCGTTACCATTGCGGAAGAAGGCCATATCAGCGTGACGGTACAGGATACTGACCCTGTCCGTGCCGCCGCGATGGCAAATGAGTTCATCGAAATCCTGAATCGCGCAAACACCGACCTGAACCTTCAGAGTGCGACAAAGTACCGCGAGTTTGTGGAGGGGAATGTCAAAGAGGCCAAAGACAGCCTCCGGATTTCAGAAGAGGCGTACAAACGATTTCAGAAAGGGAGTGGCGGTGTCGCGGTGCCCGAGGACGTCCAGGGTGGCGCAAAAGCCGTCGCAGAGCTGTATTCAGAGCGCGCAGTTCGGGAGCTCGAAGTCCAGTTCCTCTCAAAAGTGATGGGGAGTGACAATCCGGAATTGGCCAAGAAAAAGCTTGAGCTGCAGATTCTCAATCAGAAGGTCGCGTCGATACCCGACCTCGGTTTGGAGCAACTTCGGCTATATCGCAATCTCGTCATCCAATCGAAGATCCTCGAGGTCTTGATTCCCCTGTATGAACAAGCGCGCATGGAAGAGAAGAAAGATGTCCCGTCGGTAGGAGTTCTTGACCGGGCGATGCCCGCTGAAAGGAAATCAAAGCCAAAGCGCATGCTCATCGTCTTGATCGCGACGCTCTCGGCGGCATTTCTTTCACTTTCGATCTTCGCATTCAGGGAGCGCCTCGCGACGTTCCAGTCTGCCTCACCCGAGCACTACGAAATCTTCCGCTCACTCTTCCGGTTGAGGAACCGACGGTGAGCGTGTTGTCGCTGAATTCGGGCGACGGGGTGCTCCACGGGTCGTATCAAAACAGACTCTCCCCGTCGGCGTTCATGGCACTCGTTGCCATCCAGGCAGGCCTCATCGCCCTTTGGATTACGGCGGGCAATATCCTCTATCTGCCCATGGTTCTTCTCGCGGGTTGGGTGCTTTTCTTCTCTCTCTCTTCGCTCACCTTCTGGCTCCCCATCGTCATCCTTGGACATGCTGCCTTGTTCGCCCAGCGAACGGAAGGAGTGTCTCTTTCCGAGTACGCGTTCGCAGCGTTTTTCTATCTGGTACTTCTCCTCTGGCTCCTCGACCGCGTTGTCGTAAAGCGTGAACGGCTTGCGACTGTTCCAGGAGACAACGCCCTGGCACTGTTCATGGTTCTGGGAGTAATTTCCGTTCTGCCTCTCCTCGTCGCGGAAGGCAAACCCTTCCAATGGTTGCGGGAACTCCTGGTGTTCTTCTGCCTCTTGTTCTACTTTCCGCTTCGGCAGGGGATTCGGAGCGAGCGCGTCCGCCGGCTTGTCTACCTGTCGTTTTTTGTCCTCGCTCTCGGCATCGCCGCCAAGAATATCTATCAATACCGCTCGGGTGTCGCGATTGCGACCTACATTTGGGAACTGCTCGGCGGAAGGCAGAGTGCGAATGAGCCCCTGTTCATGTCGGTCGTTCTCGCGGGCGTGGCGTTCTGGATGACAGCAGAGAAACCGCTTGCCCGGCTGCAGTCGTTTCTTGTTGTCTCATTCTTCTCCCTGTCGTTGCTTCTGACGTTCTCCCGAGGGTACTGGCTGGGGACATTCCTCGGAATCGCGGTAATGTTTCTTCTAGGAGACCGGAGGGAAAGGAAGAGGGTCCTCACACTTGGAGCCATTGTGGGCGTGGCCGGGGCGGTGCTGATGATGGTGCTGTTCTACGATGTATTCATGGCACTGGTCGATACGATCTTCAGACGGCTGTTCTCGACCGCAACCGCGGTGACAGACAAATCCTTAACGAATCGGATCGTGGAGTCGGCAACGGTATGGGAACTGATCAAGAAGAATCCCATTCTCGGGAGCGGCCTCGGGACTGAATACTCCGTGTATCATCTCCTCCGCGAAACGACGCAGCACACGTTCTATGTCCATAACGCCTATCTCTACCTCTGGTTCAAGCTCGGAATAATCGGGCTGATGATGTTCCTCGTCGCATTTCTCTCGAAGATCTGGGTGGGAATAAAGATCTCCCTGCGGGATCGGACGAACACACTGCGCCCACTGGTTCTTAGTTCCACCGCCATTCTGGTGGCGATGGTGCAGGTGTCGATCACCTCGCCCCAGTTCTATGCGCGCGACTCCGTGCTGATCATTGCGATATGCTGGGCAACGATTGCAGCTGCATGGCGGCCCGCGGGTCAGGGACCATCGCTATGAGTACTGCCGTCACCCCCACCGGCAACGACGCACCCGCGCTTCCCTTCGCTCTTGCGCGCAACTCGTTCTATAATCTTGCAACACAAATTGCATTGATGGCGCTCGGTGTCTGGGCAATTCCGAAAATCGTCCACGGCCTCGCGGACGAACGATTCGGATTGCTGTCGCTCGTCTGGGCCTTTCTCGGGTACTTCAGCCTGCTGGACCTTGGAGTGAGCCGTGCCGCTACGAAGTTTCTCGTTGACTCCATCGTGCGTGATCGTGCCGATGAAATCCGCTCCATCGTTTCCACCTCACTGCAATTGACGCTGCTGATAGGGATCGCCGTCTCAGTGGCCCTTTGGATGCTCACGCCCTGGATCGTGAATTCTGTTTTTTCCGTTGGTCCGGCGCTTCAACGGGAGGCCAGCGTGTCGATGAAGTGGACCGCCTGTGCGCTTCCCATTGTCCTTCTTTCTGGCATCGCACGAGCGGTGCAGATGGCCTACCAGCGGTTCGATATCATGAACATGCTTCAGGGGGCTCTCGGAACCACACAATGGGTCGGTTCGGTCGTTCTTATCTCCATGGGATTTGGCCTCACTGAAATCGTCGTCCTGTCAGTCGCAGCCCGTGTCGTGACGACGGCGGCGAGCTTCTGGTCGTTGCGCAAGATCAGCCCGCACCAGGCGAGCATCCGCCTTGGGTGGGATCGTGGCACGGTGCGAAAGTTGTTTGGCTTCGGTGGCTGGGTCACCGTCTCCCAGGTCATTGCCCCATTGTTCCAGTACATGGACCGGTTTCTCATTGGTTCTCTGCTGAGTCTGAGTGCAGTCGGGTACTATGCGGTGCCTCAGGAGATCCTGAGCAGGCTTCTCGTCATTCCCTTCAGTCTCAGCCTTGTTCTTTTTCCGGCGTTGAGCCAGAACGAGGGGGCTTCGGGGATGAGTGCCGCACAAGCCGCCCTCTATCAGCGATCGATAAAGTACCTCTTGGCCTTTGTCCTGCCGATCACGCTCGCCGGGCTCTCGCTTGCTTCGGATTTTCTTGGTTGGTGGGTTGGTCCGGAATTCGCCCGGTCATCAACGGTGGTACTGCAAGTGCTCTCGGTTGGCTTTCTTTTCAACGCGCTGGCTCAGATTCCTCTCACCGCTGTTCAGGCGGCGGGGCGTCCGGACACGATCGCGAAGTTTCATATGATGGAGATTGTCCCCACGATCGTTGTGGCCGCACTCTTGATCTACTCGCTCGGATTGCTGGGCGCTGCAATCGCCTTCACGCTCCGTGTGGTGGCCGATTGTTTGTTGCTGTCGTTCGCCGCGCATCGGCTTATTCCGAAAGCGGCAGTCCACAGAGGTTCGTCGCCGTTCCAGCCAAGAACGCTGGCGAACAATCTGGTTTTCATGTGTCTCGTCCTTGTCCTCGCAGTGTTTGTCAGCGGAATGATGAAAGTCGGACTCCTGCTCGCTCTGTTCGTCGCCTACGGCATCACCCTCTGGTTCGTTGTGTTTGACGACGCGGACCGGAACTTCTTTCTCCAACTTCGGACAAGATTTTTTGAGAGCACTGTCAAAGGATAGTCGGACCGCATTGGATGCTTCAATTCTCATAGTGAACTACAACACACGCGAGTTCCTCCGGGGGTGTCTGGCTTCGGTCATCTCTGAGACGACTGGCCTCGAATACGAAATCATTGTCGTCGACAATGATTCAAAGGATGGAAGCCGCGAGATGCTGGAGGGGGAGTTTCCTGACGTACGCACCATCTACAACTCAGACAACAAGGGTTTTGCCGCCGCCAACAACCAGGGAATGAAGGATGCCCGTGGACGTTACATCCTGCTGCTCAATTCCGATACGAAGGTTCTCGACGGGGCGATTCAGAAGACTCTCGAATTTATGGAAGCCCATCCGGAGCCATCAATCGTAGGTTGCAAGCTGCTGAACGCGGACGGATCGCTCCAACCTTCGTGCATGAGTTTTCCCACAGTGTGGAACCTCTTCTCCGAGAGCTTCTTCCTGTACCGGATCTTCGGTAGAACCAGGCTGTTCGGAAAGTACCACATGACACATTTTGATCATGATGCCGTTTGTCCTGTGGATGTCGTGAAGGGGGCATTCATGATGATTCGCCGGGAAGTCATCGAGAACATCGGGCTCTTCGATGAATCGTACTTCATGTACACTGAGGAGACCGACTTCTGCTTTCGGGCAAAAGCAGCGGGCTTTCAAACTCTCTTCTATCCGTCGGCGTCCATCATCCACTATGGCGGCGGGTCTGTGGAGAGCATCGAGCGCTTGTTCGAACAGTTCCATGGCACACAGGTGTATTTCATACGAAAGAACTTCCATGGTGTCCAACGAGCCGCAGCTGTTTTCATGAAACTTGCCGGAATCGCAGTCCGAATCCCGGTCTACTTTGCTGCAGGGTTGTTGACCCTAAACAGGAGTTACCTGAAGAAATCCAGATCGTGCGCAAGAGTCCTGAAAAAACTCTTCATGACACCTATGCCTCGGCCTCGGACAACTGTCTCCCAGAAATAGCCGGCGACCTTTGAACACGAACGCACTGAATATTCTGCAGCTTTCTCCACAAGTTCCCTTTCCTCTCCTGGATGGCGGGAAGGTGGGGATTTTCAACATCACGAAACATTTGGCGTTGCGCGGTCACGCCATCACGATGCTGGCTCTGGACAAGAATGCACCAACGGACACAGTGCCGCTCGAGCAGTTCTGCGACATCGTTACCGTTCCGCATCTGGTGCGAAATTCCGTGGGAGGCGCTCTCGCAAACTTGTTCTCCGAAGAGCCATACCTTATCTCCCGCTACCATGTCGAGGCCTACCAACGGGCCTTGTCAGCATTGCTGGAGCAGCGGAAGTTCGATGTTGTGCATGCAGACCACCTGCACATGGCCAAGTATGGAATCTATGCCAAGTTGGCAAAGAACATGCCCATCGTGTTGCGGGAACACAATGTCGAGAGTGTGATCATGGGGCGGTACGCAGAGAGGATGAAAACTCCACTCTTGAATCCATGGTTCGCCGCTCAGAACAAGAAAATCAAAGCCTACGAGGGGAAGCAGGCACTCGCGTTCGATTCATGCTGTGTCATAACGGATGAGGATGGGGCGCGATTGCGGGAGTTGGCTCCGACTGCTCATATCAACGTGATCCCCGGGGGTGTCGACGCGTCCTATTTTGGAGAGCGAACGGAAAGGGTGCCGATCCCTCTCTCCATCGCAATGTTTGGGAGTTTCGATTGGATTGCCAATCGTGACGCACTGGAATGGTTCGTGGGGAGTATCTTTCCAAGGATTCTTGCGCGTCAGCCTGGCGCAAATCTGTACCTCATCGGCAAGGGAATCCCGCCACACGTTGATCGTTTGCACGGTGGGCATGTCATCACAAGAGGATTCGTCCCTAATCTGAAGGAAGAGCTCCAGCACTACGGGGTGACGGTTGTCCCGCTTCGCATCGGAGGCGGCATGCGTCTCAAGATTATCGAGAGTTTCGCGATGCAAATACCCGTTATTTCAACGTCTGTCGGGTGTGAAGGGATTGTTTGCCGGAGTGGAGAACACCTGCTCATCGCTGACTCGGAGGGGGAGTTTGCCCAACAAGTGCTGCGAGTGCTGGAAACAGCCGAGTTGAGAGGGCACCTCGTCAGAAACGCCTACAAGCTCGCAAGCGAGCGGTACCGTTGGGAAATGGTCGCAGAGGAATTTGAGCGGGTGTATGAGGAAGTCATTCGAAGGAAAACCGGTCGATGGATCAAGTGAGATGAACGGCAAACTATTCATTTTCTCTGAGCTCTATTACCCCGATGACAGTGCCACGGGCTACATTCTCACGAGAATCGCCGAAGGGCTTGCCAAGTCGTATGAAGTTCATGTCCTGTGTGGTCCGCTGAATCCACATGGAAGAATTGCAGGAGAGTCGGCGGGCAAAACGCGCAACGGTGTCACAATCGAACGGTGTTCCGGTACGGCACTCAACAAGAACAGCGATCTGTTGCGGCTCGTGAACCTCTTGACGGTGAGCTTCTCGATCTTTTGGAAGGCCCTCAGGAGGCTCTCCGCTGGTAATTCGGTGCTCGTCGTGACAAATCCACCCACATTACCGTTTGTCGCACTGGCTGCAAGTCGACTGAGATCAGCGAGATGTTTCTTGCTTATCCATGATGTTTTTCCTGAATCATTAGTGGCGGCCGGCATGATACGGCAGGGCGGAATCATGGACAGGTTTCTCACCTGGTTGTATCTGAAACTATACCTTGGTGTGGATCGCATTATTGTTCTGGGCCGTGACGTTCATCAGCTGATTTCGCGCAAGCTCTCGTCAGGAGACAATCGCGTGCAGGTGATTACAAACTGGGCTGATGTAGATGAGATTCTTCTCGGGAATGGAGGAGACAACCAGCTCCGCAAGAAGCTGAGCCTGACCAAGAAGTTTGTTGTTCAGTACTCGGGAAACATCGGCAGAATGCACGGTCTTGACGCTCTTCTGGGTGCAGCGCTCAAGGTGCGCCAGAGAGAAGATATTCACTTTCTTTTTGTAGGCACAGGAGCACGGAAACAGTGGCTCGAGTCGAAGGCAAAAGAGTATGAGTTAACGAATGTGACGTTCCTGCCCCCGCAGCCGAGGAATATGCTTGGCGATATTCTCAATGTAGCGGACGTTGGAGTCGTTTCGTTCATTCCGGGAATGGCAGGAGTCTCTGTCCCAAGCAAAATGTACAATATCATGGCCGTGGGGAAACCAATCATCGCTATGGTTGATCAAGGATCTGAGGCTGCAACGGTGATACAGGAAGAAGAGATTGGTTGGGTGGTTCCTCCGGGTCAGGCTGCACAACTCGCTGAGGTGATACAGCAGGCCTGTGCTGATCCACGACGCTTGACTAAGATGGGGAAACGCGCTCGAGTGGCGGCGGAGCAGAAATACTCATTTCAGACTGTGATGGAGTCATATCGTAAGCTCTTGGAACAGGCTTGAAGATCGAACGAAACGGAAGGAATGGAACAGGAATTGGTTCGTGGAGACTTGATCGGCGATGATAAATGCTATTTCCATAGATCTTGAAGACTGGTTTTGCGTCAGCAATCTCAGCGGTGTCATCCAGAAAGATCATTGGGATGAGTGTGAGCTGCGCGTCGAATCGAACACAAGACGGCTCCTCGATCTGTTCGACCGGCACAACGTCCGAGCGACGTTTTTCGTGCTGGGCTGGATCGCCGATAGGGTCCCGGCCTTGGTTCGGGAGATCGAGGCCCGAAATCATGAAATCGCAGTGCACGGGCACGACCATTTACTTGTCACGAAGGCAACTCCTCAAGAGTTTGAGCGTGACTTGCAGCGAGCGCTCGAAAGCTTGGCTCGCTCGGGGGTTCGGCAACAGCCCATAGGATTCAGGGCCCCATCTTTTTCCATTGTCAAGGAAACGAAGTGGGCACTCGACATCCTCGAGCGATTTAACTTTCAGTACGACTCGTCGGTCTTCCCGATGGGCCTGCATCCCGACTACGGGATTCCCAACGCTCCATTGAAGCCTTACAAGATCACGGAACGCCTGTATGAGGTTCCTCTCGGCTGTGTTGAGATTTTCGGGAAAAGGATTCCCTGCGGCGGAGGCGGTTACTTTCGCTTTTTTCCATATACGTTTACAAAACGCATGATAGAGCTGTCAAACGGACGAGGAATCCCGATCGTTTTTTACCTTCATCCCTGGGAACTGGACCCGGGGCAGCCAAAGGTGAAAATACCGCTGATGAAGAGTATCCGACACTACTATGGGCTTTCACAAACTGAAGGAAAACTGGAAATGCTCTTAAGGGATTTCCAATTCACAACAATAAGAAAGGTACTCGGACTATGATAGAAGAGATCGAGTCGCAACGGAGTTACTGGAATTCGGAAGCCAATTCGTTTCAGAAGATCTACTCTCACCAGAAATCTACGGTGGCGAATTGGCTGGATCGGACTTTCCGAAAAGACATGTATGAGCGCTTCCAGTTTACAATGCAGCATTGTGCCCCTGCGGATGGAAGGGTGTTCCTCGATGTCGGGTGTGGCAATGGCCTGTACTCGATCGAGTTGGCGAAGAGGGGTGCGGCATCCGTCGTCGGAATCGACATCGCAGAAAACATGCTCGACCTTTGCCGGGAGATGGCGGCGAGGGAAAACGTCCAGGGCCGATGCAGCTTCGTTCGCTCGGATCTTCTGCAATTCAGTCCACCGGGGAGAATCAATGTGAGCTTCGGAATTGGCCTGTTCGATTATATCGAGGATCCGCTTCCTGTCCTGAAGAAAATGCGAGAGATAACAAGCGACAGGGTCATTCTTTCATTTCCGAGATTCTGGACGTGGAGAGCTCCGCTTCGCAAGGTTCGCTTGACCCTGCGAGGGTGCAGTGTCTTTTTCTATACGAAATCGCGGATCGAGCGACTGTTGAAGAGTGCTGGCTATCCGCGCCACGAAATCTATAAGGTCGGGAAACTCCATTGTGCAGTCGGTTTCATGGCGGACACCGTATCCTCGAAATAGAAGCCCACAGATTGTCGTCATGGAAAAAACGAAAACCAGGTGTAGCCCTGCAAACAGAGTCATAAAGGTTCGAGAAGAGCATGAATAAGCGCACTGAACGCATGTTTCTCTGTGGTCTCGACTTTTTTACCATCAACCTCGCGTATATCGCTTACTACATGTTGCGGGTGCGGAGTGGGTGGTTCATGTACCCTATCGAGCCGGATCTGGTGCTGCCTCTGCTGGCAGTGTACGTGTACTGGTTCGCTCTCTTCGCCTTCTTCGGCCTCTACCGTTCGTGGTATGCTCAGTCACGCCTCGATGAGATCATCACCCTCTTCCGGACAACCGGTGCCGGTGTCCTTGTGCTCTTCTTCCTGATCTTCATTGACGATGAATCCACAAATCCTCAGCCCGGCACCCGCATACTGATTGCTGCATACTGGTTGCTCCTTTTCGGCTTCGTAAGCATCGGGAGGCTGGCCATCCGCGCCACCCAGAAACGGTTGCTAGAGGCGGGGATTGGCGCCCGAAACACGCTCATCGTTGGCTGGTCGGCGAAGGGAAGGGAATTGTGTGACATGGTTCTCAAGTACCCGGCGCTTGGCTACAAGGTGGTTGGATTTGTCGAGACGGACAAAGCCAAGACCTCCAGGCGTGCGAGGCGGTCTGACTACAAGAACATCCCGCTGGTGGGATCGAGCGATCAACTGTCGTCGCTCATCAAAGACCATGACGTGCGTGAGGTCCTCATCGGCCTCGATTCGTCGGAACACGAGAAACTCATCCAGATCATGAATGCCTGCACCGGCTATGAGGTTGGTTTAAAGATCATGGCCGATTTGTACGACATTGTCAGCGGTCAGGCCCGCGTGAGCTCCATCTATGGAGCACCTCTCATCGAGGTAACATCCGAAATCATGAAGCCGTGGGAGGAATCGCTCAAGCGTGTTCTCGACGTTACGGCGTCCTTCCTAATTCTTGTGGCCGGGCTGCCTCTCTGGCTTTTGGTTGCGGCCCTGATCAAAGTGGATTCCCTGGGCCCTGTCTTGTACGGTCAGGAACGTGTTGGGAAGAACGGGAAGCCGTTCAGAATCTTCAAGTTCCGATCGATGGAGACAGATGCAGAAAAGAAGTCGGGACCTGTCTGGGCCGCGAAGTTGGATCCGCGAGTGACCCGTGTCGGAAGGATCATTCGTCGTCTACATATTGACGAGGTTCCGCAGTTCATCAATGTGTTGGGGGGTGATATGAGCCTGGTCGGTCCGCGACCCGAGCGATCATTCTTCGTGGAAAAACTCGCGGCCGAGTTACCACTGTACAAACGTCGGCTGAAAGTGCGTCCCGGCATCACCGGGTGGGCTCAAGTCAAGCACAAGTATGATGAATCGATCGAAGATGTAAAAGCGAAGTTGAAGTACGATCTCTTCTACATAGAGAACATGTCGTGGCGGATGGATTTGAAGATACTTTTTAATACATTCTACGTAATGATCATGGGAAAAGGACATACCTGATATGAGCACGATGAATATCCAAATGGTTGATCTGACAACGCAGTACAAGAAAATCAAACCCGAAATCGATGATGCAATCCATCGCGTTCTGGACTCGGGGCACTATATCCTGGGTAAGGAGGTCGGCGAATTTGAAGCCGCTGCCGCGAAATACCTCGGTACGCGCCATGCCATCGGCTGCGCCTCGGGCACGGATGCGCTGCAGGTGGCGATGATGGCACTGGAAATCGGGCCCGGCGACGAAGTGGTGACGACACCGTTCACATTCGTGGCGACAACCGAAACGATCGTCCTTCTCGGTGCAAAACCGATCTACGTCGATATCGATCCTTTGACCTACAATATCGACCCCGCTGCTCTGGCAGCCGCGATCACGCCAAGAACCAAGGCGATATTGCCTGTGCACCTCTATGGCCATTCAGCCGATATGGATCCGATCATGGAGATCGCCCGAAGGCACGCAATACCTGTTATTGAGGATGCGGCCCAGGCCATGGGGGCGGAATACAAAGGACGCAAGGTCGGTGGCATCGGGACCTTCGGTTGCATCAGCTTCTTCCCCAGCAAGAATCTCGGGGCTTTCGGTGATGCAGGCATGGTCGTCACAAACGATGATCGGCTTGCGGAGAAGGTGCGCACGATCATTATGCATGGGTCACGCAAGCGCTACTATCACGAGATCCTGGGTGTCAATAGCCGTCTCGACACTCTGCAAGCTGCGATTCTTAATGTCAAACTGAAATATCTCGATCAATGGCATGAAGCGCGCCGCACGTCGGCGCATTTCTATAATAAGTTACTCAAAGCGAAAGAGATCACGATACCATTCGAGGCATCGTATGCGCGGCACATCTTTCACCAGTACACGCTGCGTGTTCCCAACCGCGACAAAGTGGACGAGCAGCTCACGCAGAAGAAAATCCCTCATGCCATTTATTATCCGGTCCCTTTGCACTTGCAGCAGGCCTATCTGAACGTCGGGGAACCGACCGGATCGTTCCCTCAAACCGAGCGGGCGGCGGCGGATGTGATTTCTCTGCCGATACATACGGAACTGACCGAAGAGCAGCAACGGTTCATCGCGCACTCGGTCATGGAAGCAATGGAGAAGAAATAGGAAGAATTCACTATCACGAAACAAGTCGAGACTCGAACCACACTATGAAACGCTGCCTTGTCATTATCCCGACATTCAATGAAGCTGACAACCTCCCACGGCTGCTCCCGATCATACTCAGCCTCGGGAGCCATTTCAACATCCTGATCGTTGACGACAATTCTCCCGACGGGACAGCGAAGCTTGTGAAAGAGATGCAGAAAACCGAGCAGCGCATTCATCTGATAGAGCGACCGGGGAAGATGGGCCTGGGGACGGCGTACGTGGCTGGTTTCAAGTTCGCCCTTGCCAACGGCTTCGACTACATTTTCGAGATGGACGCTGATTTCTCGCACGACCCGGCGGAGCTCCCCCGACTCCTTGCAAAAGCGGAAGAGTTTGATCTTGTCATCGGCTCCCGGTATATCGAGGGGGTCAATGTCGTCAACTGGCCAATGAAAAGGCTTCTGCTCAGCTATTTTGCCAATATCTATACGCGGGTGATCACGGGGATGCCGGTGCGTGATGCGACCGGCGGATTCAAATGTTTCAGGCGGAAGGTGCTTGAAAGCATCGATCTTGACGCGATTCATTCCAACGGCTATTCCTTCCAGATCGAAATGAGCTTCAAATCCTGGAGGAAGGGCTTCCGTGTCTGCGAGATCCCGATCGTGTTTGTGGATCGCCGCATTGGCGTATCAAAGATGTCTAAAAAAATCGTGTACGAAGCAGTGTGGATGGTGTGGAGATTGAAACTCAGGAGCCTGTTTGACGGGCGGTGAACTCACGTCTCTTTGCGCAATGGATGGTGAAAAGAAAAGCAAACCGCGAAGAGCGCAAAGAACGCGAAGTGAGTTTTGATGCTTAAATGATCCGAGGCAACTGTGAATGAAAACGAGATTGGCAAGATTGTGGTCGATCGTGCTTTCTCAGCAGGCTCCAAGAGTCGTCAATGACCTGCCTGAGCTCTAAGTCCTTTTCTCAAGTTGACCGCTCGTTGGGAAGAGGCTAAAGCCTCTTGGGGGTTTTGTGGGGTTTTTCTATTCCCCGACCTCAAGGTCGAGGCAATTGGAGGCTGTGCAAAATGTAGGTCGAAATGCCATTTCGACCACGTTGAGTTTTGAAAATCGTCGATATATCAGATTTCCCGAAGTAGCTGTAAGGGTTGATAGTACTTTTTGGACAGCCTCTCATAAATCTCAACCAAGATTTTCAGGGGTTTTAACCCTTCCGAAATGCGGTCAACTTGCATCATTTTCTTCTTTGCGTCTTTGCGTGAAATTCACCTATGGCTGGAAAACGTCAACAATCTGCTCCGCTGCTCTCCATCATCATCGTCAACTACAACGTGCGTGATTTTCTCCACCACGCCCTTGTGTCGCTGCAAAAGGCGATGAAGGGGATGAAGGGGGAGATCATAGTTGTTGACAACGCCTCGGACGACGGCAGCATCGAGATGGTGCGCCGCCGTTTTCCCGCCGTGCAGTTAGTCGCTAGCAAGTCCAATCTGGGATTCGCGAAAGCCAACAACGTCGGTCTAAAACGCGCCCGTGGGAAATTCATCCTGCTGATTAATCCCGATACGCTTGTGCAGGAAGACACCTTGCGCGTGATGCTCCGGTTTTTCGAAGAGAACCACGATGTGGGTCTCGCCGGGTGCAAGATCCTGAATCCGGACGGGACATTTCAACTCGCCTGTCGCAGGAGCTTTCCGAGACCCTGGGCAGCGTTCACCAAAATGGTCGGATTGAGCGCTCTCTTTCCGACCTCACGATTGTTTGGCCGGTACAACCTGACCTATCTCTCCCCGGATGAAACATACGAAATCGACGCCGTCAGCGGCTCATTCATGATGGTGCGGAGGGAAGCCTATGAACAGGTCGGGGGTCTCGACGAGGATTTCTTCATGTACGGCGAGGATCTTGACTGGTGTTATCGGATCCAGAGAGCCGGGTGGAAGAACTACTACGTCCATACGACTCAGATCATCCACTACAAAGGGGAAAGCACAAAGCGGAGCAACCTGAACGAAATCCGAACCTTCTACCAGGCGATGCACCTGTTTGTGCAGAAGCATCTGAGCAGTTCCCTGATGCTCGCGTTCCTCATACGGTGTGCGATCACTGTTTCATCGCGCCTCGCCATCGTCAAAGCGTTCCTTCGCCCCCTTGGGATAGCTCTCGTCGATATCATTCTCGTTGACCTTTCGCTTGTGCTGGCGGAGTGGATCTGGTTCGGCACGTTCTCTCGTTTGCCGGTTCACGCGTATCCGATCATTTACTCCGTGCCCGCACTCATCGTAGTCGGCGGAATGTTCTGGGCCGGAGTCTACACGCATCGCCGGATGTCGGTCTCGCGTTCGATTGTGGCGACGGCGTTGAGTTACGTGTTCATCTCGGCGCTTGTATTTTTCTTCAAAGACTACGGTTTCAGCCGCGGCGTGACGATCATCTCGGGCTTGCTGAGCACGGTCTTTCTTCCGTCCTGGCGGCTCTCGCTCCGTGTGATCGGGAGAAGCTCGGCGGAGGGGCGCAGGAGCATCCTTGGTCGGCGGACGCTGATTGTCGGGACGGACAAGTCTGCGCAGGAATTGCTGCGACGACTCCGCAACCGGGTGAGTGACGGCTACGACGTTCTGGGGTTCATTGACATCAACAGGAAGCGGGTTGGGGGGGAACTGGCAGGCCTTTCGATCGTGGGCAGTACCGATAATATTGGAAAGGTCATTCAGGATTTGCGCGTGAGCGACGTAATTTTCTCCACGCAGACGCTTTCGTACACTGATATCCTCTCAGTGATCGGGCGGACCAGGGAACAGGCGGTCAATTTCCATCTGGTTCCCAACACGCTCGAGGTCATCATTGGAAAGGGAAGCGTCGATTCACTGAATGAGCTGCCGCTTGTCCAGATTACGTATGATATCGAGAAGTCAACAAATCGAACATTGAAGCGGTTCTTCGACGTCGTGGTCTCATTCCTGCTTTTGATTTCGATCTATCCTTTCGTATATTTCAGGAGAATCGCGCCCGGAACCTCCCGTTCACAGTTCATTCTCCGGCTCCCTGCGGTCCTCTCCGGGAAGAGAAGTCTCGTCGGCCCACCAGAGACGTTCCAACAGGTGATCGAAGGAACGACTCACGATTCCACAGGTTCTCCGGGCCATGGCGGCGCACTCTATCTCGGGAAACCCGGCCTCACAGGTTTGATCCAGCTTCAGCGAAACCGCACGCTCTCCGAACAAGAGAGAGAGCAATACAACCTGTACTACGCAAAGAACCAGTCGCTTGCATTGGATGTTGAAATCCTTCTGAAGGCCATGCTGCAATCACGGCCCAAGGCATGAATCCGGCGGGTGTTGTCACCCGGTGACACCCTGAACTGAGGAGGAGCGGGCAGCCGGTCGACGGCAGCAAAAGGAGACGTTATGGCGAAAATGGTACTGGAGTTCGAGAAACCGATCATCGAGTTGGAGCAGAAAATCGAGGAGATGCGGAAGTATTCCGACAACCTCGATATCGCCGACGAGATCTCGACGTTGGAGAAGAAAGTCGACCAGCTGCGTGAATCGATTTTCTCGAATCTGACGCGCTGGCAGCGCGTGCAGCTTGCCCGGCATCCGGACCGTCCGTATATGCTCGATTATGTCCACCTGATGACGGAGGACTTTGTCGAGCTGCACGGTGACCGTCTTTTTGGCGACGACAAGGCCATCGTGGGAGGATTTGCCCGCCTGGACAATCAGCCGGTAATGATTCTGGGCCACCAGAAGGGGAGGGATACAAAATCGAACGTGTTCCGAAACTTCGGGATGCCGAACCCCGAAGGGTACCGGAAGGCTCTGCGGCTCATGCATCTGGCGGCGAAATTCAAGAGACCTGTCATCACGTTGCTTGACACTCCAGGGGCTTACCCTGGCATCGGGGCAGAGGAGAGGGGACAGGCCGAGGCAATTGCCCGCAACCTGTTCGAGATGTCCCACCTGCCCGTCCCGATTGTCGTTGTGATTATCGGTGAAGGAGCGTCCGGCGGTGCTCTCGGTATCGGTGTGGGTGACCGCGTGCTGATGTTCGAGAACACTTGGTATTCCGTGATCGCGCCCGAGTCGTGTTCTTCCATCCTTTGGCGGAGCTGGGATTACAAGGAGCAGGCGGCGGAAGCGTTGAAGCTGACAGCGGCTGATCTGCTGGAACAGAAGATTATCGACCGAATCGTGCCCGAGCCGCGAGGCGGGGCACATCGAAATCACGAAATGGCTGCATCGACACTCAAAAAGATCCTGCTGGAAGAACTCAAGGCGTTGATGAAGATTAAGCCCGACAAGCTTGTCGAAAAACGTGTGGAGAAGTTCTCGAAGATGGGAGCATGGAAGGAATAGTCAGGGCTTCATGATCAAGAATCAGACATCCATCCGTGTCCGGTATGCCGATACCGATGCGATGAAGTTTGTGTACTACGGAAAGTACTTCGAGTATTTCGAGCAGGGTCGATCCGAGCTTCTGCGGTCCATCGGTATGCCCTATACGGAAATCGAAAAACAGGGAATCCTCGTTGCCGTAGTCGAGGCGTTTGCGAAATACCGGAAGTCTGCGCGCTACGACGATCTCCTGACAGTGGAGACCTTCTGCACAGAAATGCCCGTCGCGAGAATCCGCATCGAGTACCGTATCATGCTCGAAGGGGAGACTGAACCGATCGTCGAGGGATATACTGTTCACAGTTTCCTCAATGAATCGACCGGACGACCCACGCGTGCACCGGCGATGTTCATCCAAATTCTGCATGAAGCAATGAACAAATCCCGGGAGTCGAATGCTAAAACCTGAGCTCCTCGAAATTCTCTGTTGTCCCCGCTGCAAGGGGGATCTTGACTACAAGGCGGACAAACAAACGCTCACCTGCAAGTCCTGCGGACACGTCTACCAGGTGAAGGATGATATTCCCATCATGCTGGTAAACGAGGGCGAAAAGAGCTGACGCCTCTTCGGCGCTCCTCCCCCTTCTCCATGCTCGATCGCATCTTCAAGCTGGGAAAAGAAGCAGCTATCTACGGTCTCAGTTCGATCGTCGGCCGGTTTCTCAATTTCCTGCTTGTCCCCGTCTACACAAACTTCCTGGCGACTGCCGATTACGGTGTCATGGCGAACATCTATGCCTACATCGCATTCGCGTTTGTCGTCTATGGATACGGCATGGATTCCGCTTACATGCGGTTTGTCGCGTCGCTTGAAACAGCGGACAAGAAGCAAACGGTCAGCGTCCCGTACTTCTCCCTCCTCGGAACATCCGTTCTCTTCTCTGTTCTGATCTATTTCTTCGCTCCTGCAATCAGCGGTGTACTGGGCGACGGAGCAGATCACGCCGACCTGATCCGCTATTCCGGTTGGATCCTCTGCTTCGACACGCTCGCCATCGTCCCCTTTGCCTATCTTCGCATGGAGAACCGTGCGAAAATGTTTGCCGGTCTCCGTATTCTCAACATCATCATCAATGTGCTGCTGACGATCCTCTTGTTTGTCGTTCTCAAGATGGGGGTCGAAGCGGTGTTCATCGCTAATCTTCTTGCGTCGGCAGTGACGTCCCTCGTTCTCGCCGCGGTCGTGTTCCCTGAGTTGACGCTGCATTTACCAAGCCGCCTCTACAAGGAAATGATACGCTTTGGGTTACCATACATCCCCGCCGGCCTGTCAGGGATTGCCATCCAGGTTATCGATGTCCCCATCCTGAAGGCGCTGACAAACGACGCAACTGTCGGAGTCTATCGGGCCAACTACCGGCTTGGTGTGCTCATGATGCTGGTCGTGGGAATGTTCGACTACGCCTGGAGACCGTTCTTCCTGACGCACGCCAAGGACAACGACGCACAGAAGCTGTTCTCCAAGGTGTTCACGTACTTCGTCGCGTTGATGATGCTTGTGTTCGTCACCGGCTCCCTCTTCATTGACGATATCGTACGAATTCGGGTTTTCGGCAGGTACGTCATCCATCCTGATTACTGGGGAGGACTTGGGATCGTGCCGATCATTCTGCTGGCGTACGTCTTCACAGGTGCCTATGTCAATTTCGTGGTCGGCGTATACCTCGAGAAGAAGACCAAGTATCTGCCATATGCTACCGGGGCAGGAGCGCTGGTCAACGTCGTTTTGAACTTCCTCTTGATTCCGAAATTCGGGATTACAGGAGCCGCGTTCGCGACATTGCTCAGCTATATAGTTATGGCCGTCGGAATCTATTTTCCCTCTCAACGGTTGTACCATGTAAAGTACGAATGGGGTCGACTGACCCGACTGACGCTCGCCGCATGTACTGTCGTCGTTGTCTTTCTGATGCTGGGACTTCAGCCGGCGAGTGCTGTCGGCATCGCCGTCAAACTTGGGTTTTCCGCTGCTTTCATCCTCCTCGTATTCGTACTGAAGGTGTTTGACAGCGCCGACATCAAGGAGACCAGAGATGCGCTCTCGAAGATGTTTGTTCGGTCCTAGGTCTCATCCTGAGTACCCGCAAGCGACTCCCGGTCTGCTGAAAAAAGCCGCTCTCGGTTGCCTCGTTGCCATGGTTGTTCTGTCGGGCTGCCGGTGGCACAGAGAATTGTCACAGGAGCCGCGTGATCTTGTCGGCGTGCTTTACGTGACCGGCAATGAGCCCTTCACGAACCTCTCGCTTCGGACTGACGATGGCGGAATGCACGTGATCCAGAAGGACACCACTGTCTTCTATTCTGAGTTGTGGAAACTTCAGGGACTGAAGTTGCGTGTACGTTTCAGGCCGGTTGCGTCAAAGTCAGATTCGTTGTCCATCATCGTTGAGCGATACGACATTGTCAAAACTCCATAAAGCTGTTACCAGTGAATCAGGTTGTATTGTTTATCGCAGAGACCTGCCCGCCTCTGAGTGTTCGAGGAGCCAGGTGGGCGCCGAGTCCGCAGAGAATCGCAGAGAAAATGGATCAATAATCTCTGCGTTGCTCCGCGTCCTCTGTTTACCCCGATTCTCCTATCGGGGCGGCTCTGCGTTGAGAACCATTATCTTCAAAAACACAAAATCTTTTTTCGGAAACCGTATGAAGGCGTTGCTCCTGATGCTTGGGTTCCTCGCTGCAACGGGCTCTGTGGCACGGGCACAGGAGATTATTCCGATGGAGTATGGGGCACGCGGTGTCTGCGCAAGCCCGACGGTGAATGATCCCAGAGTCATTCAGGAGGCGTGGGCCAACACGCAGATGCAGCATCCTGGAATCGTCGAAGCCATGAGGCAGTGGAACCTTCAGAAAGGGAACGCGGAATTGAAGGTGGGAGACCAGAACCTCTTCTGGGTCTACAATCTTGACAAGAAAGTCTTCGATACGCTGCGTGCCCAGCTGAAAGCCGTCGGTTCGATAAGCTACGTGTGGGTCGCACTGGGGGAATGGAGCAAAGGTCACGTCACATCGACCGAAGTTGATGCGGTCGAAAACGCGCTCGAACGCTCGACAAGCCGCTCTTCGCTTGATTCCACCAAAGGAATACTCCAGATCGATCGGCAGGCATATGGTGATCCCCCCAACATCAACACGAGCTTTCAAAAAAAAGGGGGGGACGGGAAGACCCATTTCCTCATCTGCGACATCCAGGATGGCTGGAGCGGCACGGGTGGTTATGTTGCGGGCTTCTTCTACTCTGTGGACGTTGATCCTAACACCGCTGCCGTCAATACGAGCAACAGGCGTGACATGCTGTACATCGACTCGTACCCCGGGATCTTCTTCAACGGAGCGCATCGCACAAGCGTGGCCCTGGCTACTCTTTCACACGAGTTCCAGCACCTCATCCACTGGAATTACGACCCCAGCGAGATCACATTCTTCAACGAAGGACTGTCCGAATACGCCGAATACCTCTGTGGTTTTCAGCTCAGAAGTCCCGCAGGCTACTTCAGCAACACCAATGTGCTGTTGACAGGCTGGAACAGCACATTGGACGACTACAGCCGGGCGGCGCTCTGGACGAGATATCTTGCAGACCAATTTGGACTTCCATTCATCAAGAGGTTCGTTCAAAACGCGAATAACGGCATTCCGGGCTTTGAGCAATCCCTGAGCCAGTCCGGAATCACAAAGACATTCACGGCAACTGCGGCGAATTTTTTCATTGCCAATTGGCTGGGATCGAATGCACCAGATTCAACCTATCGCTACAAGAGCGCGCTGGGGGCCAGGCCGACGCTGAGGGGCGATTATACCGATCCCAATGTGCAAAGGACCGATACACTGGTGCAGGACGGAGCACAGTACATATCGTTCGCAAGCGCCAGGAACTTCCGCATTACATTCACTCTTCCGGCTGGTGTTTCCGTGCGCGCAATTGAAGCCGAACCAGCTTCTGTCCGGATTCGCGATGTGGCAGGCGGTGTGGAGTTTACTTCGCCGGGGCTTGGTGCCCAATTCACGTCGGTTGTATTTGTTGTCTCCGGCCTCTCGAGTGCGCCGTTGCCTTATTCATTCACCGCATCCGGCGAGCCGCTCCATTTCATCACAGAAGAGTCCTACGACAGCGGTACGCCTCATCCATTCTCGCAGGGACTCGCGCCGTACATCGGCTTCGGGAATAATGCCACGACGCTCGGTATGGCTGTGCGATTTCAACCGCAGGTGAAAGGGAATGTGCTTCGCAAAGCGAGAATGATGGTAGCTTTCAATCAGGAGTTCAGCAACGGAACAGCCCTGCCGACCGACAGCAAGAACTTTGTTTTCCACGTTTGGAACGATCGCAATGGCCGGCCGGGTACAGATATCATTCCACCGTTTCTCGTCAGCGTGAATCGGGATGCCTACCCGTTCGGTTCGTTCGTCGATGTCGATCTCTCGGCTTATGAAAGTGCTCTGACCAATCTGAAGGGACCGGTCTATCTCGGCTTTATGGAAGATGTCATTGATTCGGTCGGTACGTATCTTGCCGTCGATAACTTTGTGCAGGAGGATTATTCCTATGTGTTTCGCGGGCCGAACTACACCAGAGCACCTCCCAATGCTTGGCAGACAATGCGTGAAGCGAGTGCGATCCAGCAGACTCCCGGCTCGTTGGACGGGCTCAATCTGATGATGAGGGCTGTTTTTGAATACGCAGATTCGACTGCTGCGCCTTCGCTCGCGGTCGGCTACCTGCAGAATCCGCTCCTGAGCGAGTACATCGATGTCATCGCCGCAAGCTCTGATGAATTGAGGGTTGGAAGCCTCAGCGGAACCATCTCGCAACCCGGGGGTTCCCTGCCGCTCCGTTTCTACGGAGTACCGGGGTCGACCAGGGTCTTCATCGACAGCACACAGCAGCTCAAGAGCAACGGCACAGTCTCGCTCCGAGTTCGGGGGGCAAAGAAATTCGGAATCTTTTTTGCCGATACAACAGTTGCGTTCAACGCCAGATTGCTAAAGCCCGACGGGCCGGCAACCATCTCGACGCCCAGCAGCGCCATCATGGTTTTCTTTGATGCCGGAGCAGTCAGCGCGCCCACATATGTCACGGCTTCTGATGGAACAACCGATCCCCTGATCCCTGTTGCGGCTGTGCAGTCATCGTCGCACATGTTCTCTCTCGGACCTTCGGATCTTGTACTCAATCGTCCGTCAATTGTCAGGATATCGGGAGTGACGCTTGATGAGACAACAACGCTTGCACAGTACCGAAACGGGAAATGGTTGGCCGTCCCTTCGACGGTTGACAAAGGGCGAGGGGAATTGAGCGCCACGATTAACCGTCTGGGCGTTCTGGGTGTTGTGAAGAAAAGCGAGGTTGATGGGCAGATCGATCTCATTCCGGCTCAGTTTGCCCTGTACCAGAACTACCCCAATCCTTTTAATCCATCAACCACAATCGAGTTCGATCTTCCTCAACCGTCGGGTGTCAGGCTGATCGTCTACGATGTGCTTGGGAAGGAAGTCGTTCGTCTGGTGGACGATGCGCGCTCCGCCGGCCATTACGCGTTAAGGCTTGACGCATCGCTCATGCCGTCCGGTATCTATTTCTACAGGTTGTCTGCAGGTGGATTCTCGCATGTCAGGAAACTCGTTGTTTTGAAATAGTGAACGGATGACCGGACTTCCCCTGAAAGAAAGAGCTGAGTGTTGAATCGATCACGAGGAAATGACCGGAAGCAGAATCTCCAATTGATGTCATCTCCAGCGTCGACGTTTGTGATGAATTCCCTTTGGCATGTAGTGGGCATCCTGGTGGTCGGATCATTTCTCTCGTGCAGCAGCTCCAGGCAGCTCAGGCATGAAGAATCTTCAAACCTGCGATACCGGACTCTGGGCACGGAAAAGTACGGCGAAGGAGCCGAATACACATTCAACTCAACAAAGACGGCCCTCCTTTGTGTCAAGGAGGCGAAGACAACGCTGCTGGTCCCGCAGCGAAGGATTGCCTTCTTTGTTTTCGACGTTACAGCAGATAGCATTCTTTTTGAAGACAACCTTGCGAACGGATCCGTCGCCTGGAACGATGAGTTCTCCATCATCGTCAAGATCATTCCCGGCATCGAAGAGAGCGAAGAGAAATCTCCGCATCGGCAGCCGGGCTACATCTTTGACCTCCGAAGCAAGAAGACAAAGAACCTTGAGAGAGTAATTGTCCAGTAGCCACAGTGAAGGTGACGTCGCAATGAAACGCACCAGTGTGTACCTCATACTTTCGGCCGCAGTTTGCATGTTGTTTATCGCCATCGCTCAACGACCGGGTGGTCGCGGCTATTCCCGCACCGAGGATCTCCCGCGCCCTCTCGTTGAGCGCGATCCCGATTCCTATGAAGGAAAAGCCGAAAAAGTCGACGCTCCGGAAGAATTCGAGCGGTACGAGCGCGATATCCGTACGCGGGATGGGGATTGGGGTCCCACATATCCCACGAACTACAAGATGATGGAGGTTAATAAGGCGAACGACCGCAAGGCGGCATCTCTCAATAAGCTCGCTGCACTTCCCTGGACCGAGGTGGGGCCGGGAAATGTTGGCGGCCGTACGCGTGGCTTGATCGTCGATCCGGACGATCCGGCGAAAAACACATGGTTCGCCGGATCAGTCAGCGGCGGCATCTGGAAGACCACAAATGCCGGAACGACATGGCTCAACAAGACACCCTCCATGCCGAACCTTGCAACGGTGACACTGGCGATGGCAGCATCCAGTCACTCCATTCTCTATGCTGGGACTGGTGAAGGATTCGGCAATACGGACGCAGTTCGCGGCGACGGCATTTGGAAAAGCACCGATCGGGGAGAGACGTGGACGCAGCTTTCGAGCACGGCGTCCAACTCCGATTTTTCGTACGTCAACCGGGTGATCGTCGATCCAGCGAATGCAAACGTGGTGCTTGCGGCAACGAACACAGGAATCTTCCGCTCGACGGATGGCGGAGGCACATGGGTTGCTGCATATTCGAGCGGTGGGAACGGGGGAACATACAGAATTCAACAGATCATCGCCAATCCGCTCAATTTCAACACGCTCTATGCGACGCGCAATTCAAGCGGTGTGTTAAAATCCCGTGACCGTGGATTGACCTGGACCTCCTCATCGACGGGTATAGGCCCTGGCTTGCGGTGCGAACTCGATATCTCTCCCGTCGATACCGCGCGCCTGTTCCTTGCGATGGAAACAAGCAGCACGGTGTCGGATGTCTATATCTCAGATGATGCCGGTGCCGCATGGTCGAAAGCGTCGCACGCAAGCGGAACACCGCCTAACTGGCTGAATACCCAAGGTTGGTATGACAATGCGGTTGCCGCACACCCGTACGACCGGGATATTTGTTTTGTTGGCGGGCTCGACATCTACAGGGTCCAAATCGCAGCGGGAGTCACCCAGACCCCAGGTGTACTCGAGGTTACGCAAAACGGTACTTTTCCCTTCCTCAGTTTTGTGAATTGGGGTGGTCCCTATGCAGGAGGCGGTATAGGCACGGGAAAGGATTTCTATGGAACGACGAGCGCGCCGGTAAGCCTCGTCGATGCCGACTACGTCTCGGTCGAGGTCCGTTTTGGACCTGGCTTGAACCAGAAGGCTCACCGATTCACGGCGGGCACAAGCTTCCAGTATCCATATCTCGATTACGTGACCGTCCCGTTTCAGCTCTGGGATATCACGAACAATCGCCAATTGATGGCCTCGTTCAGGGATTCTGATTCCTCTGGCGTATACAAGCTCATTCCCTACGATGCCACTAGCCCTCAGCGCGAGTATATCTTTGTGCACGCTGTGCCATACGATGCCGCCGGCCCCAATGCGAGTATTGCTACAACGGGCGGAGAGCGGTACAAGAACATCTACACTCTCTGGCCGAGCTTGTTAACCGGTGCGACGTGGAATGCAAACAACCTCCCGACATCGAACGTGCGCATCACCTACGGTATGATCACTGGGAGGTCAAGAGCCACAAGCCGCATGACAAATTGGGTCGAGAATCAATCGCAGCCTTATGTGCACGCTGATCATCACAACATCACCATCATCCCTGTGAGCCAGGCAACACAGAGCTTCCGTATGGTGAACGGGAGCGACGGAGGCGTTGCCATATCTGATAACAGCGGTACAACCTGGGCCAATCCGAATGTCGGCTACAACACAAGCCAGTTTTACGGCGTCGACAAGAAACCCGGAGTCAAACAGTACATAGGGGGGACTCAAGACAACGGAACGTGGATTTCTCCTGCCGATCCAACGGCCAGCTCTCTGTGGACTGCAAAAATCGGCGGTGACGGTTTTGGGAGTATCTGGCATTACAAAGATGGGAACAAATTGATAGGATCGTTGTACTACAATGACCTTCGAAAGTCGACGAATGGTGGCTCCACCTTTGCATCGGCGACCACGGATCTCACTGATGTCGGCAGCGGTCTTGGTCCTTTCATCACACAAATTGGCAAGTCAAACAGCGACCCAGACCTGCTCTTCGTCGTGGGAAGCACCGGAGTCTGGAGAACCGACAACTTCGCCGAAAACTGGACTCAGTTCAAGATCGCAGCCTCGAATTGGGGATTTGGGACAGGCGCAAAGGCTGAAATTTCGATCGCAGATCCGCAGACTGTGTGGGCAGGCATAAGGATGTCGAACAGCGGCACAACCGGGAAGATACACGTGTCAACGGATGGAGGAGTGACTTTCGGCCCAACGGTCAACTACACCGGCGCACTGCTCGGTCGCCTCTCGGGTCTTGCAACACACCCAACGCAACCGAAGACTGGGTATGCGCTCTTCTCGTTTGCGAAAGCCCCCAAGATCCTTCGGACCACAGATCTCGGTCAAACGTGGCAGGATATTTCCGGATTTGGCTCAGGCACAGCGAGCACGAATGGCTTCCCGGACGTGGCGACGTATTGCCTCCTTGTCATGCCACAGAATCCAAATGAGATCTGGGCCGGTACGGAAATCGGTCTGTTCATCTCCACGAACAACGGAGCGTCGTGGTCGTACGCGAATGATGTACTGCCCGCCGTTGCGATCTGGCAGCTGCGCGCCACCGACGACGAAGTCGTGGCCGCCACCCATGGTCGGGGAATCTGGAGCGTCAAGATCCCGGCGCTGCTGATCGCGCCGCCGGTCACTGCAACGCTTTCGCCACGCCTGAACAAACCCGCACAGGCGCCTGACGGGTCACTGGCAATCAACATCAGCCTCCGTTCAGGCTATGACTCGACACACGTGTTTGTCAAGGGAGCGAAGTTTCTGACCCTCGCATCCAACGCCGCTGTGAAGGACACGGTCGTACAGTTCCAGATTGCGAAAGCGGAATCGCTGACCATGAGCGTCACTTCATTCAAGGGAGGCAGGCAATATGGATCGCCGGTACGCGGTATGAATGTTGTCCTTCCCCAGGCCCCGCGAGCGTCCTACGTCGACAATTTCAACACGGCCACGACGAACTTCACATCGAGTGGATTCACGCTGCAGACTCCGACCGGATTTCTCAATCCGGCCTATCACACATCGCATCCCTACTCGAACAATCGTACCTACACGCTGACGTTGAACATCCCAATCATCGTGCAGGCATCGAACGCGTTTGTCCGATTCGATGAGATAGCAATTGTCGAGCCGGGCGAGCCCGGCTCTGTGTACGGATCGACTGATTTCTATGACTATTGTGTCGTCGAAGCGACCAAAGAAGGGGCGAACTGGATCGCGCTGGAAGATGGATATGATTCGCGAAGAGAGCCGGATTGGCTCAACGCCTGGACGAGCCGGGTGAACGGCAGTCCTTCTCTCATAAAGAAGCATCAGTTGAACCTTCTGAACAAGTTCCCGGCAGGGAGCCTGGTGTTCATTCGGCTCAGGATGTATACCGACCCAGGAACAACGGGATGGGGATGGATGATCGACAACCTTGAGATTCAGGGGAGCCTTGTCTCTGTCGAAAATGACAAGCAAGCGTTGCCTGTCGATTTTGGCCTTTCACAGAACTACCCCAATCCATTCAATCCCAGCACGTCAATCCGCTTCGAGGTGCCTGTCGAGTCCAGAGTGAACATTACAATCTATGATGCTTTGGGCCGGAAAGTGCAGACACTTGTCGACCGGCAATTCAAACCGGGCGTCTATACCGAGTACTGGAATGCGAGCGCGTTCTCGAGCGGTGTCTACTTCTATCGGCTTGATGCGAGAGAATCGGTGCCTGGATCAAGCAGACACTTCAATGCAACGAAACGGCTTGTGCTCATAAAATGAGGATTTCCAGCAGGGAGTTACCGCACATGAAGTTGATTGTGGTCTTGAGCGTCGCGATCGCCATGACGCTCCTCGCGTGCTCAAAGGATTCAGCCTCGACCGGCCCGGGTCCTGCGCTGACTGATAGAGACTATCTTGCTCTCGGCTGGCAGCACTTTGAGGCGCAGCGGTATGACTCCGCGGGGACGAACTTCACGAGCGCATACAACCTGGCCTCGACGCAGGCGGTGCGGGGTGAAGCCCTCAGCGGCCGTGGGTGGTCATCGATGTACAAACGCGACCTCTCGAGGGCGAAGGGGGATTTCTCGATCGCTGCCGGGGTTACCGGAATCCCAACGAGCGTCCTGAACGATGTTCGGGTGGGGAACGCATTCACTCTGTTCTCGATGAACGTTTTTGTCGATGCTGCTTCGAACGCGAACGTCGCTCTGACTGATAACCCATCGTATACCTTTTCCCACGACGCGAAAGTGACCGTCAAGCGCGTCCGGCTGCTGCTCGTGCAAAGCTACTTCGCGAACGGTCAGTTCGCTCAAGCCGCAGCCCAGCTCGACATCTTTGATCCCGCCCGAGCGCCTCACTCTGCCGAGCCACCGATCCTTCTTGGAACGATTACTGCTGCGCTGAATTCGCTCTAGAAGCGCCGTCGAAGACAACAGCTTTGCCACGAAGTCGCGAAGACACTAAGGCGATCTTCTGGGTTTCCTCTTTTTCAGAAAACTTTGGGACTTCGTGTCTTTGTGGCATCCCTTTTCGACTGAACCTCTCGCACGGTTGCAGAGATCTCGCTGTGGTCAGTTTCGGTCGCGGCGTTGAAAGTCGCGTCACTTTTTGGTATATTCTTCTAGAAGCGCGGTCGAAAACATCGAATTTGCCACGAAGTCACCCCGCCAGAACGCGTAGCGGGCTGGCAAGACACGAAGAAGATCTTTGAATTTTCTTCACTTTCAAGAACCTTTGTGCCTTCGTGCCTTGGTGGCAAACTTTTCGACCGGACCACTAGACACCGATCATAATGAGGAGAGAGAATTGGCTACAGAGAATCAAGAATCGAGTTGGGTGCCGACAAATCCGCTCTACGACCCGAGTAAACCGATGCAGGTTGGAGGTCAGGCGGTCATCGAGGGGGTGATGATGCGCGCCCCCGGTTCTGTGGCGACGGCAGTGCGGCGTGCCAATGGAGAGATCGTCGTCAAGCAGGAACGCTACATGTCGGTTGTGGAGAAATACAAGATCCTCAAGCTGCCGGTTCTCCGGGGGGCGGTTGGGTTGGTCGACATGATGTACCTGGGCATCAGAACCTTGAATTTCTCGGCCGAAGTTGCGATGCAGGATGTCGAGTCCAAGGATGGAAAAAAGAACGGAAACGGCCAGAAGAAGAGCCAGTCGTCGCTTGCTCTTGCAGGAACGTTGGTGTTGGCACTTGCTCTCGGCGTGGGTATCTTTTTCGTCCTGCCCATCGTCATAACGACGAAGGTTTTTCACCTCGAGCAGAGGGCTTTGGAGTTCAATCTCGTCGCCGGCCTCATTCGGATCAGCATCCTCCTGGGATATCTGCTTGCGATTTCCCTTTCAAAAGAGATACGGCGGCTGTTCCAGTTTCACGGGGCGGAACATAAAACGGTCTTCGCATTCGAGCTGTCAGATCAGCTCATTCCTCCTGTCGTGAACGTGCGCAGCCGGTTTCACCCACGTTGCGGGACGAGTTTTCTGCTTATCGTGATGTTTGTGGCGATTCTCGCATTCAGTTTTCTCGACGCTCTTTTGATCCGGTTGCTTGGCGAGCTGACCATCGTGACGCGCCTGCTCACGCATCTGCCGTTCATCCCTGTGGTCGGCGGCATTTCATATGAGATCATCAAATTCTCAGCGAAGCACACTACCACCTGGTGGGGGAAAATCCTGATCGCCCCGGGGCTCTGGCTGCAACGTGTCACGACAAAGGAACCGGACGAATCGCAGGTGGAAGTGGCGATCGTCGCTCTGCGGTGTGCTCTCGGTCTGGAAGATCCGGGGAAGTACCCCCTCAAAGAGCTGGCAGAGGCTGAGAGTCTTCAGGCTGTGTCAGGCAATTGATTCCGTGCTGTCATGAATGTACTGTTGCCCTATTCCCTTCAATTCCATGTTTGATAAGCTTGAAAAAATCGTAGAGCGAGCGCAGGAGATTCAGCAGTTGTTATCAGATCCTGCGATCGCCGCTGATCAGAAGCGCTTTCGGGACCTTGGCCGGGAGCTCCGGACCCTGGAGCCGATCGTCGCTTCGTATCAACGGTACAAGAAGGCGAGCAATGACTACAAAGGGAGCAAGGAGCTTCTTGAGTCGGTGAGCGAACCTGAGCTGAAAGCGCTCGCGCAGGACGAGTACGACACGCTCAAAGTCCTAGTGGCAGCACTGGAAGAGGAGTTGACGCTGCTCCTTGTTCCTCAAGACCCCAACGACACCAAAAACTTCATCATGGAAATTCGCGCCGGCACCGGCGGTGAAGAAGCGGCGCTCTTTGCCTCAGATCTTTACCGGATGTATACCCGGTTCGCAGAACGTAAAGGGTGGAAAGTCGAGCTGATGGACTGGAACGAAACGGGAAAAGGGGGATTCAAGGAAATTGTCTTCGCTGTTTCAGGTGAGAACGCGTACGGCTCGATGAAATTCGAAAGCGGTGTTCATCGCGTTCAGCGTGTACCGGAAACAGAAGCACAGGGAAGAGTCCACACCTCGGCTGCTTCCGTCGTCGTGCTGCCGGAGGTTGAGGAAGTCGAGATCGACATCAATCCCGCCGATCTCCAGTTCGACACGTACCGCTCCGGCGGAAAAGGGGGACAGAACGTCAACAAGGTCGAAACCGCTGTTCGTATCACGCACAGGCCGTCTGGGATTGTGGTAGCCTGCCAGCAGGAGCGCTCGCAGTTCCAGAATCGTGAGCGCGCCATGAAAATGCTCCGGGCGAAGCTGTATGAGGTCAAGCTGAACGAACAGACCGCTTCTGTTGCTGCCCAGAGGAAATTGATGGTGAAGAGCGGCGATCGTAGCGATAAGATCCGCACGTACAACTTTCCTCAGAACCGGATTACGGACCACAGGATCGGACTGACGCTCTACAATCTCTCTGGCGTCGTCGATGGTGATTTGGACGGGCTGATTGAAAAGATACGCGTTGCAGACAGAGCGGAGAAACTCCAGGCCGAAGTTTGATCGACACGCGTCACGTTCGCGGCACGATTTTTCGCACCCTCCCGAAAAAACCCTTCAAGTACTCCCCGCTTTCCCGATCACACACACCGGAAATGACGTGGACCGAATGGTTCAGCCGTTTGTCGTGGACAATGTTGTAGAGGGTGCCGCAGGCGCCGGCTTTCGGGTCGAACGTGGCAAAGACAAGCGTGGGGATTCTCGACAGTACGATGGCTCCGGCACACATCGGGCATGGCTCGAGGGTGACATAGAGAGTGCATTCTTCGAGCCGCCGTGACTGAAGATTGTTCGTGGCGGCCGTTATCGCAATCATCTCTGCGTGTGCCGTCGGATCCTGCAGGCGCTCAATTTGATTATGACCGCGCCCGATGACCTTCCCCTTGTGAACCACGACTGCACCGACGGGAACTTCATCCTGCTCGTACGCCTTCTCGGCCTCACGAAGGGCTTGTTTCATCCATTGTTCGTGCTGGGTCATCCTGTTTGCGCAGTGTGATGAGGTCGCCGACAGGCGAGTCCACAGTTTCGATCCCTTGCGCGTTCGCAAAGGCCGTGAGCGTTGCGGCGATCCGCTCGGCACTGGTCTTGATTTCGGAAAGGTTCTGAAGAATTTCCGGGCTGGCCTCTCCCTTGCGCAGCGCACGCTGCACGTAGAGGAGGATAATCGTCAGGGGGTTGTTGATCTGGTGCTGCAGCGTACGTATCATCTGATGAGCCGTCTCGAGCTGGGCGCTCTTGACCTCCAGCTCTTTTTCTCGTACAAGACGTGCCTTCTCCTCCTCGTTCAGGCGATGACGGTACTCAATGACCTTGACCAGCACAACCGCAAGAAGCCACATCCAGATGAGTGCATCGAATCGTTCAATGATGTTGAACGACTTGAAATGGGATTCCTTCATGTCACGATAAAAACTCATCGTCGTGATGAAAAAGTAGGCATAGATGATGTACCCGGAGAGAACCGCGGGATGCTTGATGAAGAAGTCCCTCGCTGGTCTGAAAACCGCCAAGATAACTTGTTTGATCCGTGCCACCATCTCGGTTTGTGCCTTTCGGCTCCCTTCTTGATTCAAGGTGCAAAAAAAAAGCGGGGGAATCAATGTGAAGGCGCAACCGGCCCAGAACCCGACGGAGGAGGCAAAAAAACATACGCAAGAAGTGCCTTTTCTTTGTCCACGAGAGAGGTCCTCCTGGTCCGGGGTGTCGGCCATCACTTGTTGTAGTGCGCCGGGGCTTTTCCTCTCGTTGTAGTTTAAGAAATCGTTTGCTAACCTTCCTTGGAGCAGTCGGCAGGGTTGGAATCACCCCTCACAGAAACGGAGATGGCAACGACGAAATCGAAAGTATCGATACTGGATGTTGTGACTGAGCAATTCGAAATTGCACGGGGGGAGCCGCTTCCCATAGGAGCGACGTCTGTGCGGGGCGGAATCAATTTTTCCCTGTTCTCCAAACACGCAACGGATGTCAGTCTTGTTCTGTTCGCTCCCGGTCAGCTTGATCCGTTGGCGGAATTCCCGCTCGATTCTCGCTACAACAAGACCGGTGATATCTGGCACGCGTGCGTCCGTGGTCTCGATCCGGGCATCGAGTACGGCTTCCGGGCGGGGATGACGGGAAATCCAAGACCCCACATTCACCGGTTCGATACCGATAAGGTCCTGGTGGATCCGTATGCCCGTTCACTGACCGGCGGAGAAATCTGGGGCCGGGGACGTGCCGATCGCCAGGCAGCATGGCTCCGACGCTCCCGTGTTATCGATCCCGAGTATGACTGGAAATTTGACCAGCCTCTCAACCGGCATCTGGCTGACTCAGTCATCTATGAATTGCACGTACGCGGTTTCACCCGCCATCCCTCATCCGGCGTTGACCATCCCGGGACGTTCCATGGCCTGACGGAGAAGATACCGTATCTGAAGGACCTAGGTGTGACAGCTGTCGAGTTGATGCCGGTGACTGATTTTCTGGAGACGGATTGCCTGGTACGCAACCCCGAAAACGGAGAACAGCTGCTCAACTTCTGGGGTTACCACCCGATCAGCTTCTTTGCGCTCAAAGCATCGTACGCGTCGAATCCATCCCTCGGTGGGGAAGTCCGTGAATTCAAAGCGATGGTGAAGGCATTTCACGACGCCGGTATCGAAGTCATTCTGGACATGGTCTACAACCACACAGGTGAAGGTGACGAGCAAGGGGCCACGTTCTCGTTCCGCGGACTCGATAACTCGATCTACTATTTGACCGATCAGGACACGGGCAGGTATCTCAACTTCTCCGGGTGTGGCAACACGATGAACTGCAACCATCCGGTCGTCAGGGATCTGATTCTCGATTCGCTCCGGTACTGGGTGACGGAGACGCACATCGACGGATTCCGGTTTGACCTTGCCTCCATCCTCGGTCGTGGGACTGACGGCAGTGTTCTCGCAAATCCCCCGCTTATCGAACGAATAGCCGCGGATCCCGTTCTGGCAAATGTGAAACTGATCGCCGAGGCCTGGGATGCTGCGGGTCTGTATCAGGTGGGGAGTTTTCCAAGTTGGGGGCGGTGGGCCGAGTGGAACGGCCGCTTCCGGGACGATGTCCGGCAATTCTGGAAAGGGAGTCCTGATATGGTCCGCCCGCTGGCGACAAGATTCTGCGGCAGTGCCGACCTTTATCGGGGCAGCGGACGGGCACCGTTCCACAGCGTCAATTTTGTCACAAGCCACGATGGGTTTACGCTCGCTGATCTGGTGTCATACAACGAGAGGCATAATGAAGCAAACGGCGAACAGAATCGCGACGGACAAAACGGGAACGACAGCTGGAACTGCGGGGAAGACGGACCGACCTCAGATCGGCAGATCCTGAATCTCCGCAAGCGACAGATCAGGAACATGGCTGCGACACTCCTCTTGTCGCAGGGCGTTCCGATGATCTCGGCAGGAGACGAATTCGGACGTACGCAACGGGGCAATAACAATGCCTATTGTCAGGACAACGAAGTGAGCTGGCTTGACTGGGACAAAGCGGAAAGCAACAAAGATCTGCTCCGGTTCTTCAGGCGCCTCATTGAGTTCAGGAGGAGCCACACCTTGTTCCGCCAGAAAGAATTCATCGGGCAGGGATCCCACCAGACACCCAAAATCATTTGGCATGGTGTGCAGCTTCAGCAGCCGGACTGGTCGTGGCACTCGAAGTCGATCGCAGTTGAGCTTCAATTTGACGGACAGGACTCTGATCTTTTCTTCATGTTCAACGCGCACTCGGACCAGCTCACATTCCAACTCCCCGCGATTGCTAATGGGAAGCGATGGTGCAGACTACTGGATACGTCTCTCGAGAGCCCTGAAGATATCGCAGACTTGCATGAAGAGAGAGGCATGGCCGTCCAGGACTCCTATGTGGTGCTGGCGAGATCGCTGGTAGGCCTTATTCAGCGGTGAAGAAACGGTACCTCGCGCTCCACGACGAAAACCTGGTGAGCAAGGGGGCTGAAGCAGATAAAAAGAGTGCCCGGATCCGCGATTGGATTCCGGGCACTTTGCTTCGTGATTCAAACTTCCTCTATCCACCTGCACAACAACTCATTTCAGAGTAGGTGACGGGACGAGTCACCTACTTCTCATACCACGAGAGGATCATGTAGCTCCCCGTCGTCGGATAGAATGGCGGTGACTGGGTCATGAGTCGATTGTCGTAACGATAGCTTTTTGAGTATCCCGAGCCGCCCCCCACCAAACCCACAGCAGCACGTTGTTTCTGCGAGATGCCCCCTGTCAAATTGATTCTTCCTCGTGAAATCCCATTGTCGTATTGTTCGGCGCCGAGACCCTTGTTCAACGAGAACAAGGCAGCCTGTATGGTAATACCGCTGGCGTTATTGGTATTGTTCGTGATAACGATACTGTCTGTGGCGCAAAGGCCAAGGATGTCTTGCGAATTCGCAGCTGGATCCAACGGATCATGCGCATAGGCGACACTGCTATCAAGGTACATTTTCCCTTTGCTGGAACTGCCTCCCGACTGAACGGAAAGCGTCAATTGACCAGTGAATTTCCCTTTTATCCGGACGTTGGCGGTGTCAATGACCAGAGCTCCGTTTGGCACGAAGGTCCTCAGGAGCACGATCGTATCCTTGGCGACCGGTGTGGTGATTAACCCCTTGATCGTCATCGTGCTGTCGGAATGGAAAGTCAGGGTTAGGTCTTTGCCATGCAGATATCTCCCATTTGCGAGCGCCGCGTTTTTCAGCGGGTTGAAATCGCTCGGCATCGGGATGTCAATTCCCGTTTGATATCCGCCATTGAATTGTGGCGTCGAGTTCGATGGATTCTTGGTCAATCCAAGTTTGTTCGTCACCTTACCCCAGAAAACGGGAGAGCCGTTTACCGTCACTTTATCCTGCGTGTGAAACGGTCCAAAGACCGTATCGGACGTCGCCCAGTTTATCTTGCCACCGCTGGGACCTTCGCTGCCACTGTAATAAGCGAATCTCCCGAAACTGCTCACTCCCCATTCGATTATCACCGTGTCTCTGTAGGCATCAGCGGGAGGGGGATTACCGGCGGGGTAGACGCTTGTTGCCATCAACTGTACATTTGTCGGCGTGGGAGCTCCGGGAGCTGCTATGCCTGGGACCGTTTTGGTATAGAGGCTCACCGTGCCGCCTCCCAGTGAAACATTGCTCCACCTTGGGAACGAGTTCGGTACTCTGTAGATCACATTACAGCCCATATTCGCGAGGCTGGCCGCCAAACTGTGTCCGACTGCTCTGTTATGGTACTCCAGCGAGTTCTCGTATGCTCTCGTGGAAACGTGTGAAAGACTGAATCCCATAAGTATCAGCGCAACGCTGTAGCCCAACACCATGAGTAACGATGTTCGTCCCATACGTTCTTCCTCTCGCCTTATCGATTCCTTAGATTTTTCGCTGCCATCCGGAGCTGTCTCCACTGTACCTGGAAATCCGCCAGCGAATCTGCCGTTTTCGTTGCTCGGTACTGTTCCTGAAATGTGAACGGGCTCTCACAGACAATTGAAATCTGCATGGAGTAGATCGCCGACGGTTGAGCGACGGGAGTCGTCAACACGGTGCCGGCATAATTGTAGTACTCCAGCTTGAATTGCGTCACTCCAAGATTCCAACCCACGGGAGTTGTATTGTTGATCTTGCGATATATCTTCCGGTCGCGGGGATTCGGTGTGGAAGACATCTCACTTGTGGGACCGATGTACCAGCGAACCGAGTCAAGGTTTCCCGTGCTCTGGTCGTCAGTCCAGAACGTGATGTTCGATGAGTCGGCTACCCGGATAGACTGCGTCGGAAACGGAATCTTCGTATAGTTTTTGCAGTACCCGATTCGGCGGAAGTCGTGCTCGACCCACTCTACCAGCGCCACCATGTTTTGCTGAAGCCTGACGCTGCCGTTATAGACGAGCGTCGTCTCGTTGGCCTGTGCGTTGAGCCTGAGAGCGGTGAGAAGAAGCATACCGGCAACAATCGCTGATCCGATGATATCGAAAATCGTGCTAGTTCCCATAAGATCACCTGAACCACCAGTAACTGTAGATGTAGGACATCGTGACTGTATCTGGTTTGGGATTCGCTCCTCCCCAGGGTGTCACTGTCGGCCAGACCTTGACGATCATTCTCTTGTGCCAGGTTCGCGTTCCGGCGTCTACCCCCGGGTTCGCGGTATCCACGTAGAATACTGTTGTCTGGATGCGGAACGTGTCGACTCCAGGGACATAAAGTTTGTACGGATTGGTGCCGCTGAAGTAGTTGTAGTCGTCGAAGTCGTCAAAATTATTGACCTTCTCAGACGTGTAGGTTTCCCCAGCTTCCTTCCCGAGAGTACTTGACAGTTGGGTCAGCGCTGTGATGACAGCTCCGGCTTCAGCTGTGTCCGTTGAGCTAAATGTATCAAATGCCTGTCCTGAAGCCTCTTCAATTTTTGCTTGAGCCAGGGAGACCGAGTAAAGGCTGATCTCTGTCTGGTTGATAATCGCCCCGTGCTGCAGCGAAGAGCGATTCGTCGACATCACCGAAATGCTCAGAAGCATAAGGGCGCCGATGGTCAACATGGTTTGTCCTGTGTTCATAGTCTCCAGCTTCCCTCAGTTCAAGATTCCTGCCAGGGTCTCCGGGGGCCCCTTTGGTTCCACTATTCGTGGAAAAATGCTTGAGGAAGTATACTACATTTTGGAAATCATGTCAAATGACGGACGTCACAGTGCCCAAAGGCATCCTAAGTACTCAGCAAACTCTGTTCCCGGATCACATGTGCCCTGATTTCCCACAGTGAAGAGGCGCTCATGACTACGAGAACCCACGGCGGAACAATCACTTAACAAGAAGAAGATGGTGGAAAGGACTGGGCGCTCGTCGATCCCGTTGGATTTATGAATGTGACTCACTCAGAGAAACTGTCTCATAATAGCAGACACAGTGCTCGGTCGAGGTGAGGAGAGGCTGGAAGAGGGGAAACGGAATATCGGAGATGAGGGATGATTACGAAATGAACCCAGACCATCGCAAACGAGTCGACGCGAGCCGGGCTCTTCTTCTTGAGGTGAGCTGTGAGAAATCGCGGATCCAATTGCCAATTATCAGTTGTCAATTCACAATTGACAACTATATGGTGCACCCAGAGGGACTCCCTGTCCGCCGACTTGTCCGCCATCTTTTTGGCGGAAAGCGCTTTCTGCTGAAGGCGGAGAACCCTTACCCGCCAATCCTTCTGGCGGGCCCAACTTCCATTTCGACTGAACTTAGCGAGCATAGCGAAGCTAAGTTCAGAGTCGAAATGAGAATCCCGCCGAAGGGCGGGACCTGAATGATTGACCTATTGTGCACCCAGAGGGATTTGAACCCCCAACCCTCAGATCCGAAGTCTGATGCTCTATCCAATTGAGCTATGGGTGCAAGTCAAAAGCGAAAGACCACAGGTTTGCCAAAACTCTGAAAGTGTTGAAATGTGCGCTGTTGTTGAACATCTTACTCAACACGAGATTTCAGTATTTGTCATTTCTGACAACAAGATAAAACTATATCTCAGGAAAAACAAATTGCGTCTCGACTCTTACTCGTTCTGCGTCAGAAGAGTTGACAATGGATTGTCGGCTCAGTAACTTTGCATCAGTAGTTCCCCTCCTACCGTTCCAGAAAACCCTGTTGGCTGTGATGGAGAGACATCTGGTTCCGTGACGACGTCATGAAACGTGCGGACAATTGTTGGTAATGTCTTGGTCAACTACTTCGCTGAAATGCGATGTTGACGTTGGACTCCCACAGATGAAAGGAGCTTAGCAATGAAGAATCATCTCCAGCCCTATCAAACCGGTTTCTTCCTTCTATCATTCCTCTTTCTTCTCTTCACTGTTGAGGGGTGCAAAAAAGATGACTCCTCAACTGGTCCCGTTGTTTCGCCGACTTACCTGTCTTTAGCTGGACACTGGGTGGGAGGTGGAAGTTACTTTGATATGGGCTACGGCAAGAGGCTAACCATTTCGTGGATATGCGATTTTGTTACGCGAACGCAAAACACGTTTGCGGGGAACAGGACCGGTACTAACACCACAGTTGGCTCGGGACTTGGCGGCAAGACAATATGGAGTTCTAGAGGCTCGGTCACTACATCGGGGCAAGTAACAATTACAGATACAAGTGGGGTATTTGTGTCTGCGGCGGGTCAGAGCACTCCGATAGATGCGAGGCTCATAGGAACGTGGGGCCCTTGTATTCTATCTGCCAATGGAGATACGCTCTCCTATAGCGGGCCAAGCCCTGAGACCGAAGTGTTCGTGCTTGTCAAACAACACTAACTCTTCTTCGCCCCCTTGAATGATGTAAGACCGGCTGATGATGAAGAAGCCCCAGTTGGAATTGATTGGGGCTTCTTTCGTAGTTTCAACTCGGTCACTTTCGTTGTCTCAGCATTTTCATCTGGCTTCTCAGGCTCTGAATCGTGTTCTTATCGACACGATTGCGGTCTTTGAGTTGCTGTAACTGTAGGTCTTTCTGCTTCAGCTTCTCCTGCTCGTCATTGTCTTCTTCGTGAATGCTCTTCGGTGCATACGGCATCACATTGGCGACATGCGTCAACAGATAATGGTTGATGCGGTCGATATGCTCAATGGCTTCTCGGTTCTTGCTCACCCTCACAAATCGTTTGCTGCGATACGAAATCACATCGTATAGCGTTCTGCCGCGTGTGTAGATGAACAGAAGACACTGAAGGGTTGGCGATGGCGACACTTCAATCGTCACCACTGACGGCTTTCTGTTCTGTGGGTATGATACGGCGAATGTTACGCGCTTGATGCTTGATAGCTCTGCGTTGAGCAGGGCGGCGACTGCTGTCTTTATCTCTTCGTTCGTTTCTGTAAAGAAGTTCATGTCGGGCTCTCTCGTTTGTAATAGGTATAAGGCATCAGTGATTTTGTCGCGTAGTAACGGTCTCGATATCGAGACAGCAATGTTGAGCTAATGGCAGGAACCAGCGTCGATATACAGACACGGCACATTCATGTTTTGAGCGCGTTTGAGATTTGGCATCACGATTATTTTGCTGCACCCCGCCTCATCACTTCTTCTTACTTCTATTTTCAACTGAGAAATCACATCTCAACCAGCTCTCAGGAACGGCGGCAATCGGGCGGAGACAGTGGTAGGTGCGGTCTTCGGTCTCTGAGCGATGGTAGAGACACGCGCCAGCGGGGAGGGATGGTTTTGGCGACATTCTGAGTGGTTGAGTCAGGAAGAACGCGGTCGGAAGACTGGCGATATGAAGAGGTTGTTGGTAACCGAAGGGTTTTCAAGGTATCCAGTCGCTGGTGTTCAGTAGGATGTTGATGGAACGCTCTGATTTTGTCTGCGACTTGCGCCAGACAGCGGCACTGATGGTGGTGGGTGGTCTTCAGGGGTGACACGGCATCATCTGGCTCTACGGGTGGGTATGCTGGATCTATCTGAAGAAAAATGACGATATCGAAAAGTATCTTGAACTCTATCATGGGAAAATTATATCTATAGGCAGTAGGAACGATGAGGGAACGGCTACAAGACGGTATCGACTGGTTATCAGCGGGTATCAGAAAAAAAGGTGCTGGTATGAGCTCGAAAACGAGTTTAATTGATTTTGCTGCTATACTTATATCATATACACATCGTGTCGCGCTTATTAGTTGCGTAATCAATATCAAGGGGCTCGACACATCAACTGATGGCTCAAGGCAAGGGTAATAGCTTGCTCGTCGATGACAAGACGCTGGCAGACAGACACAAACATCAGATGGTCCGTTCACACGCTACGGTTACAGGTGCTGGTTCGAGAATGATTTTTCTACTAATGGATTATTCTGTTCTGTCGTAACAAGGCTGTTGCAGCTGTAACGCTGTGGAGATTTTATTCTGATGTGATTGTAAAGCACGACATCGTTGTTTGATGTCGTGACGCAGTCAAAGCTGTTCGGGCTTTGCTGAGACAAAAAGCGTCTCAGCACACACTGCGTGTGTGGTTCACTTGGGATGTGTTTTGGAATGGATGCTGTAGAAAGAATATCAAGGGAACCTGAGCGAAGCGAAGGTCGAGCGCAAGCTCGACGACAGGTTCACTGCTGACAAGGATGCTGATGATTGGTATGGGCATCAGGACTCTGGTCAGCGGTGACGGTATTGAGAAAAACAGCGTCTCAATCACTGCGTGGTTCACTCAGGATGTTTTTGGGAGGATGGAGGCTGAAGATGGTAGATGGCTTCAGCTCTGAGCGAAGCTCAGTTACAATGTTCATGGCAAGGAGGAAGGAAAATGGGAAGACATAAGAAAATACCAGCGGCACCAGTCAGCATCGGAGAGTATGTGAAGCATAATACGGACTGGAAGCTGATGGTTCAAAATCTCACACGGCTGGCGGTTGGTGGTGATACAACAGCGGAGGGCAATGCTCTCGTCGCTCAGACAAACTTGGAGGCGTTGAGACTGTTGTTCTTGTTCGCTTGGGGAGAGGAACTTCAAGCGACAGAGGCGGCAGGGCTGGAGTCTGTCAGCAGGAATGATACTGTCGGCGTTGTGTGATGTGGTTCAGCAGGAAGGGCGCAAGAAGAAGCTCGACTATTAACTTAGTCGGGCTTTTTTTGTTTCTACAGGTCAAGGCGGTTCATGCTCTCTGTCAATCGCGACTCGGCTAAATGCGAATATACCATCGTGGTCGCAACTGAAGAATGACCAAGCAGAAGTTGCACTTCGTAAATCGAGACACCAGCGTTCACTAATGTCGATGCTGTTGTATGTCGTAATGAATGGAAGTGTAGGCGGGCATCGAGCTTTGCTTTGGTCACATAGTGCTTGAACTGGTGACTGACATAGCTCTCTGAGAATTTTGCACCAGAGGAGCGTTTGGCAAAAATGTAGTCTGCGTTGCGGCGCTGGGCTTCTCGTCGCTTCAGAATCTCAAGCACGATTGGATGGCAGGGAACGGTTCGTTGCTTACCGCTCTTGGTGGTGAATGTCTCATCGTTTTTGACTTCAATCTGATTGTTCGCGAATGAGCACCACTTGAGATTGGTTATCTCAGCAAGTCTCAAACCAGTCAACGCGGCGAAGAGGAACAAATCTCTCAGGGTTGGGTTCTTAACTTTCGTGAGCAGGGCGTGCAGGTCTTCTTTCGTCAGATACATCGGCGTCTTCTGTGCTGTCTTGATGGAGGATGTTCTGGCGAAGGGGCTTCTCAGTAGATACTCATGGCGCAGGGCAAAACCAAACACGGCTTTGACAGAGCGATAGCGGATGTTGACAGTGGTCGGTGTCAGCTTGTTCGCGAGAAGCGTGTTCTTAAATGTCTCAACATCAGCTGATGTATATTGGCTGATGAGCTTATCACCAATGATGCGCACGAACTCTTTCGTTGAATCTTCGTAACCGGCGAGTGTGCGGCATCGAAGAGAAGCACCATGCAGTCGGCTGAACGAATCAAGAAGCTGTGACAGCGTCATCTCTTCTTTGACAGGCTCAGTGTTGGGTAGGAACTGCTTCAGAAACTCAAGGGCTTCGGGCTTCGTCTTCTGCTGGGTGGTTTTCCAGCGAAGACGACTGTTGTCGAAATAACCGACATAATAATAACCGTTGGAGCGTTTGGTAAGATACAGTTTGCGTTGTGCTGACATTGTCGATACCCCTGAGTCACTTGTGAGTTGGATTTGACGGTCGCATGGTAACTGGATGCGCGCGAGGTGTCAAATCTTCAACGATGCAGTGACTTGGGTAAGCTGACAGGTGGCTTGAGCTTAGAAGGGCTGGAAAAATATCTGGAAGCTGTGTTGAAAAAACATCGTGGAAATCAGTCGGAGAGCGGCAGAAAGCTGAAATCGTTGGAGCTGGAATGTTGAATCGGCAAAACTGTGATGAGTGAGAGAGGGGGCTGAGCGTCGATATGAAATCGGCAAACTCTTACAGCGTCTTCAACAAAAACTTCGACACGAGAGACGGCATCTTGTGCGTTCAGAGTGGATGAACGATACCCCTTGTACTCCGAAGTCTGATGCTCTATCCAATTGAGCTATGGGTGCGATGAAGAAACTATCTTATCGTTGGTGCAGATCCCGCCTCACTTCGTTCGGCGGGACGCTCAAAATCATAGCCACTCCGCCTCGATTTCGCTCGGCGTCGTGGGTGATTTTGGCGATTGAGCTATGGGTGCATTTACAAAACAGCGATGCAATCGTGCAGATCCCGATCGATCCTTCGACTCGCGGAGTTTACCCCGCTGAGGCGGGGCTCGCTCAGGGGATCAGGACGCTCAAAATCACAGCCACTCGAATGCTATGATGGTTAAGAAAACAGTTCATGGTTGAACAATTTTTTCAACTCGAGTTTTCAACAACTGCGTCGCTTTGATATGAAGATAAATCTATATCAGCGGAAAAACAACTGGAACATCGGCACTTGCATGTTCAGCTGATGTTGAGTTGACAATGGCACTGATTACCTGTAATTTGATTTCAGGTATTTCTGCTTTCGGATGGACGATGCTGTTGGCTGTGATGGAGAAACCTCTGGATTCTGCGTTGTTTGCTTGCCCGCATTTGTTTTGGCGGGCATCCCCCGCGCGTTTGAGATTGTTGCACCCGCCGTTTTCGCGTTTCTTGCGTCCGCCGGCTTTCCTGACCGCCTTCTTTGTGGCGGTTTGGCGGAGGAGGCGGGTCCGCTTGGCGGAGCGATGGGATGAAGGAGGTTTTGTCGTGTAAGTTTCACGTTGCCAATGCCTGACCAAGGAACAACCAACTTCACATTGGCACCACAACAGGGGGCTGGTTGAAAGATCATCTGTAATTCATCCGAAAATACTTCGAACGCACCGAATAGCAGCAATAGCTCACCAGCACCATCACCGATCACCCTCAGGGGAATTTGTTCATCAGGGAGGAAGCATGAAACGGTCCGTTAGCATCATCATTCTCTTTTTCAGTGTCGTCACGTGTTCTCTAAGTCAGGACTTTGGTTTTTCCGGCAATCTCTATGTCGCTCTGCAGAGTTGGTCGAAAGTGGGCGATGGCACGGATCCGAAAATCGGCATGGGGGTCGGCGGAATGCTCGGCTTCGCACTTAGCTTCGACAGCAGTATGACCTTCGCAGTGGGTCCACATTTTTCATACAATTCGTGGACGGCAGATTATTCCAAAAAGGCGCATAGCTTTACGGAAAGCGTTGCGTTAAACATGCAGGATACCGGGCTTGAATTCTCCCTGGTCTCCGATGACATGGGCGTGTATTTCGGTGCCGGCAAGTCCAAAATGGAACACTTCATGATATTGACGGGCGGGACAAAGGTGCCATATTATGGCCTGGATGGCGAAACCACGGACTACAAAAGCGTAGGCGTCACTTTCAGTATCTCCCCCTTCATTGCCGGTATCGGCTATCACTCCTACGCCGGTTTTGCGAAGGATGCAAGCCGCGTCGAGTTTCGGCTCGGGCTCGGCATCTAACTATTCTCTACTATCTATTTCGTGAGCACCATTTTTCGCGTCTCAACGAAGCTGCCTGCCCGAAGCTGATACAGGTAGACACCGCTCGGAGATCCAGCCGCATTCCAACGAACCGTGTGGATACCGGGCCCGGCCACTTCGTTGACAAGCGTTTCAACTTCCCTGCCCAGGACGTCATAGACCTTGAGCGTCACGTGGCTGACCGCTGACCCCTCGACTGCGCTCGGGGCAGGAAGCCCAGCCTTCGCTGAAGCTTCCACCTGCGCACTTCGTGCTCCGGCGGACAGGTCGGCGGGGCCCGACCCGGTCGGGGCGGGCAAGTGAAAGCTGATAGCTGTTGACGGATTTCCGCCAAAGGCGGATCCGCCTCCGGCGGAAAACGGGTTCGGATAATTCTGATCAAGCCTGAACGTCGATGGCAGCCCCCGATCTTCAATGCCCGTTGTAGGAAATCCTGAGTAGATCTTGGAGTATATCCGGCCGGTGTTAATATTTTCTCGACCATCGATCCAGACGTAATACACTGCGCCCGTCGGACCAATTTTCACATCCGGCTGCAGAGAAGGCGCGGTCGTGACCTCGATGACGTCTGAGAGCGGTTGGCCGGCGGATCCGAAGAACCGCGTCTTGATGCCCCAGTTTTTCCCCGCTTGCTTGATGGAATCCGCCCACGTGACGACGAATGACCCATCGCCTTTCATCGAGATGCCGGGAGGATACTCGTGGAGCCTGGAGTTGCTCTTCGTCAACTTGAAATTCGCTCCAATCTTGTTTCCCTGAGGGTCGAAACGCTGCGCATAAAGGTCGCCACCTGAATTGGTGCGTGCGTCAATCCACACCACGACGTAGTTCCCCTGAGTGTCCATCGCAACGCGGGCGTACTGGTTATACCCGCCGGTGGGGTCGTCGTTCACCTTCACGTTTGTGCTTGCGAGATTGTTACCTACGATTCGTTCAGAGTAGATGTCCCCCTGCGTGTCTGTCCGCGCGTCAGTCCAGACGCAAACCGTGTAGCTGCCGTTACTCGCAACGTGCGGGTAGATCCGGTTGTTGAACGCGTTATCACTCATCTCGAATGCGTCTCCAAGCAATGCGCCACTGTTGATGTCGACAAGCGTTCCGCCGATATTGTTGCCATTTTTGGAGTATTCGTACACGGCGAGAAAAGTGGAGGGGGGACGATAGGAAACATTCGGCCTGCCTGCGTGGCCGCCAGTCGACGTCCCAACCTTGTTCAATTGAACGCCGGCTCCAATACGAGCTCCGGTTGTTCCGTTGAATGCAGTATAATAGACATCGTTGGACTGGATCCCGGTGGGTCCGCTGACACCGTTGACGTGCCAGACGACAACAAGTTGTCCGGAGGGAAGGAACAATGGCGAGCTGAAGAAAACCCAATAGTCAGTGTAGTACGTGTTTGCCACAACATCATCAACTCTGAAATTGGCGGTCATCGGAACACCATTCGAACCGACGATGCGGCCAAAGATATTTCCTGCTCCGCTTGCCCGATTCGTATTGCCAAAACGCTCATCACCCCAGGTCACTGCATACGATCCGTTCGGAGCGGATGCGACTGCCGGCCGATAGACGCTGGTATTTGCGGCGTCGCTCACCGGAAAATCATTGACCAAAACGGTCACCTGTGCGAACGACTGATGGAGCAAAAGAAGAAAAACGAATAGGCGGGAGAGCGTTTTCATCGGGTCATCCTCCAAAAATGGAGAAGCCCGTCTTCTTGGTCAGAACCCTCTGGAGAATACGGACTTCTTTTGCCATCAATCTTATTTCACCAACATAAGCTTCTTCGACTCTGTGAACTCGCCGGCCTCAAGGCGATAGAAATAGATGCCGCTGGGGACATTGGCATTCCATCGGACCTGATAATACCCGGCTGCTTTGTTCTCACTCACCAGTAACGCTATTTCTCTCCCCAGGAGGTCAAAGACTTTCAGTGTTACTTGACATGCTTTTGGCAGCGCAAAACGGATCGTAGTCGCGGGATTGAATGGATTGGGATAGTTCTGGCCCAGGCCATAGTCTTTTGGAATCTCGCCGCTTACTTGTTCCACCGACGTCGTGCGGATCGTGCTGAATTGTCTTGTGGGTGAAAACGTGCTGTAGCCTCCACTGTTCTTCGCTCTTACACGCCAGTAGCACGTTGTCGCAAGTGATAGCGCCCCAACCGTTCTTGAAGTAGTCTGAAGTGTTGAATCGTTCACGATCATGGACGCAAAGCTCGATGATGCCGACAGTTGTATGTGATACGAGGTGGCGCCTGCCGACGGATTCCAACTCAGTGTGATACTTAACGGTTGGTTTATTCCCCCGTCTGGCGGTGAAGCAAGAATGGGACTTTGAGGAGCCGCGACAATCGTTGTGAAACTCCTTACTGTGGACCAAGCACTTGTGCCATTGCTGTTTTTCGCCCTGACTCGCCAATAGTACGTCGTCGAGAGAGAGAGCGAACCCACGGCTTTTGATGTCGCAGCAAGGGAGGAGTCGTTCACGATGGTGGATGTAAAGGCCGATGTTGTCGACAACTGCAGGTGATACGAAACGGCTCCAATCGCTGATCCCCAGGTCAACGTGGTGCTCGATGGCACATTCGTCGAGCTGTCGGGCGGCGAGGTCAGCGTTGGCACACTTGCGGCAACTGCAGTAGAGGTTACGACATATCGAAGCACTACCTGTCCCTGCACAGATTTGGCAAGAGTGAAATCGATGGCGCTCGTAGTAATTGTCTTTGAGACTTCGATGATGGCAGCCTTCGCAACTGCAAAGACTCGAACCACCGCAGAGGCTGGCCAGAATGTTGGCCTCTCCAGGTGCAGTGGAGTATCCCCTCCCAACCAGTGAATCACGTTCAGGCTATCTCCCCGGGCAGAGCGTTCGACAATGATATAGTGATCGTATGGAGGGCTTGGAGTGAGCGCCTGACTATTGTAGACCGAAAATATCCCCGCTGTCAGGCTTCCATCATCTGCTTGCGCCAGAACACCTCCGGGCGGCAATGTATGAGCATCCAGAGTCACAGAAGCCGTCGTATCCCAATTGGAGGTAACACTGATGCCCTCAAACACACTTCGAGTGAGCCGGGTTTGTATTGTTGTGTATTGCTTCATTCGTTTGCCCGCATAGCGGTTGGCAACATGAGATTGAAAATCTCCTGCAACATTCAGCCACTCGGGATTACGGAAACGACCGTCGGCTAGATCGTAGGTATGCATGAAACCGAATGTGAGATCCCATCGCAAATTGTCTTTGCTGGTAAGGGCCTCGGTCGAAGAAAGATCATGTTGATAGAGCAATACCTTATCACCTGCAAGCATCGGCACAAGCGGATAGTAGTCCCAATTCCCCTTCCCCCAGTAGGAATCAGTCTGATTGTGTAGTTCGTCCAATCGGGCGCTGCCATGAAAGGAAACATGGGTGTCGATCAATCGATCAAATCCCCTCTCAGTCGCTAGCCGCTTTTGCTTATAGAGTTGGCAGTGCTCAATCCAGCCGTCGATAAACGAAAAAGGCGTTGGAGAAGTTGGGTTGAGATCAATCACGCCAGGTCTGGCACCTATCTCATCCTGGAAAAGAATATCGCTAGGTAGATCAGATGTCAATTGAGTGACCAATCGACTTAAACGGTCCCGCACAAAAGGATGACGCGGCGAAACAACATACCCCGCAAGCCATGTGGTTCCGTTCATAAATCCATCGTACCGAGGTTGAAGGTTCTCTGTTATAGCCGCGATATCCTTGACGCTCAGCCCACTGCTGGACAAGTTGAGTATGGTCGGCGACTTGTCGGTCCACCAGAGAACCTCGGTATACGGCATGATCATTATGCCACGACTTTGGGTCCTTCGATAGAAAGTTTGATATTCTGCCGTGGTCCCGAGGGAGGTATCCGGTGGCAAAACATCCGGATAGGATCGTGCAAAACCGTTTACCTCAAAACCGACAGGATGAAGTATAGAGGGAACCGGTAGTGTAGCAATGAGAGTATCAAAATCAGCAAATTTGCTTCGCTTGTTCGTTTGAAGCTGCAAGAAACCGCACTTTATCAAAGGGGCCTTGATTACTCGATCGTAATACGAGCCGTACTTGTCCTGGATCGACGCGAGTTGGTCAATGCCACTATCGATTCTAAGTGCACCAATAGCCGAGGGGTGATCTGCACCGACTCGTATTCGAGTTCGAGGTGTTGTCCAACTCTTACCGGATGACAGGTACATAACGTAATCGTGACCAAGAATAGTGCTTCCGGGCGCAAATTGGTCATCGGGCCATAGAGAATAGTTGACGTAGGGAGTCGCAGCCGTATCGTAGACAGCATACATCGCAAAACGCCCGGACTGAAGGCTGAAAGATACAAAATCCGAGAAGTAACCTACCAGTCCGGGATAATTCCAATAGTAGGATCGCGATTGTGTGAAGAAGGAAGATTTCAAAATAACGCCGGGGAGCGCTGAGATAAGCCCTTCATTGATATCTGACTTCTTTAGAACCAAATGTTGGGGGAAGTTGAACGTACTGATTGTGTCTCCCCAACCATTCACGAATTTCGCCCGCAAGTCGAAATAGTTTGACGCAGAAGCGATTACCTCAACGGTGACGGCAAACTTCCGCTGCGCACTTGCGGATGGCGTGTACTGCATGGTGAGAATTCCTGTCGACGCATTCCAATTGTATGAAAAACGATCTTGACCGCTTGGACTGTACGACCCCGCTCCTTTGTAGATCGCACTTGGGTTGCGGAACATCGCGCCCCACAACTCCTGGTACCTCGAACCAAGTGTCACGCTTCGTCCAGTGGATTTGTCGATAATGTAGGCCATACCACCGTTGTTCTTTCGAAAACCAACTTCATAGAAAGATGTATTCCCGAGCTTCACTGTGTCTGATCCGGCATCGGTGAAATAGACTGTCTGGGCCAGAACCGACCATGAACAGAGTGTGACCACAAACAGGGATCGGAACAGAGATCGAAACATTGTTACCCTCCTTCGTGGAGAGGTATCGAGAATCGCCCGTCGTCCGTACCGCTACGACAATATTTGTACAGTTCATTTCCCCAAGCGTTTAGTGTAAGACGCCAATACTCATTTGTGATCTCTGCCATTGGTATATTCTCGATCTTGTTGGAGAGATGAATATAGGTAGACATCTTGGAAACCAGAGAACACCCGGATCAATGGGGCCTTTTCTTCTCCATCACTCTAAGATCTCTTCAGGATCCTTATTTCACGAGCATCATCTTCTTTGAAAGGACAGTAGCACTGCCGGAACGATCCCCTGCTTCCAGTCGATAGATATACATGCCGGAGGCAACCTGGCGCCCTGTCTCGTTTGTTCCATCCCATGCGACGGAATAACGGCCGTTGGAATGATCGGAGTTCACGAGTGTGCGGACGAGCTGTCCCAGAATATCGTATACCGCAAGCCGGACGCGACTCCTCAAGGGTACATCGTACTCGATCTTCGTCAAGGGATTGAACGGGGTCGGATCGTTGTCGTGTAACCGGAACGCCGTAGGGATTTCCACTGTCTCCACGCTGATCGGGCCTTTCTGTCTCTTATACTCTTCTAACGCGGCTGACGAATCGAGAGTTATAGTTTCTGTTACACATCTG